>CANGYY010000068.1 GCA_947458585.1 Cyclobacteriaceae bacterium | reverse complement strand
TTGTTATACGCACAAAGCAATCTCTGATGGCTAACTTAAAGGAAGTAAAGCAACGAATAAACTCGGTCATGTCGACGCAGCAGATCACGAAAGCCATGAAAATGGTTTCCGCTGCCAAGTTGCGAAGAGCGCAAGAAAAGATCGTTCAAATGCGTCCTTATTCACAAAAGTTGACTGCAATCCTGAACAATGTATCCGCTGCCTCTGAAGGGGATTCAGACATTGTGTTTGCAGCCAAGCGTGAGGTGAAGAAGGTGTTGTTGATTCCTGTGACTTCAGACAAAGGCCTTTGCGGTGCATTCAATACCAATATTTTAAAGGCCACTAACCTATCCATCAAAGAGCAATTTGAAGGTGCTGAAATTACCGTGCTTCCCCTTGGTAAAAAAGCCTACGAGTACTACAAGAAGTCCAATTACCAGGTGATTGACACCTATTTTACTGTCTTCCAGCAATTGAATTTTGATGTAGTGAAGGAAGCAGCATCATTCGCAATGGATGGCTTCTTAGCAGCCGATTACGATCAAGTGGTCTTGGTGTTCAACGAGTTTAAAAATGTGGCTACCCAAGTGGTGCGTGTAGAGCAATTCTTGCCTATGGCCCCACAGGAGGGAGAGGCTGCTGCTACTGAAACAGATTACCTTTTGGAGCCTTCTCGTACCTACATCATTGAAGAATTGGTGCCTATTTCTTTGCGGATCCAATTTTACAAAGCAGTGCTAGAATCCAATGCCTCTGAGCATGGTGCACGAATGACTGCGATGGATAAGGCAACAGAAAATGCAGGTGAATTGCTTAAAGAGTTGAAGTTGATGTACAACCGTACTCGTCAGGCAGCCATCACCAACGAAATCCTCGAAATTGTGGCGGGTGCAAATGCACTGGCCGGAAAGTAATTGCTACAAACAATAAAAAAACCACAGCTTGATCCAGGCTGTGGTTTTTTGTTTTTAGGGGTTGCCAGATTTACATTCGAATCCTTCTACTGATCACTCGAGCCATGATGCTCAGCCCTTCGGCATTGGGGTGCACGCCATCTGGCAATAACTCGGGTCGATCCATTAAGGGGGTGTAGAGGTCGATGACTTCAGCACCGGACTTTTGGATGATCTCAAAAAGCATCAGGCGCTGCTCGTTGTTCATCACGTCTGGGTTGATTCCAAAATTGAGCCGGGTGACAGGCACCGGAAGGATCACGTATACTTTGCCATCCTTGGGCATGTGGTCCCGAAATTCGGCAATCAAGTCCAAGTAGTCTTGAACAAACTCATCCTTATGGGCCCAGTTCTGTGGTTTGGAATCGTTGGTGCCCAACTTGATGAGCAGGACGTCTGGACGAAAATCTTTTACCTGTTGGAACTGAGGCTCGTTCCAGTATGGGAAGTCTCCTTTTTTCAAAAGGGTACGCCCACTTACACCAAAATTCTTTACCTCGTATGTATTTCCCAGGATTTGACCTACTTGCAGGGGAAAAGATCCAGGGTTTTCTCTTCCAGGTCCTTCGGTAATGCTATTGCCTACAAAGGCTATTTTGATGGGGTCTTGGGCTAGGGTAAGTAGGGGAAGTAGCAGCAGTGCTACGAGTGATAAGTAGGTTTTCATGGGTTTGGGTTATTGATTAGTAGCGTTGTGTTCCCTTGTTGGGCTGATTAAATGTAGAAAATCTTACCTAAAAATCCATCATTCCTTGGGTGCTCTGCCTCCTTGGCTTTAAATTTAGGCAATGAGGCTAATTCAACAGTTCTTTACCCTTTTTTCCTGGCTATCCCTTGACGTGGTGATTGGGGCGATGGCTAGTCTCTATTTTTTCCAGGAACTGCTGCATGTATCCTTGAACTGGCCAGCCTTTGTCTTGTTGGGCCTGGCTGTTTGGACGATTTACAACCTGGACCATTTGCTGGATGCTCGAAAAATTGCGAATACCTCCTCTCCACGAAGGGCTTTCCATCGAAGGCACCAAGTTGTCCTTGGAGTGGGAATTCTTATCGCGGTCCTCTCAGGACTTGTGGGGGCATTTTACTGGATGGGATTGGGCAAGGAATTCCAACTGACTTTGATTTTGGCGTTATCCATGTTTGGGTGTCGCTGGGCAATTCAAAAATTTGGTCCAGTCCTATTGAAGGAGGTATCCATCGCCTTATTCTATGTATTGGGTACGATTTGGCTCCCCCTGCTTCGTGCAGAAGCCGCAGACTTGACCTGGGCAGTACTGATTTTTGCGGCCTTATTTTTTGTGTTGGCTTTGCTCAATCTTTGGATGCTGTCTTTTTTGGATCGAGAGGAAGATCGACAGGATGGGTTTCTTTCCATTGCTCAGGTCTATCCTTCGCTTCAACTTATCCAATGGATTCGTAGCCTTTCCTTTTTGGGCATCTTTGCGTCCCTAGCCGTATTTATTTTGCTCCCCTCTTTTTACCGTCCTTTTTCTTGCTTGCTGCTATTACCGCTGTTGGTGCATTACCTGACTTTTTTTCAAACTCGGCTTTCTTCCGCACAAAAAAGACATCGGATGGAACTCGCCTTTTGGATTCCTTGGTTGCTCCTTTGGATTTAGGAGTCTAGGGTATTCCCAGCATTTGGGTCAAAACGCACAAATAAAGCCAACCAAATCGATCGACTCCATCGGAAACTCAGAGGCAAACTCAGGATCACTACTGCTGTAAGGATACCGAGAAGCAAAGACAAGGTGTAGTCCGGGTAGATGAGCAGGAGTGCCACCCAAGAAATCAAAAACAAGGCGGTATTGATCCCGTAACTGACAAACATGGATCCAAAATAAAATCCTGGTTCGGGGTCGAAGGACTGCTTGCAATGAGGACATGCCGGATGCATGGTAAACAAACTTCCCGGTCTTGAAATTTTACCAGACTGAAAAAGATGTCCCGTTCTGCATTTTGGGCAGCGAAGACTAAGAATGCTGGAAAGCCCGCTTCGTTGGGACATGGGTTTGTGGGTTTACTTTTCTGCTTTGCGGATGACTTCCTGGATGAGGCGATCAAAATACTGCCCATTTCCCGGGCCAAACCAGTTCATCTCCCGTACCTCGTGAAATTGGGCATCGTACAACTCATCAGGCGTGATGTACCCGATGTAACTTCCATTGAATACGGTGACTACTAATTCTAGACCTTTTTCCTTCGCCAGGGCATCCCATGCCTCGTAAAAGACACCGGACAGTTCCCCACTACTGGAAATGAACAGGATATTTCCCACTTGGGTAATGTCTAGGTAGGCCGGTACCTCCCCAAGTAGGGATCGAAATAGCCAGGGGCGGAGACGTAAGTTGGTGGTCACGCGAAGTTGGGATTCTCCCAATTGGATATCCACCTTAGAAGTCCGAAGTTGGGCTTCTCCTGCCAACGCAACTGAACTGGTATCCGCATTGAGCCGAGCATCAATGGCAAGTGCATAGGCATTGACCTCTTCGGGGGTATTGCCTTGCGTGAGTGGACGATGGCTTCCCACGGTGCCTGCTGCAAATAGGGCAAAATCCACTTCCTCCTCCTCCAATTGCTGGGTGAGAAAGGCCGGGTAATCTCCAGAGAGCCCCATAAACTTGGAACTCAAGACGGTGGCATGTGCTGAGTAGGTCAGGAAGGTGGCTTTCTGTCCATCCTTTCGTTGAAAAAGTACCTGGCGCACGAATGGGTCAATGGCGCCTCCTTTGACGAAGCGATTGGAGACAAGATCGGAAACGCTTGTTTTTTTGTAGGAAAGGGTGACCGTATCTTGGCTGGCGATGGCAGTTTGCAAGGCACGCACGGACCCTGCTACCAGTTGCGCAACTACCTCCTCATCGTAGCCCCCAAAGGCAAGTGATCCTACCAGCCCGGGCATGTATCCTCCCATGCCGGAATGGGTGTGTGTGGCGGTGAAAATAAGTTGGTCCACAGAGATCCCTGCTTCTCTTACCCCTGCGCGTACCTGATCGGCAAGTTGGGGATGGACAATCAGTAATTCGTAATTGAGCCAGGCGATGCTTGATTTTCCATTGCTCAGCGTCAAGGCCTTGACGTGGCTGGAGTCTTGGACAAAAGTATAGGGACCTCGAGGGGAATAGCCCACCAGTTCCGCGGGTTGGGCTGGGGTCACATTCACGGTAGCCCATCCTCCCATCCAATTTGCTCCGCTGCTGCTGCTCCAGGTGCTGCTGGCTAGTTCGGCAAATGTGCTTTTGTAGAAATCTTGCTCCTCCAGGGGACTTCGGTCTACCGTGGTAAGCGTGGCTACGCCCAGGAGCAGGAGTCCTGCCACTACCCAAGCAAATACGCGTAGCATCCGAAGCATAGCAATTGGGAGAAAAGTTCGATTGAGGAGGTAATCCTCTTATTTAGTATTCGAAGGTGCCGTAAGGACCTTGAATGGTTACTTTTTTGCCTTTGTGGGGCTCTACTCGTCCGATGATTTGGGCTTCCACCCCGTAGGACTCGGCGATATCGATGACCTCTTCTGCGTGCCGCTCGTCGAGGTAGACTTCCATGCGATGGCCCATGTTGAAGACTTTGTACATTTCTTTCCAGTCGGTTCCGCTTTCTTCTTGGATGATGCGGAACAAGGGTGGTGTTTCAAACAAGTTGTCCTTGATGATGTGCACATCGTCCACAAAGTGTAGGACCTTGGTTTGAGCGCCTCCTGAGCAATGTACTAGTCCATGAATTTTAGGGCGCATGTAGTTCAATACATCTGCGAGGATGGGGGCATAGGTTCGGGTAGGAGAAAGCACCAATTTGCCCATGTTCACCGATGTGCCAGGAGCAGGATCAGTGAGATGGTATTTTCCCGCATACACGAGTTGGTCCGGAACAGCAGGATCAAAACTTTCTGGATAGCGGGATTTTAAAATTTTGTGAAATACATCGTGGCGTGCAGAGGTCAGCCCATTGCTGCCCATGCCTCCATTGTATTCGCTCTCGTAGTTGGCTTGACCAAAGGAGGATAGTCCTACAATCACATCTCCTGCTTGGATGCGGTCGTTGGAGATGATGTCTTCTCTGCGCATGCGGCAGGTTACGGTACTGTCCACAATGATAGTGCGTACCAAGTCTCCCACATCGGCAGTTTCCCCGCCGGTGAGGACCGCATTGACCCCATGGTCGCGGAGCAGTTGAAGGACCTCTTCGGTTCCTTCGATGATGGCAGAAATCACCTCCCCAGGAATCAAGTTTTTATTTCTTCCGATGGTGGATGACACGAGAATGTTGGTGGTGGCACCTACACAAAGCAGGTCATCCGTATTCATGATGATCGCATCCTGCGCGATTCCCTTCCAGACGCTCAGGTCTCCCGTTTCCTTCCAGTAGAGGTAGGCAAGGGAGGACTTGGTGCCTGCTCCATCCGCATGCATGATGTTGCAGTACTCAGGGTCGTTGCCCAGGGTGTCTTCTACTATTTTGCAGAAGGCCTTGGGGAAAAGTCCCTTGTCCAACTTAGAGATGGCTTGGTGTACGTCTTCTTTGGATGCGGAAACTCCGCGCTGCAGGTAGCGCTCGTTCATGGAGAGTGAAGATTATGGTTGTTCAAAGGTAACCAATTGCAAAATTGAATGATTGAAAAAGTTAAAATTTGTGGCTCTTCAAGTAACGCTCTTGGGGGGTGATTGGATTTGAAATCGTTAAAAGACAAAAGCCAAGTTTCCCTGGCTTTTGTCTTTATTGAATTCGGTCAACTTATTTTTTTCCAACCAAAATCAGGTCTTCTTGGGGAGCGATCAGGTAAGTGGCCCCACTTTCGTTGACCACAGCCATTTCTTCTACAGAGATGGTTTTCTCCGTGCCATCTGCTTGCTTCCAGCAGTGGAACCCATCAAAGGCAAAGACCATTCCCTGCTTCAATAGTTTCTGGGCTGCAGGCCGTGGGGTAGGTATGCGTGCACCCCCTAGATTTGGTCCTACATCATGGGCCACATAACCTACGGGGTGACCTGTACTCCAAGGCACATAAAGTGATCCATTGGCGTCCATCAAGTCCCGCTGGGCACGGTCTACATCTTCACCCTTCACGCCAGGCTTCATGGCAGCAAGTGCAATTCGGCTGCCTGCTTTTCCATTTTCCCAATACTGTTGAATTTCCTTCGGTGCACTGGTCTCGCCCTCCTTCAGTACATAGGCAAATCGCTGGATGTCGCTCACCCAGATTCCGTACAATTTGACTCCAAAGTCAGTTTGAATAACATCGCCTGGCTGAATCACCTTATCGGTAGCATGGGAGTGACCTCGGTCAGGACCGGAGTTGACGTTCGGATTTTGGTCGGGATGCCAAGCATCGGTTACACCGTATTCGGCCATTTTGGCCTTTAGGAATTTGGCGACCTCCGCATCGGTGGTTTTGCCGGGGATGATGCTTGCATAGGCCTCTTCTTGAAAATCAGAGGCCAACTGTGCGGCTTTCTTCAGAATTTCTACTTCCTCGGGAAGTTTGATGGAAAGCCATTCGTACACCAATTCTTCGGAGGAAACGAGTTTGTTCACATCGCTTCCCATCAAGGAAGCCAGTTCTTGGTGCTGGCTATGGGTAAGGCCATCGGCCATCTCGTTGCTGGCAGAGGTATTGATGGCTATGGTAGGAAAGCCTTTTTCTTTGATGAAGGCCACCGCTCTGGCGACTGCAGATTCTCCTCGAGGGATGCGTTCTACTTTTTCATGGATGGCGAGGTCCTCCAGGGCCTTTGCTTCTCCTTCTGGGGAAAAGGCCAGGGAGTGGAAGCCCGATTCGTCGCTGTAAAAAAGAAAGGCTGCCGTACCGCTTGCGTTTTCACCGCCCACATGGGTGGCGATGGGATCGTTGTAGTTTTCTCTACAGATCACGAGCCAACTCGCAACCTTGGCATTTTTTAAGGCTTCAGGGAGCAATTGGTTGATCCGTTTTTTGCGAATTTCTGGCCAAGGGTTTTCACCCCAGTAGGTGCTGGGATCGATTTTTTCTTGGTCGGATTCTGTATTTGGGGAGGTGGTACAGGCCCAACTGAGAAGCACGAGTCCGAGTAAAAGAAAAGTATGTTTCATAAGTGTCTGCTATTTCTTTGGTAAATTAATCAGATTTTTGTGGAGTTGCGCGCTAGATTTTTTCTTCGTGGGTTCTTTTCAGATGAAAAAAGGAAGCATAAAAATCTTTTATTTTGAACAAAACTATAGTTGAAGCGTGTTATCAGCACGTTGGAACAGCCTTTGCTTACTAGATGAAAATTGGAATTGTATGTTACCCTACCTTCGGAGGTAGTGGAGTTGTTGCCACCGAATTAGGCAAAGGTCTTGCGAAGGTGGGTCATGAGGTTCATTTCATTACCTACAAGCAGCCGATGCGACTGGATTTTTTTAGTGAAAACCTATTCTACCACGAGGTAGACATCAAGAGTTATCCCTTGTTTGAGTTTGCTCCTTACGAACTCGCCCTGGCCAGCAAAATGGTGAGTGTGGTCAAGTATGAAAATCTGGATCTCCTCCACGTACATTACGCCATTCCGCATGCTTCTTCTGCCTATATGGCGAAGCAGATTTTGAAGACAGAGGGAATTTCCATTCCAGTAGTGACCACGCTGCACGGCACGGACATTACTTTGGTTGGGAAAGATCCGAGTTACGAGCCAGTGGTTACCTTCTCCATCAATCAATCCGATGGGGTGACGGCCGTTTCTGAGGATTTGAAAAAAGAGACCTACGACTACTTCGACATCAAGCGAGACATTGAAGTGATTCCAAATTTCATCGATTTGGAGCGGTTTAAGAAGCAACGAAAAGAGCACTTTAAGTTGGCCATCTGCCCCAATGGGGAAATGCTACTCGTCCATACCTCCAACTTCCGAAAAGTAAAGCGGGTAGAAGACGTAATCCATGTCTTTTACAATGTTCGTAAAGAGATCCCCGCCAAGTTACTTTTAGTGGGTGATGGACCGGAAAGAGATCGTATGGAACGCCTTTGCCGCACCCTCGGTACTTGCGAAGACATCCGTTTCTTGGGTAAATTGGAGGCAGTGGAGGAAGTGTTGTCTGTGGCTGACCTTTTCTTGATGCCATCTGAAAAAGAAAGTTTTGGACTAGCGGCTTTGGAAGCGATGGCCTGTGAAGTGCCGGTCTTGTCATCCAATGCGGGAGGGATACCCGAACTCAATTTGGATGGGGTGACGGGCTTTGCTTGCGAGGTGGGCGACGTGGAGGACATGACCAAGAAAGCGCTATTTATTTTGGATGCCGCCAATTTGCCAGGATTTAAGGAGCGGGCTTTGGCTCGTGCCAAGGAATTTGACATTGATCAGATCCTTCCCTTGTATGAGGACTATTACCGCAAAACCATTGCCTTGACCCAAGAGGCAGAAAAAAAGATGAGTTAAATCAGTAAAGTGAAAAAATTTTCAAAAAACGGAAACCCTTATTTTTGTAGGATAGTTAATACCTCTAGTACAACACAATTTTTAAGAACTACCTAAACCACTAGTTATCATGAAAAAGATTGGGAGACTAGATCGACCTGACAATTTTGGTTCGGCTACCCTTTTTTCTAATCCTGTGCTTGAGCGAATTTCAAGAACACACATTTCCATTCCCATTTCCCTATTTTTGGCCATTTCTTCCGTTTCGTTTTATTACGGGGTAGCAAGTACTACAATTCCTTTGGGATTGGGTCTTGCCTTTTTCGCTTTGGGCATTTTGGCATTTACCTTTGTGGAGTACATGATGCACAAGCATTTTTTCCACATGGAGCCAGATACGCCGCTCAAGGACAAGTTGCAGTACAACGTCCACGGAGTACACCACGATTACCCCAAGGACAAGGACCGCCTGGCCATGCCTCCCTTTGTTAGTGCGGCTTATGCAGCAATCTTGTACTTGTTGTTTACGCTGTTGATGGGTGATTTTGCGCTTTATTTCTTACCTGGATTCTTGCTAGGGTATGCGGGTTACCTGGGAGTTCATTACGTGGTGCACGTCTACAATCCACCCAAGAATTTTTTCAAGGTCTTGTGGGTCAACCATGCCATCCATCATTACAAAGATCCAGATGCTGCTTTTGGTGTAAGTTCCCCGCTTTGGGATTACCTTTTGGGAACCCTTCCCAAAAAAGAATAAAACAAACCTCCGAGAAGGAGGTTTTTTCTTTGGTTTCGGTTTGGGGACTGGAAAATCCGTTGAGGGTTTACGTTCAGTTACCCACCACTAGTTTAGCGCATGAAGAAAGTTTCAATTATCGGTTTGGGTTGGCTTGGGGCGGTCGCTGGGTTGCTTTTGCAAAAGCAGGGGTGTCGCGTGCTCGGATCTTCCACTCGTTCCGGAAAAGTGGAACTCCTTCGCGAAAAAGGGGTGGATGCCGTTCACTTTGCCCTAGATCCCGAACCCAAGGGGACAGATTATTCCCGACTTTTTGATTCTGAGATTTTGGTGGTGACGCTACCCCCTCGAAATAGACAGGGAGATGGGGAAGCCTACCTGCAGCAACTCGCTTCCTTACGCGATTTGGTCGCAAACTCAGCAGTAAAGCAGGTCATCTTTTTTTCCAGCACCGGCATCTACCCCAATGAAAATAGGGCAGTGCCTTATACCGAGGAGGAGAAAATTTCCGAGAGTACTGCGGGCAATGCGATCTTGTACCGAGCGGAAGCCTTGATGGGTGCTTCGCCAACCTATGACTTGACGGTGTTGCGGATGGGGGGATTGATGGGAGAGGATCGGATTCCAGGAACCTATTTTTCAGGAAAGGAACAGGTGGTGGGACATACTCGGGTCAACTTTATCCATCAAGTGGATGCAGCAGGAATGATTGCTTGGGTGATCAATCAGGGATTATGGAATCAAACCTTCAATGGGGTTGCTCCCGAACATCCCTTGCGGCGGGAAGTGTATCAGCACAATGCCAGTGCTTTGGGAATTCCCTTGCCTGCTAGTTTCCAGGATGCTGCAGATGAAGACGGCGGGAGGTTGATTAGTTCGGAGAAAATCGTTTCCACCGGATTTACCTTTGAATATCCAGACCCTTTGACTTTTTCCTACGTGCCAAGGCCCTAAAAATTCCTGTGATTTTCTTCCTGTAGCGACTGGGGAAAGGTTTTTTTCTGACATCTTGTCATTTTTTTGTACTTGGAATAGGCCTTGCAGGGGAAAGGTAGATTCATTTTATACGTAACTAAACCGATGTAAGCCCATGCAGGAAAAAGGCACGATCTCGATCCATACCGAGAACATTTTCCCAATCATTAAAAAATTCCTCTATTCTGATCACGAGATTTTCCTTAGGGAATTGGTCTCTAATGCTGTCGATGCTACGCAAAAAATCAAGCGACTTGCGACATTAGGTCACTATACTGGGGAACTA
>CANGYY010000067.1 GCA_947458585.1 Cyclobacteriaceae bacterium | reverse complement strand
GGAGGTGTCTTCATAATCACAATGCTTTCTTCTCGGGACCATACCCGTACACACTACAAAAATAGGAGTAAAATTGTTTTAATTTATTTTAGATGTGACATTCCTCCATCCACATGAAGGATTTGTCCTGTCATCCAAGAAGATTGGGAGGAAAGTAAAAATACCGTTGCAGACGCAATGTCCTCGGGATGGCCCACCCGACCCAAAGGATGTCTCTTGTCGGAAGCCTCTTTTTTTTCAGGAGTGGAAAGTAATGCTCCAGCCAAAGGCGTTTCAGTAAGTGAAGGTGCGATGGCATTGACACGGATTTTGCTGGGTGCCCATTCCGCTGCCAAGGAACGGGTCAATCCCTCAATGGCACCTTTGGCCGAGGAAATACCGGAATGAAATCCCATGCCGGTTTGCACAGCGACAGTACTGTAAAGCACTACTGCTGGTTCAGCAGATTTTTTCAAGCCCTTCAAACAAGCCTGGAGCACACGAACGGCACCGTAAAAATTTACTTCCATCTCCTGCTTGAAATCTTCGATGGAAATCCGATGGAAAGGCTTCAGATTGATAGTTCCTGGGCAATAGACTACCCCATCGATCACCTCTGGCAATCCGGGCATCTCCTCAAAATCCTGGGAAAAATCTAGTGCGGTGGTTCCCTCCCCACTTTTGGAATACATAAAAAGTATGGCCCCCTGTGCTGTTAATTGTTCGGCTACTGCTTTGCCTATACCGGAATTTCCTCCGACCAAAATGATATGCTTTCCCTTCATGATTGTAGTGTTTGTAGTAGAATCAACTAGACCTAAAAATGTTTGACAGAAACAAAAAAAACCCTGCTTTTGAAGCAGGGTTTCAGTTGGTTTAGTTTTACTCAATTACTGACCACCAAGAGATGGCCTTGCGAAGTCCTTATTTTTTCAAACTGAGGTACTTCAAAAACTCATTTCGGCTTTGCTCATCCGATTCAAATTTTCCGGAATAGAAGGAGGTTACCGTAGAACTGTTCGTATCGTTTACTCCTCGAGAACTGACACACATGTGGTAAGCATCCATGATCACTGCGACATCGTCGGTACCCAAGATTTCTCTGAGTTCGTTGCCAATTTGCATGGTCAAGCGCTCCTGAACCTGTGGCCTCTTGGAAAAGTATTGAACGATTCGGTTGATTTTGGATAGACCAATTACATTTCCATTGGAGATGTAGGCCACATGCGCTTTCCCATAGATAGGTACAAAATGGTGCTCACAATGGGAATGGAAGGTAATGTCCTTTTCCACCAACATCTCCTTGTACTTGTACTTGTTTTCAAAGAGTTTGGGTACAGGCTTATTTTTAGGATTTAGTCCCGCAAATACTTCCTTCACGTACATTTTAGCCACACGGTGTGGTGTGCCTTTCAAACTGTCATCGCTGAGGTCAAGCCCCAAGATGTGCATGATATCTTTGAAGTGTTTTTCGATCAACTCCACCTTGAGATCGTCATCCATTTCAAAGGCGTCGTCTCGTAAGGGAGTCTGAAGTGAACTGCCTACATGCTCGTCTCCAATTTCTTCAAAGGAGGCTCTTGCTAGGTCAATTCCCATCGTATTCAACATAGTTTCTTTCTGTTTCATAGAGTCGTACGATTAATTCGTATTTCTGTTCAATATGCGCTCTCAAAATACCCCATATCACCACCGCAATGTTTTCGGCAGAAGGGTTGAGGGCTTTAAATTCAACAGTATCTAGGTTTAAATTTTTATGGTCAAATTTATTTAAGACATGAACCTTGATCAGGTCACTGAGCACTTTCATGTCATACACATACCCGGTCTCCGGATCAATCTCCCCTTTCAACTGCACAATCAATTCGTAGTTGTGCCCGTGAAAATTCGGATTGTTGCACTTGCCAAATATTGCCTCGTTTTTTTCGTCAGACCAGGTCGGATTAAACAATCGGTGGGCAGCATTAAAATGCTCCTTACGGAAAATAGATACTTTCATTAGTTTAGAAACAGCAATTTTTAATTTTTTGTTTAATTTATGAACAATAAATATTAAACAAAAAACCAAATCCTTACAGGTCAACCACTTAATTTGACAGTTGGTCGCAAAAATAGGCATATTATCAAGCCCTCCCAAACAGACTTCCAAAGGAGTTGAACTCAAAGTACCTGCAGCAGGTGTCAAACTTCAAGGTCAAAGGAACTCTTTAGTTGAATCTCAGGTTTAATCTCCAATACAGTTTTCACCCAACCCCCTAAAAATGAATCGATTCACAAGTTTCCTCTTGCCCATTTTGTGGGTTTTTAGCCTCTTGGGTGTTCCTCCAAACCCTACTTCTGACCGCCTGAAGCCTGTAGTGACTACAGAAGTCGAACAACTTTTTGAAAAGTTGTCAGCAGTGCATCCACAGCCACCCTCGCTTTCTGCATTGGCAAGTGCTTGGCGAGGATACAGCCAACTGGGTGATGAATTAAACAAACCGCTGTTGACGGTGATTGATTTTACCTTACCCTCCACCCAGCGGCGGCTTTGGATCATCGATATGCAAGCGAAAAAAATCCTGTTGCATACGGTGGTGGCGCATGGGAGAAACTCAGGATTGCTCCATGCCGAACAATTTTCCAATCGCCCAGAGTCCTACAAAAGTAGCCTAGGATTTTTCAAAACAGGCGAAACCTATCAAGGTAAACATGGCTATTCCTTACGCCTAGATGGTTTAGAGAAAGGAATCAATGACCAAGCGCGTAATAGGGCCATTGTCCTCCATGGAGCGGATTATGCGAAAGAGGATTTTTTAAAATCAGCCGGTCGATTGGGTAGAAGTTTGGGCTGCCCCGCAGTGCCTACAGAACTGGCTCCTTCCATCATTCAATTGATCAAAAACGGAACCCTCTTATTCGTTTACGGCAAAGACCCCGATTATTTGGAAACCTCCAAATTCTGAATGGCTAGTCTATTTTTTAAGTAGGAGCAGCAACTCCTCATCCCGCCCATAAATGTCCTCGTAAAAAACGGGGACACCTGTAGGTGAAACCAAAAAAGTAAAGTAGAGAATGGCTACAGGAATCTTCTTTGTTAAGGGCACGATCTCCTCTCTCCCTTGGTGCATCACCTCCTGCATCCGGGCCACAGGCCATTCCTGCCTATCTTTTAACAGCAATGCCGCAAAGGTTTCTGGATGCTCCATACGAATGCACCCATGGCTGAATGCACGCACCTCGCGTTCAAACAATTGCTTCGAAGGGGTGTCGTGTAAGTACACATTGTAGGGATTGGGAAACATAAATTTGACTAGCCCCAAGGCATTGTGTTCGCCAGGTTTTTGACGAATCAGGTACGGAAAAGGGCTAGCCTTCCAGTTGACTTGACTCATGGATACCGGCTGACCCGCAGTATTCACGACCTCCATGTGGTTGGCATTCAGGTACCCTGGATTTCTCCGTATCGCAGGCAAAGTTTCCTTTCTTGCGATGGATGGCGGAATGTTCCAATAGGGACTCAGCACCAAGTAACTCAAGGGTGCCGTAAAAATTGGCGTTTGATTTTTTAGCGTACCCACAATCACTTTGGTGCTAAATAAGGTGTCTGCACCACGATGATACACAACTTGGAAACTCGGGACGTTGACTAGAATGGCTTCTTTTTCAAAAAAATCGGTTGGTACCCAGCGCATGCGCTCCAGATTGACCCGAATCTTATCCATCAACTGCGAAGGAGAGGTATTGAGTGCTGACAAGGTGGATTGTCCCAGGATCCCATCTGAATTGAGACCCCGTTGACTTTGAAAAGCCTGTACCTGGACTAGTAACAAGGAGTCATACTGCTTGGGATCTTCTACGGCGCCATTCGGCAAAAATCCCCAGAATGCCAAGCGCTCGCGTACTTGAGGTAGCATGGAATTGGATTCCCCCAAGTGAACAGACCGATCGGATTTGATGGGTTTCCATGTACCTTGCTTTTGCACATATTCCTCCAATTGCCGCAAGCGAAGTTTTCCTTTTCTATAAATAGGCGTCTTGGGATACAAGGAAATCAGTACAGTGCGCAAATCTTGATCCCGAGCAGCCTGACTCAAAAGGACTCCATAATCCTGGGTTTGAGTTTTTCTGGGTATCCCCCATTTGAATTTCAATTTACTTGGATCTACTCTGCCTATATCTAAGTCCAGCGACAGCCTAAAATAGGCATCACTTAACAGCAACTCCAACTCTGCCAACTCCACTCCCTCCAAGGGAGATCCAGAGGCCAACTTCTTCTCGTAACTTTCAAAAAAAGCCTCCATAAGGGCTAGATGATACGATTCGGGGTTAAGTGCATCATCCGCAACCTGACGAATCTCAAACCGTAATTCATACGCCAAGGAGGTCAACTTCCCTTGCTTGATCCAGAGGGGTTCAAACTGCCGCTGGGAATAGAAAGGAAAGACAATCCCAATTTGGGTAAGTTGCCTATCCCGAATCCGAGCGGGCGCTTCCTGCGTCACTTTCTCTAAGGTAATTCGCAACTGGGACGAAAAATCCTGTCCTAGTAACTCTTGGCCAAGTGAAAAAAATAGGCCAATTAGGGCCAGTTGGCCCCATCTAAAAATTTGGTTCTTCATATCCCCAACTGCTTTAAAACGTATGATATAACATACGTATATTATCCCAATAAAGCCGGGTTTAGGGCAAAAAAAGAAGGAGCAACGATAAGTTCTCCTTCTCAAATCGAAAGTTAAAGCGTATTTACTCCACCTTAAAATCCTGGTATTTTCTTCCCAACTCCCAAGAGGCTTTCAGCATCTCGAGGAAGTCTCCCATGCGGTGCAAGGGAATTAAATTAGGTCCATCACTTAGTGCCTTGCTTGGTTCAGGATGCGTTTCGATGAAAAATCCATCGATGCCTGTAGCCGCCGCCGCTCTAGCCAAAATCGGCGCAAACTCACGCTGCCCCCCACTGCTTCCACCCTGTCCTCCGGGCTGCTGTACGGAATGGGTAATGTCAAATACTACGGGTGCAAACTGTCGCATGATGGGAAGTCCGCGCATGTCCACGACCAGATTGTGGTAACCCAAAGAAAAGCCACGCTCGGTCAAACATACATTTTCATTGCCTGCACTGCGCACCTTGCTGACTGCATAAGCCATATCCTCAGGGGCCATAAATTGACCGCGCTTGATTTTAACTGCTTTCCCCGTGGCGGCTGCCGCAAGAAGCAGGTCCGTTTGTCGGCAAAGAAAAGCCGGGATTTGGAGCACATCCACCACCTCGGCTACCTCGGCAGCCTGGTAACTCTCGTGAATATCGGTGACCAAGGGTACATTTAGGGCTTTCCCCACTCGCTGCAGCACTTCCAAGGAGGCATCCATACCGATGCTTCGGAAGGAAGAGGAAGAGGTGCGGTTGGCCTTGTCAAAGGATGCCTTGAAGACGTATGAAAAGCCATGCGCATCTGCCCAGGCTTTAACTTTAGTCCCGATTTCCATACAGATATCGAAACTTTCAACTGCACAAGGTCCAGAAAAAAGGACGGGTTTATCGGATCCCAAGACTACTCCTTCACGGATGTACATGGGTTTGGTAGTTCTATTCATGCTTCTTTTTTAACTAGGTTGTCCACCAAAGGCACCAATTGCCCTTTGGCGTGAAGGAGCAGGTCTGCAGCCTCACGAAATACGCCTTTTCCTCCATCCAAAGGAGATACGTAATGCACTGCAGCACATACGTAAGGAAGCGCATCTGCGGGAGCAATGGATAGCCCTACTCGAGTCAGCACCGGAAGGTCAATCAAGTCATCGCCGATGTAGGCAACTTCCTCAAGACTCAACTCCATGGTTTCCATGAGTTCGGTCAGTTTTTTCAACTTATCCTTGACCCCATGGTAATGAAAGTCAAAGCGCAGTTCCTCGCAGCGATTCTCCACGACTTGAGAGGCTCTTCCCGTGATGGCTCCCACTAAAAATCCTGCCTTTTTGAGGTGCTGGACGATCAAGCCATCTTTTACGTTGTACTTTTTAAATTCCATCCCCGCATTATCGTAGATGATCCCCCCATCCGTGAGGACTCCATCGATATCGGTGATGAGTACTTTAATTCCTTTTGCTTTTTCCAGTACATCTACCGGTACATGCTGCAGGTACTGTTCAATTATTTTTTCTGTTTCCATTGGATTGAGTAGAGATCCAGCCTTCGCTGCTCCAGGTTACGCACAGATCCTGCTTTTCGTTGTTTGGTTAATAAATCGAGGTCCACATCTGCGACGATGGTCGTTTCGGCATTTTCGGAAGCCATGGCGACTGTAGCATCGTGTGGGAAGGAAAAATCGGAAGGGGAGAAAATCGCCGCCTGGGAATATTGAATATCCATGTTTTCCACCTTCGGTAGGTTACCCACCGAACCAGTGATGGCCACATAGCATTCGTTTTCAATGGCTCGTGCTTTCGCACAAATGTTGACACGCAAGAAGGCGTTTTTGGTATCGGTCCAGAAAGGAACAAACAAAATATCCATTTCTTGTTCCGCCAAAATACGACCCAGTTCAGGGAATTCAACATCGTAGCAAATCAAGATGCCAATTCTTCCGGCATCTGTCTCAAACACATTGATTCCATTTCCTCCTTGCAAGCCCCAGTAGGCCGCCTCATCGGGCGTGATGTGCAATTTGTACTGCTTGTCTTGGGTCCCGTCGCGGCGGCAGAGGTAACTCACGTTGCGTAGTTTTTTACCATCGTACTCCGGCATGGAACCCGCGATAATGTTCACGTTGTAAGATACCGCCAAGTCAGACATGCGGTTTACAATCTCGGTGGTGTAATCCGCCAAATTTCGGATCGCTTCAGAGGCATCCATGTCGTTGAATTCCGCCAACATGGGGGCATTGAAAAACTCAGGAAGCAAGCAAAAATCAGATTTGTAACCTGACACGGTGTCTACATAAAATTCCACCTGCTGCATCAAATCATCCACGTGAGAGAATCGGCGCATTTTCCACTGCACCAAGCCCAGGCGGACGATTGATTTTTTGTTACCGATCAGTTTTTCATCCTTTTCGTAGTAGATGTTGATCCATTCCAACAATGTGGCGTAGGCACGTGAGTCGGTATCTTCAGGAAGGTACTTGGTGATTACCTTTCGGACGTGAAATTCATTGGCCAACTGGAATGAAAGTACGGGGTCAAAAATCTCCCGGTTCTTGACTAAATCAATGTACTTCCGTGGGGTCATTTCATCCGCATACTTGGAATACCCTGGAATACGGCCTCCTGCAATGATGGAACGAAGGTTGAGGTTTTCGCAAAGTTCTTTTCGAGCATCGTAAAGTCGACGACCCAAGCGCATGCCTCGGTAGTCCGAGTGCACAAAAATATCGGTCGCATACAGGGTGTCGCCATCCGGATCATGGGTATCAAACTTTCCGTATCCAGTGATCTCGTGGTAGGTATGGTTGTCCCCAAACTTGTAGTAATCTACAATGATACTCAAGGCGGCAGCGATGACTTTTCCATTGTCTTCGATACAAATCTGCCCTTCGGGAAACATGCGCAGTTGATTTTTCAACTCCGCTTTGGTCCAAGCACCTCCTGGGTTTTTGTAAATAGACACCATGATCTCCCGAATATCTTCGTAATCTGAAAGCTTGATATTCCTAAGTCGTAGTCGGTGTTCTAATTCTTCTCTTTGCTTACTCATGGGACAAAATTACATGAAATCCACCACTTCTCTACACTAGAATAACTGAGGGAAATTGGCTTTTAGGTGAATCAAAGACCAATTTTCAGTCAAAAAAGAAACCCCTCGCCTCGCCATGCGAAAAACAAGGGGTTCTAATTCTTTATTGGCAATATCTACTCAACGGCACTGAAGACCATTTGTCTAAACTTCCAGGCTGTCTGATCGCCCTTACCGGCACCGGAAGTCTGTTTGAATAGCAACCCAATGATTTTATGGTTAGGATCTGCAAAATACTGGGTATTGAAGTATCCTCCCCAATCAAACGTTCCCTTGGTTCCCATACCCCCCAAGGCCACGCCCCGATCATTCACTACACCAAAGGCCAAGCCGTAATACCGATCCCAATTCCACAGATCGCCTACTTGATTTTGCATAGCCATGGCAATTGTTACAGGACTCAACAAACGTACTCCATTGTAAACTCCTCCATTGAGGTACATCTGCAAGAATTTCGCATAATCTTCGGCAGTGCTAGATAGGCCAGCCCCTCCGGAAAAGAAAGTCTTAGCACCTGTTTTGGGATAAGCGGGGTCATAAAAAGTGGTTGGATATTCCTGCCATTTGCCTCCCTGATACGTATGCACATCCACTAAGCGAGTACCCTGTGCTTCATTGAGGTAAAAACGCGTGTCATTCATGCCCAGCGGATCAAAAATTCGCTCCTTCAAGAACACATCAAAAGGCTTTCCAGAAATAATCTCTACCAAATAGCCTAAGACATCAAGCCCTTCGCTGTAGGTAACTTTGGAACCTGGCTCGTGGTGCAAAGGCAGTTTGGCTAGCCGCTTCACGCTTTCTCCAATAGTGATTTTTTCGGTAGTGAAAAGGTCAATTACGCCCGCTTTGTGGTAGATCATTTTCATGCGCTCGTCTCCATCAATCACCCCATAGCCTAGGCCTGAAGTATGAGTAAGCAGGTGACGAATGGTGATAACTTTACTACTTGGCTTGCTCGTGTAGGTGGTGTCTGCATAGCGGAAAGAAACCAAGACCTGGGGATTGGCAAACTCAGGAATGTACTTGGAAATGGGATCGTCCAACTGAATTTTCCCCTCTTCGTAAAGCATCAAAATTGCTGTGGAAGTGATTGCCTTGGTTTGCGAAGCAATTCGGAAAATGGAGTTTTTCTCCATCTTTTCCCCTTCGCCTACATCGGCAAAACCTTTGGCTGAATGGTAGACAATCTTTCCATCTTTCACGATCATCGCTACCAACCCAGGCACTTCATCCGTTTGGATGGCTTGGTCGAGCATCGCATCGATTTTGGCAATTCGGTCTTTTGAAATTCCAGGAACAGGGTTGCTGCCTGCTGGACTAATGGTTTGTGCAAAAACTGTAGCCCCTAAACCAAGGTACAGTAGGCCATAACTCAGAATTTTTTTCATGGTGATTTTGGGTTTGAAGAGTAAAAAGTAAGTAAAATCGGAAACAAAAAAAACCGGATTGCTCCGGTTTAATTTGTACTTGTAGCGTGAAGGAAAATTCCTATTCCGTTTTCACTTCAAAGTAGTATTCGGTACCATCCGGGAACATGCCCAATACCACGATTTCTTCCCCTTTGGAATCCTCCAAGAAGTCAATCATTTCTTGTGCACTGCTTACCCGCTTGCGTCCATTGTCCGAGATCACCGAAGTGATGATAAATCCATTTCGGGCTCCTGCTGCTCTCCATGCCTCATTGGCATTAGACTTGATCACCGCACCACCCGCAATGTTTAGTTGCTCTTTGGTTTGCTGCTTGACATCTTCCAATTGCAGTCCTTCGAAGTTCAATACTTTAGGTGCTTCTTTCTTGACAATGTTGGTATCACCAGAGAAATTCTTCAGGGTAGCAGTGGTCTTTTGGGCTTTTCCCTCACGCAGGTAACTCACTTCTACCTTATCCCCTGGACGCTTTCTCGCAACCAATTCCTGAAGGTTGGCCACATTGTTCACCGATTTGCCATCAATTGCTACGATGATGTCACCTTCCTTAAGTCCAGCCTCTTTACCGGCAGAATTATCATTTACTCCACCTACATAGACCCCTTGTTCAACTGGGAATTTCTTACCCAAGTAGTCGGCCAATTCAGGGCTCACGTCCTGGATTTGCACACCCAAAAGTCCACGCTGCACCGCTCCGTGATTCAACAAATCGTCCATTACCTTTTTCACCAAGGAACTAGGCACTGCAAATGAATAGCCATTGAATGTGCCCGTGCTCGAAGCGATGGCGGTATTGATTCCAATGAGTTCACCCGCCAAATTCACCAAGGCTCCTCCGGAATTGCCTGGATTCACCACGGCGTCTGTTTGGAGGAAGGATTCAATCTGAAGGTTGTTTTCTACACCTTGCAGGATACCGATATTTCTCGCTTTTGCAGAGATGATGCCGGCTGTTACTGTAGAGTTGAGGTCAAATGGGTTGCCTACGGCCAGTACCCACTCGCCTATTTTGGTTTGGTCAGAATCACCAAACTTGATGAAGGGGAAGTTTTCGCCTTCAATTTTCAATAAGGCCAAATCTGTCGTAGGATCTGTTCCCACCACTGTGGCTTCGTAGCGCTTGTTGTTGTCCAAGGAAATATCCACTCGGGTGGCTCCTTCAATCACGTGATTATTGGTCACGATATATCCGTCGGGGGAAATGATTACCCCAGAACCCGAACTGATCGGCATATCTCCACCTGGATTTCGTGGATCTGCTTCAGGCTGCGGAAAACCAAAAAATTCTTGCAACGGATCCCGTTGCGCACGGGAACGAGGAGAAAATGATACCTGACTTTTCACATGGACCACTGCTGGAGTGACCAATTCTGCGGAGGCAATAAAGTTGATTCCATCGGGCACAGTGAAGTTATCCCCTCCCAATAGGTTGACAAAACTTGATTTTTGCTTTTCATCAAAGGTGCTGGCATTTTGCGGTCGCATCAAAAAACTCACTCCCGCTACTGCCACGACTCCACCCACCAAAGCGGCCACTAGGACCCCAAGAAAGAATTGTTTTTTACTCATAGTTATCGC
>CANGYY010000066.1 GCA_947458585.1 Cyclobacteriaceae bacterium | reverse complement strand
GGGCCTTGGTCGTGATGCGAATGGAAGCGGATTCGTTCATGTGCGTCTCGTTTACAGGTGCTAATGTAGTAATGTTACTTTAATAAACATTTAAATGTTTTTAAAATAAACATATTTTGAGACAGTAATTGTCGGAAAAGAGAAAAATGGGCCTCAAAACAAGGGTGGAAATTCAAAAAAGGGTCGTATTGCTCGTTAAACCGAAAAATCAACCGCTCAGCCAAAACCCGGAAATTCTAAACCTTTTCACTCCTTTCTTTGTAATCAGAAGTAGCGGATCGCAAGAACTCCAAGAGCACTTCTGTCCCACGCCAACTATGAAATATCTTTTTCTTTCGATTGCCTTATTTTTTGGAGTGCTTGGATTGCAGGCACAAACTTTCACCATTAAAGGAAAGGTGCTCGAAGCGGGCAAAACAGTCCCTATCCCTTATGCCAACATCTTGCTACTGCGCGTGTCAGACTCCACGCAGGTGACAGGAACTATCTCTGAAGTAGATGGAGAATTTGCCTTTTCTTCTGTCAAAGAAGGCGCCTACCTTTTCAAAATTCAATACCTCGGCTACGAAGCTTTATTCAGGTCGATAGACCTGCGTGCCAACCTGGATATGGGCGCGCTTTCCCTCAAAGAAGAGGCCAAGGCCTTGTCGGAGGTAGTGGTAGCGGCTAGCCGAGCGGCAGGCGCTCAAAAAAGAGATACCACGCTTTACAATGCAGATGCATTCCGCACCATGAAGGACGCCAGCGCACAGGTACTGATTGAAAAATTGCCGGGTGTGGTCTCCGAAGGGGGAGTACTTCAGGCTCAAGGAGAAAACATCGCCCAAATTCTCGTGGATGGCAAACCCTTCTTCGGAACGGATGTGCGGGCAGCCCTTCAAAACCTTCCCGCCGAAGTCATTCAAAGCATCGAAATTTTTGACCAGAAAAGTGAGAAATCCCAGGTCAGTGGGTTTGACGATGGAGAACGACTCAAAACCATCAACATCATCACCAAAGCCAACCGCCGAAAAGGGCAGTTTGGAAAAACCACCGCAGGATTCGGATCGGATGATCGCTACCTCGCAGGTACCAGCATCAATGCTTTTGACGAAGACCGACGCATCACCTTTACTGGACTCGCCAATAACGTCAACCAGCTCAGCTACTCCAGCGATGTCAATACCCAAACGGAGGGTAGACCACAAGAGGGAATTGTCACGACCAGCCTATTGGGCATGAACTACAGCGACCTCTGGGGTAAAAAGATAAAGGTGACGGGCAACTACGGCTACACCAAGAACACCAACCTGGGACTTGTGAACCGCGTGAGAGAATTTGTGATTGCAGACCAATCGGATGTGAGCTACCTCGAAAATTCACGGGATGTCCGCACCAGCCAACGACATAATGCCAATCTCCGACTGGAATACAACCCCAACGAAAAAAATAAAATTCTCTACATCCCCCGCTTGGAGGCCAACGTGGAAACTGAAAATTCTTCCTTTTTTGGGCAAACCAAAAACGGAAGCAGCCCCATCAACCAGGTAGAAAACCAACGTACGGGAACCTACAAGGAAGTAGATTTTTTCAATCGCCTGATTTACAGCCGTAAATTTGATAAACCTGGCCGCTCCCTTACTTGGCGCTCGATCCTTCACCAGGGTTTCGATCGAGATATTTCAGACCGCCTAGCCAATACAATTTATTACCAACCCAGCGGCAACCGGACCGAAGTGCTTGCTCAACAAACGTCTCGAGAGCGGATCGGTACCCGTTGGGAAACAGGTCTATCCTTCACCGAAAAAATAGGGAAATCAGGTCAAATCGAACTGGAATACGAAATCGGTAATCGAGCCAATGACTCCGATACCCGGGTGGTAAATGTGACTGGTGGAGATTTTGAACAAGGGGCTACAGAATTAGATTCCCTTTTGACCAACGTGTTTGTGAGTGATTACCTCACCCAAGAAATGGAATTGGGCTACCAATACAGTTCGGAGAAATTAAAATTCCAAACTGAGGTTTTGTACCAAAATGCCAAACTCGACAACCAGCAAGAGTTTCCAAAGGCTTTTGCCTTGCAACGCAGGTTTTCGGCGGTACTGCCCACGATGCGGATGGAATATATCTTTTCCCCAACTACCAATATTCAGATCGATTACGATACCGAAACTGCTGAACCACAGATCCGGCAGTTGCAGCCTGTCCTAGACAATTCCAATCCACTACAGTTCCGCACCGGCAACCCAGACTTGGACCAATCCTATAGCCATGAGGTACGCCTCCGGTTCCGTAGCCAAAATCCCGACACCGACCGCAGCTGGTTTTTGTTTACCAGCTCCTCCCTCACCAATCGATTTATCAGCAATAGCACCTTGATCGCCAGCGAAGCCCAAGTTTTGCCGGAAGGCATCACCTTACAGAAAGGATCGCAGCTCATCAAGCCAGTTAACCTGGATGGATTTTGGGAGGTGCGCTCATGGGCGAGCTACGGCATGCCTATTGGCCTGATCAAATCCAAGCTCAACATCAACGCCGGTGCAGGCCTCACCCGCAGACCAGGGCAAATCAATGACATCATCGGATTCAATACTTCGCAGCGATTGAGCTCAGGCATCTCCCTAGCGAGCAGCATCAGCGAAAATCTGGACTTCAACCTCTCCTCGCGCTCCTCGTTCAACCGCGTTGAAAACACGCTCAACCCCAATAACAATACGCAGTTTTTTCAACAACGCTTCCGCGTAAACTTCAATTGGATCTTTTGGAAAGGAATCATCTACCGCCTGGATTTAAACCACCAGATCAATACCGGTCTAAATGCGGGATTCAACAACAATTTCTCCCTCGTAAACATGAGCTTGGGGAAAAAAGTCTTTAAAAATCAGCGTGGCGAGGTCAGCCTTCAGGTGGTTGACCTACTCAACCAAAATGCAAACGTGCGGAGAAATATCACCGAAACCTTTATCGAAGACATCCAAACCAACGTGCTGCAGCAGTACTTTCTCTTTTCGTTTACCTACAACCTACGCCGCTTCAGCAAGGGCATGGACGAGGAGGCCTACAAAGAAATGTACAAAGACGAGGAACGCGACTAAGTCAACAGACTGGATTACTTGACCTTATTTCTTGAAATGCCCTTTAAGTTGAGCCAATTTATCTGCCATGGATTCTTCTGGCTCTGGGATAGGCCGTTTAACCTCCTGTGGGGCTGGCTTTTTCTCCGCTTTCGTCCCAAAAGGATCTGCCTTTCGACTCAAGGCAATGCGCTTGCGTGCAACATCCACTTCCAGGACAGTGACCTCCACCTGCTGTGCCACTTTCACCACCTCATTGGCATCTTTGATAAATCGATCTGCCAAGTGACTGAGGTGAATCAATCCATCCTGATGCACCCCAATATCTACAAAGGCGCCGAAGGCGGTGATGTTGGTGATAATGCCGGGAAGTTTCATCCCGACTTTCAGATCCGCCATGGAGTTGACCCCTTCCTGAAATTCAAAAACCTCAAATCCAGCACGGGGATCACGACCAGGTTTGGCCAGTTCCTCCACGATGTCTTGAAGGGTTGGGATACCTACCGTCTCCGACACATAGTTTTGAAGCACAATTTTGGCGCGTAATTCCTCCGAACTCATCAAATCCTGAACGGAAGCCTTGAGGTCCTTCGCCATTTGTTCCACCAGTTCGTAGCGCTCGGGATGCACGGCTGATTGATCCAAGGGATGCTTCGCATCGCGAATTCGCAAAAATCCCGCTGCCTGCTCGAATGCTTTATCTCCCAAGCGAGGTACTTTTTTGAGTTGCGCCCTGCTCTTGAAAGGCCCAAACTCCTGACGGAAAGCAATGATGTTTTGAGCCAATTGAGGTCCAAGTCCAGATACATAGGTGAGCAACTCTTTAGAGGCGGTATTGACCTCAACGCCTACCTTATTCACTGCGGAAATCACCGTATCGTCCAAGGAATTCTTCAAGGCTTGTTGGTCCACATCATGCTGGTACTGCCCTACCCCGATGGATTTGGGGTCAATCTTAACCAACTCAGCCAAGGGATCCATGAGTCTACGCCCAATGGATACTGCCCCCCGGACCGTCAAATCTAGATCCGGAAACTCGTTTCTTGCGACTTCGGAAGCCGAATAAATGGATGCCCCAGACTCGTTGACGAGAAGGATAGGAATCGATTTTTGAAGACCTAGATTTTTGACGAAGGCTTCTGTTTCTCGACCTGCAGTACCATTACCCACGGCAATTGCCTGCACGGAAAATTTGTCTACTAAGGACTTAACGGTCGCTCCTGACGCAGCGGTCTGACGCTGTGGCTCGTGGGGATAAATATTCTCGTAATGTAGGAGTTGTCCCTGTGCACCCAAGCAAACCAACTTGCAGCCAGTTCGGAAACCTGGATCGATGGCCATCACCACTTTTTCTCCCAAGGGTGCTCCGAGGAGGAGTTGGCGAAGATTCTCGGCAAACACACGAATCGCTTCTTCGTCTGCTTTCTTCTTCGTTTGAAGGCGAATCTCGGTTTCAATACTTGGTTTGAGTAGGCGCTTGTAAGCGTCTTTGATGGCTATTTTTACTTGCTCCACGCATGCATTGCTCCCACCGGTCAGGATTTCCCGTTCCAATACCGCCACTGCCGCTCCCTCCTCCGGAAGAGCATCCAAGAGCAAAAATCCTTCTTTTTCCCCTCGACGCATGGCCAATACCCGGTGAGACGGGGCAGTTTTGATGGGTTCAGACCAGTCAAAGTAGTCCTTGTACTTGGCTGCTTCGGCCTCTTTGCCTGCAATCAAGCGGGTAGCAAATACTCCCTCTTTCAAAAATAAGGTACGGAGGTTGCCACGCACCGCGGCATTTTCACTGACCCATTCCGCAATGATATCCCGGGCCCCTTGGAGTGCATCTTCTAGGGTTGCTACCTCCTTTTCGGCATCGAGGTACTTGGTGGCTTCGCTTTGAATATCCAAGGGATGCTGCGCAAAAATACGCGTTGCCAAGGGCTCCAAACCTTTTTCTTTGGCCACAGAGGCCTTGGTCTTGCGCTTGGGTTTGTAAGGCAGGTAGATGTCTTCCAGCCTCGCCATCGTTTCCGCTTGATCGATGGCTTTTTTCAGTTCGGGAGTCAATTTCCCCTGTTCCTCAATCGACTTGAGGATCGCCTCCCGACGCTTATCCAATTCCTTCAACTGCTCCAATCGATCCCGAATGGCTGCTACTTGCACCTCATCCAAACTTCCCGTGGCTTCCTTGCGGTAGCGTGAGATGAAGGGAACGGTGGCCCCCTCTTCGAGTAAGGCGGTTGTGGCGCGAACTTGCTGTGCGGTAATTCCAAGTTCGGAGGAAATCTTGATTTCGTAATTCATGGGAGGGTACTGGGATTTTCTAGGTACAAGATACAGTTGGAAATCAAGAGAACCAGTTAAAATGTGCGCTAGGTCACTAAGCAACTGAGATTCTGTGCGTAATTTTATCTATTGATTTGTATGGTGGACGCGGAAGGGTCGTGATTTTAACAAGAAGGTAAATGAACTGGAAAAAAGAGATTAAATCTTGGGGTGCAATTTTGGCTGTTTTTGCCTTTCTCTATTTCTCAGGACTGCTTCCTGTAATTCAAGGGGCCTTGCAGTCGGTATTGCTGGCAACGGGTCTGATGAAGCCCAGCATCGAGGTGCCCGACCTGACCGATCAAAAGTTTGACTACCGCGGACAGTTTACTGATTTTAAAGGAAACACCATCGACCTCCAAGCCTATCGAGGCAAAACCGTATTTATCAACCTTTGGGCTTCCTGGTGTGGGCCATGCCGCGCAGAGATGCCCCACATTTCCGACCTCTACGATGCGGTAAAGGATACCCCAGATCTCGAATTTTTGATGATTGGCTTAGACGAAAACAAGCAGAAAAGTCAAGATTTTATGGAGGGGAAAAGTTGGACCTTCCCAGTAGTCCATGCCAGTTATGGATTGAACCAGAGTTTGCAAAGCGAATCCATCCCCACCACCCTTGTGGTCAATAAGGAAGGGAAAATCGTCTTTTACCAGCAAGGCATGAGCAATTTCAATACGGACGAGTTCAAGGCTTTTTTACGGGGGCAATAAATCCCTACAAATCAGGTATTCACCTTCCACTGGGTGGCCGAAGAATCTAGGATTTCTTTGCCCCAGATGGGCAATTCGGCTTTGATCCGCTCCACCAGTTCGTCACAGGCCTGCATGGCTGCTTTCCGGTGTTTGGAGGAAGTAAAGACGAACAGGCAGATTTCACCCACCTTGATCTCCCCGAGACTGTGGTAAATGTGCATGCAAGTCAAGGGGTACTTCGCAAAGATGTCTTCCCGAATTTCGAATGCCTTTTCTAGGGCCATTTCCTCGTAGCAGGTGTACTCGATGGCGATCACTTTGCCTTCTGGCTTTTCATCGGCACGAATTTGACCTAAAAAAATGGAGTGTCCTCCAATGTCTGTTTTGGTGGCATGTTTGGCAATGGACTGAGCGATCTTCTCCGAAGAGATGGGGCCTTGTACGAATATATTTTTGGGACTGCGTACCTTTTCCATGGCTCAATTACGATCTTAGGGCGTTGATGCCTCCACGAATGGAGAAAATCTTCTTATCGGGATAGGTTTGCTGGAGGAGTTGCGCTGCTTTTTGACTGCGTGCCCCACTTTGACAGAAAAACAAAATCTCCTCCGCCTCCTCAAAGCGATCCAATTCCTTGGATAGGGTGGAAAAAGGCACCTTCACCAATCCAGTACATTCCAGTGGTGGCTCCTCCCCTGGTTCGCGGACATCCACAAAGGCCACCTCCTGCCCCATGAGTTTCATTGCCTCGTTCCAGCTGAGCTGCTGCACACCTTCACAGGCAAAGGCATAATCGCGCTGGTGGAACTCATTCCAAGAAGCGGGGATAGCCGATTGGCTTGCCGGATTGGGATGGATTTCCAGTTCCTGAAACTGGGTATCTAAACTATTAAACAGGAGTAATTTATTGCTGAGTGGCTTCCCAAGTCCTGACAACACCTTGATTGCTTCTAGGGCCATCAGATTTCCAATAATCCCAGGCAACACGCCAAGCACACCCGTTTCTGCACAGTTAGGGATTTCCTGAGGAGCGGGAGGATTGGGAAATACATCCCGGTAATTGCAGGGATGGGTACCTACATTAAATACCGAAACTTGCCCTTCGTGCTGGTAAATGGACCCATAGACGAGCGGCTTTTTGAGGAGCACACAGGCATCGTTGACCAGGTAGCGGGTAGGGAAATTGTCCGAGCCATCGATGACTAGGTCGTAGTGAAAAATATGGGCTTGGGCATTGTCTACTGTGATGAATTCTGCAATTGCTGTCCACTGGATGTCGCTGTACTTCTCTTGAAAGTAGCGAATGGCTGTTTCGGCTTTATTTTTCCCCAGGTCCTTTTCTCCGTAGAGTACTTGGCGATTGAGGTTGGATTGGGAAATGACATCCCCATCGACCACGGCAATTCTTCCTACTCCAGCAGCGGCCAGGTACAGCAAAACCGGGCAACCCAACCCACCTGCACCGATGACGAGCACGGAAGCCTGCTTGAGTTTGGCTTGGCCTTCGGATCCAAAGCCTGGCAAGATCACTTGTCTTTCAAATCTATTCATCGTCATCCTCCGGAAAAAGGGGGTAAAAGGGCAATCTCTTGTCCTGCAGAAATATCGGTTTCTGCTTGTATGAGTTTACGGTCTACCGCCATGCGAAAAGTAAGGGATTGAAGCGCAGGAAACTGTTGAAGCAACTGCCTTCTAAGCGCCTCCGAGGAACCAGGGTTCTCGATTTCGAGGGAATCTGCCCCTATTTTTTCAGCGAGCATTCCAAAGGCTTTGAGACGAATGTAGTTCGGCATTTGAAATAAAACTTTTTTAAAGATATTAAAATTACCTAGCAAAGGACAAGTAGTCAAGTTATTGGTAGGGAAACCACATAGACACATGGAAAATAAATAAGTTATTGGAAGGGAAACCACATAGGCACATAGAAAATAAACAAGGTATTGGTATGGAAACCAGATAGAAACAAAGAAAATAAACAAGGTATTGGTAGGGAAACCACATAGACACATAGAAAAAAAATAACTATGTGCCTATGTGGTTTTTAAACCCTTTATAACTAAGTGATTTATTCTTTACTCTATGTGTCTATGTGGTTCATTAACCAAAAATCA
The DNA here is from genome assembly GCA_947458585.1 of Cyclobacteriaceae bacterium. Lineage (GTDB taxonomy): Bacteria > Bacteroidota > Bacteroidia > Cytophagales > Cyclobacteriaceae > Algoriphagus. The sequence continues at coordinate 2,937 of CANGYY010000066.1, read as the reverse complement.
GTTTCAATGCTGCAAAAGCGAGCACAAAAGCCAAGAGGTAGGTCAGGGATTTGGGACTCCATTTTTTAGCCCCAAAATAGGCTCCCAATGCCCCACCGGCCACGGTGAGCGGAAGCAGCATCCACAGTTGGGGACTCAACTCCACCTGAAACACGGAAGCACCTAGAAATCCAGCAATGGAATTCACAAAAATAAAGAGCGCACTTACTGCGGCTGTTTCCTTTACCCTGGTCCATCCCAAAAGCAAAAGGATCGGGGAAAGAATAATTCCTCCACCAATGCCAATCATCCCCGAAAGCAAACCGATACTTCCCCCGAGGACAGCCACCATCCATGGCTGCTGCGTGAATTTGGGTTGAGCGGATATGGGAAACACACCTGCAAATCGCAGCACTGGAAAAAGTAGCAAGACCCCAAGCACCTGCTTGTAGATCGTGGCATCCAATAAGATTCTTCCTCCTAGGTAGGCTGCCGGAACGGAGAAAATCACCAGCGTGAGAAATAGCCGCATGGGGAAGACTGCTGCCTTCCGGTAATTCAAAAATGAAATCAAGGAAACAAATACGTTCAAAATCAAAGCCGATGGCCGGATTTCCTGCGGAGCAAAGCCCATCAAAGCCAAAATCATGAGGTAACTACTCGCTCCCCCATGTCCTACAGCAGCATACATAAAGGCCGCAAAGGGCATCAACAGATACAAGAAATAGTCCCAATTTTCCATGTTACCAGGGATAAAACGGTACCAGAGTTCCTTCCATCAAGGCTTGCTGATCCTCTCCGATTTCGATCAAGCCATCTGCCGAACCAAAGGAAAGGAGGTTGAAGGATTCTTGTCCAGGCAAGACTTCCACTTCGCCCGCTACCAGACGTGCTTTGAGAAACACGGTTAGCTTCACCTGCTTTTCCCAGTTGGTGGCCAAGGGGTAAGATTTTGCTTGCTCCCAAGCGTCTGGATTCCCCATCCACTGTCCTAGACTCGGCTTCACATACTGCATAAAGCAGGTCAGCACCGAAGCGGGGTTGCCCGGAAGGGCAAACACCAACTTACTGCCTTTCACTCCTGCCAAAAGTGGCTTTCCAGGTTTTTGTTTGACCTTGTAAAAAAGTGTCTCCACCCCATTTTGTTCCAAGCCTTCTTTGACAAAATCATAGTCTCCCACGGAGATGCCACCAGTGAGCAACAGCACATCGGAGGAGGCTAGCGCTTCTCCAATCACACGAATCACCTCATTGGGATCATCCTTCACTTTATAAATCTTCACGGTAGAGATTCCCAATTGACTTAGGTAACCCAGAAGAGCGGGCCCATTGGCATTGTAGATTTGTCCAGGCTGCAGGGCCTGCCCTACCTCTACCACCTCATCTCCGGTGAGGATGATGCTCACTTGAGGCGCTGCAAAAACAGAAACCTCCTCCACTCCCAGAGAAGCCAAGAGGCCAAGTGTACCTGGGGTAATGCGTGTACCCTCTGCCAAAATCAACTGTCCCTGCTCACACTGAGATCCTGCGCGGCGGAGGTTCATCCCTTGGGTCAACTTTTCAAGTTCAAAAAATAGTCGGTCTCCTTCTACGCGAACCCACTCCTGCTGCACGACGGTATCGGCACCCTTGGGAACAGGCGCCCCGGTAAATATCCGAACGGCAGTACCGGGTGACAGCGTAAAATCTGGAAAAGTCCCTGCCTGTACCACTTGAGCCAACTGCCGGCTATCTCCCTCATCGACCCAAGCAAAAGCATAGCCATCCATTCCCGAATTGTCAAAGGAGGGCACCTGCATGGGAGCATGGATGGGGCTAGCTGTCCAATATCCCAATGTTTTTTGCAAGGGCAACTGCACTTTTTTGCCAGTAAGGGAAAGTCCCTTCAGAATTTCTTTGGCTTCTTGAACGGATACAAATTCTTTCATTATCCTCCTATGCTAATCATGCTTCGGTTTTCGATAGCTTCTGGGTTGGCTTGCGTGTAGTCCGCCCCAAACTGACCTCCCAAAGCGGCGTGCTTTCTGGATAGGGAAAGTCGAATAATCGATTCAACCTCCTCTCCCCTTCGGAGAGCATCCAAGAGGTCTAATTCCTCCTTGCCAAAGAGGCAATTTTTGATTTTCCCATCCGCCGTGAGTCGCAGGCGGTTGCAGCTGCCGCAAAAGTGCTCACTCATGGTGGTGATGAAGGCAAAGGTGCCTGCAAAACCCGGAACTTGGTATTTTTTGGCAGTGTCGTGTAGCTGGTCCTCCAATTTGACTACGGCGAATCTAGTCTGTATGATTTCAAGAAGTGCTGCGGCAGTCACTACCTGTTTACTTTGCCAGTGATTGCCCGAAAAGGGCATAAATTCAATGAAGCGTACATGAATCGGCCACTTTTCCGTGAGTTGCACAAAGTCCCCCACTTCCTCTTCGATCATTCCGTGTAGGGCCACGGCATTGAGTTTAACCCGGAAACCGGATTGAAGCAGGAGTTGGACATTATCCCAAACTTGCTGAAACTGATCCCGACGGGTTAACTTAAAAAACTTCTCCGGCTGCAGGGTATCCAAACTCACATTGATGGAGCGAACTCCTGCTTTTTTGAGCGCTTCGAGGTGCTTGTGAATCAGGACCCCATTGGTCGTGAGGGTGAGTTCCACGGGTAGCGCGGAAAGCTGCTCCATAATCTCCGGAAACTCTTTTCGAGCCAGAGGTTCTCCTCCTGTCAAACGTATTTTTTTTACGCCCAATCCCACGAAAACTTGGGCTAGTTTGACAATCTCCTGGGCGCTCATCAGTTTGGACTGCGGCATCCATTCCATTTCCTCCACCGGCATGCAGTAGCTGCAACGGAAATTGCAGTGATCTGTCAGCGAAATGCGCAGGTAATCGTGAATACGGCCAAAACTATCGTGAAGCATACCGCTATGTTAGGAATTATTGTACAAGGTACAAAGTACCAAGTACCAAG
>CANGYY010000065.1 GCA_947458585.1 Cyclobacteriaceae bacterium | reverse complement strand
TGATGTGCCCCCAAAAAGTTAGACACTTATTGGGGGCATTTCTATGAGCAGAAAAATCAAGTATGATGTCGACTTCAAGCTTAAAGTCGTTCAACAAATCCTTAAAGGGAAGGAGTCAGCAGATTCCATTAGTTTCAAGCACACTATTGACGATTCTTTAGTTAAGCGTTGGGTTCACTTTTACCGTCTTCATGGGATTGATGGGTTAATACCTAGTAATAGGCACTACAGTCCTGAATTTAAACTTGAGGTGGTTCAAACTGTAAAATCAAAATCTTTATCTTTAAAGAAAGCTTGTCGCCAGTTCAGGATTAGTAGCGATTCCACACTAAAAAAGTGGCTTATTCTCTTTGATTCCTTTGGACCAGAGTCCCTTAGGGTTGAGCGACGAGGCAGAGGAAAACCAAAAATAAGAACCCCAGCTATGCCCAGAAAGCCCAAAAAAACCCTAACACGAGAAGAAGAACTTCTAGAAGAGTTGGCAGATCTGAGAGCTGAAAACGCCTACCTAAAAAAGCTTCAAGCCTTGATTCAATCCGAAAGTGCGAAAGAAGAAAAACGCAAATCATCCAAGAATTAAGGCAACAGCATGCATTAGCCAAGCTTCTCAAGCATGCTGGGATGGCACGAAGCACTTTCTATTATCATCTTCACCAACTCAGTAACCCTGATAAATACCAGGTGGTGAAAAGCGAGATGAAGCAAATCTATCAGCTTCACAAGGGCCGATATGGCTACCGCAGAATCCACTTGGAACTTAAGAACAGGGGCTTTGTAATCAACCACAAAACCGTTTTCAGTCTGATGAGTGAACTGGGACTTAAAAGCTTGATTCGAGTAAAAAAGTACGTTTCCTATCGAGGAGATCAGGGGAAGATAGCTCCCAATATCCTTCAACGGAACTTCAAGGCCAATCAGCCTGAACAGAAATGGGTTACAGACATCACTGAGTTCAAAGTCAAAGAAAAGAAACTCTATCTCTCACCGATCCTAGACCTGTTTAATGGGGAAATCATCTCCTTTACACTAGCTGATAGACCTCAACTCAAACATGTCCTAGATATGGTCAAAAAGGTTAAAAAACAGTCGAATGCAACCGCTACTATTCTTCACTCTGATCAAGGATGGCACTATCAGATGAAGCAGTACCAGGAACTACTCAATGAAAAAAACATCCAAATAAGCATGTCCAGAAAGGGGAACTGCCTGGACAATGCAGTCATCGAAAACTTCTTTGGAACGCTAAAATCAGAGCTGTTCTACCTCAAAAAATACCAATCCATACATCAACTCAAAAAAGAAATAAAAGAATACATCCACTACTACAACCATAAGAGAATAAAATCCAAACTAAATGGAAAAAGCCCGGTACAATACCGAGCTCTTTCTCTAAATTTAAATCATTCTTAATCCGTCCAACTTTTGGGGGCTAGTCCAGTTTCGGGAGGGCTCTTTTTTTTGAAGTTTACCTTAAGGTTTATCCTATTTATTTGAAAGCAGCAAGTCCTGTGATTTCGTGGCCTAGGATCAACAAGTGAATATCGTGCGTTCCTTCGTAAGTAAGTACAGATTCTAAGTTCATCATGTGGCGCATGATGGGGTATTCTCCCGTGATGCCCATGCCCCCATGAATTTGTCGAGCCTCGCGGGCGATATTCAGGGCCATTTCCACATTGTTGCGCTTGGCCATGGAGATGTGAACGGTCTTGGCAGTGCCTTCATTCATCATTTTGCCTACCTTCCAAGCCAACAATTGAGCCTTGGTGATTTCAGTCAGCATTTCGGCTAGTTTTTTCTGAGTCAATTGAAATCCAGCAATTGGCTTACCGAACTGAATTCGCTCGGCAGCGTATTTCCGAGCGGATTCGTAGCAGTCCATAGCTGCACCAATCGCGCCCCAAGCAATACCAAAACGAGCAGAGTCCAGGCACATCATCGGGGCACCTAATCCTGATTTATTAGGCAATAAATTTTCTTTAGGAACCTTTACGTTGTCAAAGACCAATTCACCAGTGCAGGATGCACGGAGTGACCATTTGTTGTGCGTTTCTGGAGTGGTAAATCCTTCCATTCCACGCTCTACGATGAGGCCATGAATTCTCCCTTCTTCGTTTTTGGCCCACACTACTGCAATATCCGCTTTGGGTGAGTTGGAGATCCACATTTTGGCCCCATTGAGCAGGTAGTGGTCTCCCATGTCCTTGTAATTCGTGGTCATGCCACTTGGATTGGAACCATGGTCTGGTTCGGTCAATCCGAAGCAGCCAAGCAATTCGCCTGAGGCCAGGCGCGGCAAGTATTTTTTACGTTGCTCTTCCGAGCCAAACTTATAGATGGGATACATCACTAAGGATCCCTGCACGGATGCGGTGGAGCGCATGCCTGAATCCCCACGCTCAATTTCCTGCATGATTAGTCCGTAAGAAATGTAATCAAGGCCACCGCAACCGTATTCTTCGGGAAGTTGAGGACCGAAAGCGCCTACTTCACCAAACTTCTTTACAATTTCGTAAGGGAAATGTGCCTTTTGTGCCCAATCTTCGATGTACGGAGAAATCTCCTTCTTGACAAAATCGCGAATGGATGAGCGAATCAACTTTTGTTCCTCGGTCAACAAGTCATCTAAATCCAAAAAATCTACTCCTTCAAACTGGTCTTGTTTCAGCGATTTGTGGATGGGTCCGCTCTCCATAGTTTATTTGGTTTATACGTAGGAATACTTCAATTTTGCCTTCATAAAGCAATTCATTTCTGCTGTGAAATTAAGCAGAAAGGACTTGAAAAAACTACCTTTTTTTAAAAATCCCGATGGACGAAACCCAAATAGACCCAAAGATTTTAGCCAAGATTGAACTGCTGCAAGAAAAGTTTAAAGCCTCTGGACAAGACATGCTTTCGTATTTGGAAGGCTTGCTCTATGCAGATTATTTGACCTACTGGGAATACATCAATTTGGATACCTTATTGTCCTTGCAGCAACCCAAAACGAGTTTCAAGGACGAGAAGATCTTCATCATCTACCATCAGATTACAGAGTTGTACTTCAAGTTGATCCTTTCTGAAATGGAGCAACTTGCCGAGCAGGAACCCCTTTCGGAGGAGTTTTTCAAAAGCAGGTTGGAGCGAATTCTCATGTATTTTGATCACCTGATTAGTTCTTTCGCGATGATGTGGAAAGGGATGGAAAAAGAGCAGTTTCTCAAGTTCCGAATGTCCTTGCTCCCTTCCTCAGGCTTCCAAAGTGCCCAATTTCGTGAGATTGAACTGATGGCCACAGATGTATGGCACCTGGTGACGGTAAGTAAGCGAGACCAATTTGGTTCCACATCAGATGCCATTTCCTTGTTTGAAAATCTGTATTGGCAGCAGGGTGCCATTGAATTGGCCACGGGTCAAAAAACCTTGACCTTAAAAAGTTTTGAAGGCAAGTACCGAAAAGGCTTGGTGGAATTGATTGAAAACTACCGAAGCAAAAACCTTTGGAAAAGATATGCTGCTTTGGGTACCCCTTCCGAGGAGTTACGGGAATTGATGCGTCAATTTGATTTGAAGGCGAATGTCTTTTGGCCTTTGGCCCATTACAAATCTGCCGTTCGCTACCTTCAGCGTGACCCGGTAGATATTGCAGCCACTGGAGGGACCAACTGGCAGAAGTACTTGCCTCCTCGTTTTCAGAAAGTTATCTTTTTCCCCGAAATATGGAGTCAAGAAGAGCAAGCCGAATGGGGTAAGGGTTGGGTAGTGAAGGAGATTTTTGGAGAAGAGATTCAAAAAGGGTAACTTACTTTTTCTGTTGACTATCTATTGGCCTTGGCCAATGGGTACTATTTTTTTAGAAAACCGTAAACTTTCGATCCGATGAAGCGCATTCTCTTTTTCCAAATCTGTTGTTTGGCACTCTTCAATCTCCTTCCACAAGAGGCCTTCCTTCAGCAATCCAAGTTTTCAAGAATGGCCTTCGGCTCTTGCAACCGTCAAGACGCTCCCCAGCCCCTTTGGAAGCCCATAGCAGCAGATCACCCAGACCTATGGGTATGGATGGGGGATAATATTTATGGAGATTCCCGGATTATGGATACGCTGAGCGCCAAGTATGCGCTGCAAAACGCTAATCCAGATTACCAAGTTCTTAAAGCTAGTACCCCACTGATTGGCATTTGGGACGATCATGATTACGGAATCAATGATGGAGGCAAGAATTACGCGCAGAAAAAGGCTTCTCGAGACCTGATGTTCGATTTCTTGAATGTTCCGAAGAATGCACCCGAAAGAAAGCGGGAGGGAGGTTATTCCGCGCATACCTATGGAGAAGGAGAGCATCAAGTGAAAGTGATTTTGCTGGATGGTCGCTACTTTAGAGATACGCTTACGCGAGTGAATCGCGTCTACCAAATCAATTCCACAGGACAGATTTTGGGAGATGACCAATGGAAATGGCTGGAAAAAGAATTAAAGACGAGTACCGCACGGGTTAATTTTATCGTATCTGGAATCCAATTCTTGCCCACGGAACATGCTTATGAGAAATGGGCTAATTTTCCGCAGGAGCGGGAAAAATTGTTGAACCTTATTGCCAGTTCCGGTGTCCAAAATCCCATTTTGCTGAGTGGAGATCGACACATTGCTGAGATCATGAAGTTGGTGGATTCACGGTTTCCAAAGGGAATTTACGAGGTGACCGCCAGTGGGCTGACCCATACCTGGTCCGGAATAGCGGAAGAGAAGAATAGTTTCCGCGTATCTGGATTGATCGCTCAACTCAACTACGGCTTGGCAAGTTTTGATTGGACCAAGGATGAAGTGCTGATTGAAATCAAAGGGGAAAACGGGCATATTCATGCGCAGCAAATCATTCCACTAGCAAAAAACAAATAAAGTCAAGTTCAGGAAGTCCATAAAAAAGGGGAATAAGTCAACTTATTCCCCTTTTTTGGCGCCTGTTACCAGGCTATTCCGTAATCGTCACCGTAATTACTTGCGCCTCCCCAGAAGCTACCATGCTTCCAATCGATCCAGATGGCAGTAAGTGGGCCAGAAGTTTTGTTCCAGAATTCCATCGTATAGCCTCGCTTGAGCAGATCTCGACGAACCCATTCTGGGGTATCTTCCCGAAGAGTAATGGCTCCCGGACGGATCTCATGATCGCCAAAACTACTTTGCATCTGGTAGGAATTGAAGTTAGGTGCCTCTACGGCTTCCTGCACATTCATGTCAAACTCAACTATGTTGAGGAAGAATTGAAGCAGGTTTTGGTCTTGTGAATCGCCTCCCTGCACCGCAAAGGCAAGGTAGGGTTTGCCGTCTTTCAGCGCCATGCTTGGAGTTAAGGTTACGCGTGGTCGTTTACCTGGCTCGGGCAAGTTGTAAGGGTTAAGGTTTTCATCCAATACAAAACTCTGCATGCGTTGGGAGAGTCCTACGCCCGTATTTCCCGCAATGACGGCTGGGATCCAGCCTCCTGAAGGGGTGACTGATACTACCCAACCTTCTGCGTCTGCGGCTTCCACCGAGGTCGTGCCACTCTGAAAATCAGCCAAAAACTTGGCATCTACCTGGCTCGAGATTTCATTGGTGTTTAGCGCTGAGATTTTATCCTTGTTTTTGTTCAACAAATGCAGGTAGGGGTTACTTTCTCCTTGAAACGGGTAGGGATCTCCTGCACCCAATTTAGGGTTGTTGATGGGCCCAATGAGTGCTGCTCTTTCCTTGGCATATTCCTTGGAAAGGAGTCCTTTCATGGGGGATTTGACAAATGCTGGATCACCGTAGTAGAAATCTCGGTCGGCAAAAGCCAAGCTCATGGCTTGGTAGACGGTATGAATGTAGGGAGTAGAGTTATAACCCATGGATTTGAGGTCAAAATTCTCTAAGATATTCAGGGACTGCAGCAAAGCGGGCCCTTGGGTCCATTCCTGCATTTTGTACACATCGATTCCTCGGTAGTTGACTTGAAGGGGTTCTTCGATTTTCACCTTCCAGTTGGCCAAATCCGCCTCGGTAAACAAGCCACCTTGTTCGCGGGTACCACGCACGATTTCTTTGGCAATATCTCCCTTGTAAAAGCGCTCGTAGGCCGCGTAAATGGCTTCCTTTCGAGATTTCTTTGCTTTCAAGGCGGCTCGTTCCGCTTCCACTAATTTGAGCAGGGTTTGGTACAAATCTTCTTGCACAAAGATTTCCCCAGCTACAGGAGCCTCTCTGGATTCACCCAAATGGGGTAGGAACACCTTTTTGGAATAGGGCCATTCTTTGATGCGTGACTTGTTGTTTTCGATCGCATTGGCTGTTTGCGCTTCGATGGGGTAGCCTTTGGCCAAGTCCATGGCTGGCTTCAACACTTGTTCCAAACTCAGTTTGCCATATTCGGCAAGCATGGTGAGGATGCCCCCAGGTGTACCGGGTATAGTGGCAGCCAAAGGACCGAATTGAGGAGGATAGTCCATGCCTTCCCCCTTGTAAAACTCCACAGTAGCCCCAGTTGGCGCTACGCCCATGGCATTGATGGCAATTACTTTTTTGGTGTTGGGATTGTATATTAAGGCTTGCGTTTCTCCGCCCCAAGAAAGTACATCCCACATGGTGGAAGTGGCTGCAATCATCGCGCAGGCCGCATCTACGGCATTGCCACCTTGCTGGAATATAAGTGCACCTGCAGTAGCGGCTAGGGGCTTACCTGTGATGGCTACCCAGTTTTTACCGTGTAAAATGGGTCGGTTATTTGGTGTTGTACCTGCACCAAGGCCAGGTAGACCTTGCGCAAACCCTTCCCAAGAACATAGGAAGGCAAGAAGTAGAAGGAGTTTTTTCATAATGAATTGGCTTAGCCAGATCAGAAAACTTAAGAATCACCAAGCTCGGAAAATTGAAGGTACCGACCAAGAAATAGTGCAGCATCGGTTAATTTTTCTTTTGACTTGAGTTTGCCATTATTCAAATTAATCAACTAATTGAAGTTCAGCTTTTTTGATCCAATTTTGGTTTTAGGTAAGCTATCCTCGCTAAATCCAGCCTTTCCTTCCTTTTCCAAATCCAGTTGGTGTCAACTTCTCCCAAATTCCCGTATATTTGAGTATTGGGTCAGACTTTGGCCCCCTTTATTTCTCAAAAATCATTTCAACTTGAATTTTCTTACTTTTAATTTTGAGGCCTCTTTACAAGAAGGTCTTGATGCCATGGGTTTTGATAAACCCACTCCGATCCAGGAAAAAGCGATTCCTGTAATTTTAGCAGGCAAAGACTTGATCGCCTGTGCACAAACTGGAACAGGAAAAACAGCAGCATTTGTTTTGCCCATTCTCAATAAGATTTCAAAATCTGGAACTACTTCACTCAATACTTTAATCTTGGCACCCACTCGGGAATTGGCCATTCAGATTGATCAACAAATACAAGGGTTTTCTTATTTCTTGGGAATCAGTTCCGTGCCGATTTATGGGGGAGGAGATGGAATTGTGTGGGAGCAACAGAAAAAGGCCCTAGAAACTGGTGCTGAGATCGTAGTTGCTACTCCCGGTCGCCTGATTGCGCTTTTGGCTGGAGGAAAAATCGATTTGAGTACCCTTGAACATTTGGTATTGGATGAGGCAGATCGAATGATGGACATGGGTTTTTCGGACGATATCTTGAAAATCGTCAATTACCTTCCACAAAACCGTCAAACCATCCTTTTTTCGGCGACCATGCCGCCCAAAATCCGTCAGTTCAGCATGAAGATTCTGAACAAGCCGGAGGAGATCTCCATAGCCATCGGTAAAACAGCCTCTGGGGTGACGCAATCCATGTATTCGGTGTACGACACACAGAAAGAGGAACTGGTTCGTCACATTCTTTCTCAGAAAAATTACGAGGCGGTTATCGTCTTTTGTTCGACCAAGGACAAGGTAAAAGCCTTGCACAAGACCTTAAGAAAGAGCTTTGACATCGAAGCTTTCCATTCCGATTTGGAGCAAGTAGAGCGTGAAAAAATCATGTCGGCTTTCAAAAACAGGAAGGTTAAAATACTTATTGGAACGGATATTATCTCGAGAGGGATCGATGTGGTAGGAATCGAGTTGGTGATCAACTACGATACTCCAGGTGATCCGGAAGATTACGTACACCGCGTAGGCCGTACAGCACGTGCGGACGCCAAAGGAGAAGCGATCACCTTCGTCAATCCCAAGGACCAACCCAAGTTTGTGCGAATTGAGAAGTTGATTGGAATGGCAGTCTCTCAAAACCCACTTCCTGGCCACTTAGAAAAAGGACCTTCCTATACCGGCGGAGAATCCCCTAAAGTAAGTGCTTCCTCTAGTCCGGTTTCTTCGAATTCTTCTCCTGACTTTAAAAAGAAAAAGAAGAAGAAAAAGAAACCAAGCCAGGGTTCCGGATCAGCACCAAAACCGTATCCTGCAGCAGCTAAATCGGATTCGCTTTCGGTAAATGAGCCAAAAACTGAGCCTTCTGCCAACAAATATGGACAACGCAGGAATGTGATTGATTCCGAATCACCACAGTAGGCATTTCCCACAAGTTTAATTTCTAGAGAAGGGCGGATTTGGTCTGCCTTTCACTTATAATTCTTTTCCCAATTCCTTTACTTTTTATGAATACCAAAGAGCTTAACCTGTTGTTTCAAAGAGATTTATCCAAGCTAATTGAAGAGTTGAATGCCTATTCAGATGAGCGTAATCTCTGGCGTATTGAACAAGGGATTAATAATTCTGCGGGCAACTTGATACTTCACTTGATTGGTAATGTGAAGCAGTTTTTTGGATTGGACTTATGCGGCATCGCGTTTGAGCGAGATAGAGACAGTGAATTTGTGCCAAGTAAGCTCTTGAGAGCAGATCTACTGCATGAATTGGAGGAGCTCAAAAAGCTTTTAGAGCAAGCCTTAGTACCTATGGACCCAAAAAAACTTGGCGATCAATCCAAACATTCCTTCCTCGGTCATTCCATGACAGTTGGCTATTTTTTGATTCACCTCTATGGTCATTTTAACTACCACTTGGGTCAAATCAACTACCATAGACGCTTATTGGATTGTTAAAAAAAAAGTTTTCACTTTGTTTTTTTATCGAAGGCATAGATCGCCCAGCCCAAAGCCAAAATTCCAATACCAGCCAAACTTTCTTTGGGTCGATCTACCAGCAGGTAGCCCATGAGTGCCACGCTAAATCCGATGTAAATGAGTTGTGGTATGGGTTTGAAAGGCGTTTTAAACCCTTCCTGTTTTTTGATTTTTAGGGAGGAGTAGACCGTAACCGTACTCATGAGTTGAAGGATAAATCCTGCATAAAGCATGATTTGCTCAAAGGATCCTGATACGAAAAGAATCAGGCTTATACCCGTATTCACAACAATCGCTCGAACGGGGATTTCATTTGCGTTGACCTTTGCGAGCGGCTTCCATAATTTATAGTCTTTGGCCATCGCATAGGTTACTCGTGGGCCCACCCAAGCATAGCCTGAGATGGTCGCAATCAATTGAATCCCGATAAATAGGCTGACCCAAATCGCACCATTTGGACCAAAAAGATTGCCAAAAGCAATATCTGCTACTTGGACCTTTCCTGCCAATTGGGCTACTGATGCGTGTTTGAGCAAAACGAGTTGCAGCAAAATGTAAATGACCATCACCAGCAGGGTGGCACCAATCAAGGCTTTGGGTAGATTTTTCTTGGGCTGATCTACTTCCTCAATGATGTAGGCCGCAGAATTCCATCCTGTATAGGCATAAAACACATAAATCAAGGAAACGGCAAAGCCTGGTAGGAGTACTTCTTTCTTCCAAGTCCCCGAAAAATTGAATGCGGATGTTTCTATGGTACTCGAATAACTTAATCCCAAACCAATCAGGGCCAATACAAACCCAATTTTGAGGAGAGTCATCCCGTTTTGAAATTTGGCTGAATTGCTCACAGAAAAAATGTGAACAGTAGGAATGAGCACTAAGAAAATAAGTCCTGGAAGCAATGTTTCCCCAAAAACTGGTTTGAGGTAATTGTTCATGGCCATCGCAGCAATCGCAATGGGGGCAGAAAAACCGACCACTAAGGATACCCAGGCATAGAGGTAGCCCACCAGTGGGTGGATGGTTTCGGAAAGGAAGATGTAGTCTCCGCCGGTGCGCCGGAAATGGGTACCCAACTCTGCATACACTAAAGCACCAATTAGCGCCATGATGCCTCCAAGCGTCCAAAGCAACACAATGGTCCATGTATTTTGAACTGCCTCAAGTTGGAATCCAAGACTGGTAAATACTCCAGTTCCAATCATGTTGGCGATGACTATTCCAGCAGCTGTTTTCCAGGATATTTTCTTGGCGTTAGAATTCAAAAGACGAGTGTTTGGATCCAAATAATAGCTCGAATCTACACGCAGAATTTTGATTTTTCTATCAGAATTGAAAAACTAGTGGCAAGCATTTTTCACCTTCACTTCAATTGATACTCAGTCAACTCTTTTCCCAATTGGAATGGAGTGTTTGGACTTAATCCTTTTTGAGAGGGTTGAGATTTTTCACCCTTCGGAAATAAAAATACATGCACAAGCTGCTCGTTGCAGTTAGAAAATGCCAGAGCGCATGTCCTTGCCAGATGGACATTGGGTCACAGTTTACCTTGGCTACATCTAAGGAGCGGATTTGAATGGCCACTGCAAGCAATACAAAACTCAAAACTCCCAATACTGGAGTTCGCTGTGCAGGGTATTGGAAGTAATTGATGATGCCTAATACCAACAGGATTAAAAATAAGGAGGGGAGGAGAATGGAACTTGAAATTTGAAGTGCCAGTGGAAGGAACCCAGCAATGAGAAAAAGCATTCCTACCACTAAACCAACCTGAATTTGTTTAGTGAGCGCCTTTTTAGTGAGTACCTGAATTAATCCGATGCAAATTAAGCTGAGGGTAAGTCCATAGGTGGCATTCATATCGATCCGCTGTCCGATCCAGGTGAGTGAAGAATGGAAAAATGCAGAACCAAAACTCAAATAGATGAAATTAGCTGCCAGGAGGATAGACAAGTAAGGGGAATTACGAACTGAATTGATTCCATTTATTCCAAAGAATTTGAAGTCTTTTAATGCCAACTGAAAGACTAGAAGGCCATAGAAAAAGTAGATCAGGTTGGAATAGGTATTGATAGGTTGGTGAAATAGCCGCTCGGGATGGTTAAATTCGCAGTATTCTACTGTGATGGCAGACTGACTTACCTTCATTCCCGTCCAAACACTGCTATCAAAAACAAAATCAAGGGAGAGGGCTATACCCAAAAGTAGGCCTGTGCCTAACAATCCATTTCTTAGGATTTGCGTGTTTGACATGATGAGCTAAGTTAAAAAAAAGCATCCCAATTGTGGACTAGCCCCCAAAAGTTGGACGGATTAAGAATGATTTAAATTTAGAGAAAGAGCTCGGTATTGTACCGGGCTTTTTCCATTTAGTTTGGATTTTATTCTCTTATGGT
>CANGYY010000064.1 GCA_947458585.1 Cyclobacteriaceae bacterium | reverse complement strand
GCCTTTGTAGATTCCTGAGGCAATCGTACCCCCATAAACCATGATGCTGGGGCGGTTGATTCGGAGCATGCCGATGATGGCACCGGGCATATTTTTGTCACATCCGGCTACGGCTACACAAGCATCAAAAGAATGTCCCAGTACAAAGGATTCAATGGAATCTGCAATAATTTCTCGGGACACGAGGGAATAGCGCATCCCCAAGGTACCCATGGAAGTTCCATCAGAAATTCCAATCGTATTAAACACCAATCCTGTCAACTCTTCTTCCTGGGAAGAGGCTTTGATGTGTGCAGCAAAGTCGTTGAGGTGCATGTTGCAGGGATTACTTTCGTAGCCGCAACTTGCGATCCCTAAAAAAGGCTGCTTCATTTTTTTGTCAGACATGCCAGTGGCATACAGCATCGCCATGCCTGCAGGATGTTCGGGGTTGTCACTGATTTCCCAACTGTATTTTTTAAGCGGATTTTGGGCCATGGTATCGGAAATAAAAAAAGTGCCTCTTTGGATGGAGGCACTTTACATAGTGTAGAATTATCGCTATAGTCTTGTGCCTCACTTGGAATTAGAAAGGAGAATGCTAAATCGCAGGAGAAGCAACAAAGAGTTAGTCATGTTTTCACGGTTTGTTAATTCAGCGCTGAATTACCTTACAATAGTAATTATCTATGCTGAGACTAACAATATTTAATTCTTCTTTCGCGTCCCAACTCAGTCTATAAAATTGGGCAAAATCATTTTTTACAGACTTTTATTTTAAATAAAAAAAATTAACAAGGAGGATAGGTGAAAAAAAGCCTAAAAAATATCCCTCCTCAAAATATTCTACTGATTTTTATTTTTTTCAATTTTTTCGATTTATCGATGCGTTTCAACTAATGATTGACCAAATTATCCAAACAAATGCTAAAAATTTGGCCAATGTTTGATTTTTTCAAAAAGTCATTGAAAGGATCCGATCTCCACTGATTTCCCTTACTTTTGTTGAAACAGTGCAACCCCATGATCACCTTTCCCAACGCCAAAATCAACCTCGGACTACACATCACCCAAAAACGGAAAGATGGCTACCATGAGATCGAATCCTGCATGGTCCCGATCCCACTTTGTGATGCCTTGGAGATGATTTTGGACAAGAAGCCCTCTTGGAATGTCACTGGACTGGAGGTGCCTGGAGATCCCAAGGACAACTTGATCCTAAAGGCAGAAAAACTGCTTAAAAAAGATTTTCAAGGATTGCCCAATCTCCAAATTCACCTCCACAAACACATTCCCATGGGTGCTGGTTTGGGGGGAGGTTCTGCTGATGGAGCCTTTGCATTGACGCTGATGAACAATCTATTTGACCTGCACCTAGACGATTTTTTCTTGGAAGAATACGCAGCAGAATTGGGAAGCGATTGTCCATTTTTTATCGAAAATACCCCCAAAATCATCCGAGGGAGAGGTGAAATCCTTGAGCCCAACTCGGTCTCACTTCAAGGATCCTACCTGGTCCTGGTACACCCAGGAATTCATGTAGGCACCAAGGAAGCATATGCTGGGGTAGTTCCAAAGGCTCCAAAGAACAAACTCGAAACCATTTTGGCAGACCGCAGCCGCTGGAAAGAGGAATTGATCAATGACTTTGAACCCTCCGTCTTCCAAGCCCATCCAGAACTTGCTGCGCTGAAATCTAGCCTCTACCAGGCTGGAGCCTATTATGCCGCCATGTCAGGTTCGGGCTCAAGCATTTTTGGCTTATTTGATCAAAAGCCGACACTTCCCAACTGGCCAGCAACCTATTTTGTATTTGAATCCCTACTTTAAAGCGTAGAGATGTGGAAAAATTAGGCTTTGGGAATCAATGCCTCTTTTCTCTTTTTTTGCCAATAATTGAGCACCGGATAGATCAATACCGAGATGAAAATGATGCCTGTACCCAAGTAAAATTGTTGGGTCATTTTTTCTTTTTCTCCAAAAATCAAAACTGCTAACAGAATCCCATAGACTGGCTCCAAATTGATGGTCAAGTTGATGGAAAAAACCGACAGACGCTTCATCAATTCCACCGAAACCGAAAACGCATACACCGTACAAATCCCTGCCAAAATCAAGATCCAAAACCAGTCCAATCCCTTCCAAGTCCATTGAATGGCTGTGCCATCGATGTAGGAATAGAGGGGTAAAAATAGTAAGGCCACTAGGCTAGCGGCCGCCATTTCGTAAAAAGTGATTTGGTAAGGGCTGTACCGAAACGTCAAGCGTCCATTGAGAATGGAAAATAGGGCACTCAAAAATGCTGCCGCCAAGGCCATAAAAAGACCCAGCCAGTACCCATTTTCGAACTGAAAGATGACTAGCAAAC
Source organism: Cyclobacteriaceae bacterium (assembly GCA_947458585.1). GTDB lineage: Bacteria > Bacteroidota > Bacteroidia > Cytophagales > Cyclobacteriaceae > Algoriphagus. The sequence continues at coordinate 10,793 of CANGYY010000064.1, read as the reverse complement.
CTGAAATCACCAGCAAGCCTAAGCCAACCTCAAAGGGTTTGATCCGTTTTTTGTTGATCAAGGGGTCTAAAAAAGACGTCCAAAGTGAGGTAGTGGCCATACCCGCAAGGCAAACAGAAGCGGTAGATACCTTGGCTGACCAAAAAAAGAAGATCCAATGCAAGGAAATCAAGACACCTACGCCTATGATTTTGAGCAAGTCCATGGGAGCTACACGAAGCGATTCTTTTCGAATTCCCATCAGCACAGCCACTCCTATTGCCGCCAGAAGTGTTCGGTAAAAAACGAGTTCTAGGGATGGCAAGCTAATCAGCAAACCTAAGATGGAGGTGACTCCCCAGATCAACACAATAAAGTGAAGTAGCAAGTAATCCTTGAAGGTAGAAGTGGCCATCAACGTGGTACAGTTTTGTACAAAATCAATCCCGTAAGGGCAAAGACCAAGTTAGGCATCCAAACGGCAAGCACGGGAAACTGGGTGCCTGCTTCCGCAAAAGTACGTGACAGAAGAAACAAGAGGATGTAGACAAAGGCTAGAAAAAAGCCCATTGCAATTTGAAATCCGGAGCCTCCCCTAGTTTTTCGTGCCGACATGATCACCCCTATGAAAGTGAGAATAATGGAAGCAAAGGGAGACATGTACCGCACAATTCGTTCGATTCGGTAATAACTCACATTGTCGGCACCACGCTCTTCCAAGAGGGTGATTTGCCGACTCAATTCTGGAAGTTTGAGCGTTTCGTGGTGATTTTCGGGTAGGTCAAAGTCAGTAGGAGAAATGGAGAGCACCGTATCCATCGCATTTCCTGTAAAGTAGTCTTCTCCTTTTTCTTTGAGCACACGTAGGCGCCAATTTTCCAAGGTCCAAACATTCTTGGTCGTATCCCATTGAATCAAATCGGAGGAAAGCTTAGAAATTAATTTGCCATCACGGATTTCCTCCAAGGTAAAGTTATAGCCTGTATTGCTAGTCTTGTAAAATCGACTGATGTACGCATAGGCATTGGGCCCGACCTTGATGTGGATATTGGGATCCGTGGAGGCATCCCCCTTCTCCAGGTATTGCATTCTGAATTTTGCTACACCTGCAGTGGCTCGGGGCAGCACCCATCCGTTGAGCACGAAACTGGTCACCCCAATCAGTGCCGCCGCAATAAGAAAGGGGCGAAGCAATCGGACAAAACTGATCCCTGAACTTAAAATGGCTACGATCTCCGTTCGTCCAGCCATCTTTGAGGTAATAAAAATGACGGAAATGAAGACAGTAATGGGGGTGAGCAGGTTGTTCAAGTACAACCCGTAATTGCCCATGTATGCAAGAATGTCTCCAGTGGGAACCTGATTACGGATGTAGGTGTCGTTTTTTTCAGTAAAATCCAAGACCAAGACCACCAGAATCAGGAGGACGACTACAAAAAAGTAGGTCTTCAAAAACTCTTTGATGATGAGTTTGTCGAGAATTTTCATGTTACAATCTAGTACTTACTTTTTTGACCATCGCCGTTTTCCAGCTGCCAAAATCTCCGGCCTGAATGTGTTCCCTTGCCTGCCCTACGAGCCATAAGTAAAAAGCAAGGTTATGAATACTAGCAATTTGCGCAGCTAAAATTTCCTTGGACACGGTCAGGTGCCGCAAATATGCCTTTGAATAGGTACTACTTACTTCATTTCCAATCGACGGATCTATGGGACTAAAATCATCTTTCCACTTTTCATTTCGGATATTGATAATTCCTTCTGAGGTAAAGAGCATGCCATTGCGAGCATTGCGAGTAGGCATCACACAATCAAACATATCTACGCCTAGGGCAATGCACTCTAGAATATTGGCAGGTGTACCCACTCCCATCAAGTAGCGAGGTTTGTCTGCTGGTAAAATAGCAGTCACCAATTCGGTCATTTCGTACATGAGTTCCGCGGGCTCCCCTACAGAAAGTCCACCAATGGCATTTCCTTCCCTTCCCTGCTTGGCGATAAATTCAGCACTTTGAACGCGAAGATCTTTGTATACTGATCCTTGTACGATTGGAAAAAGGCTTTGGTTATACCCATACTTTCCTTCGGTGGTATCGAATCGATCTTGACAGCGAAGCAACCAGCGGTGGGTCATTTCCATGGACTGCCTGGCATAGGCATAGTCACAGGGATAGGGAGTACACTCATCAAAGGCCATGATGATGTCCGCACCAATACTGCGCTGAATATCCATCACATTTTCCGGTGCAAAAAAGTGTTTGGAACCATCAATATGTGATTTGAAGGTCACTCCTTCCTCCTTAATCTTCCGAGTGCCGGCCAAAGAAAAAACCTGATAGCCCCCTGAATCCGTCAACATAGGTCGGTCCCAACCAATAAATTGATGCAATCCTCCTGCTCTCTCCAAGGTGTCTAACCCAGGTCTCAGGTAGAGGTGGTAGGTATTTCCAAGGATAATTTGTGCTTGAATGTCTTTTTTTAGCTCGCGCTGGTGCACCGCTTTGACGGTTCCCGCAGTCCCCACAGGCATAAAAATGGGCGTTTGGATCGTACCGTGATCGGTAATTAGGCTGCCTGTACGGGCTTGGGTTTGACTGTCTTTTTTTTCTAAAACAAACTTCATTGGAATGCAAAGAGGAGCAAAATTGCAAGGCAGTTTTGGCCAGACTTGCTCTTGCAAAAATATCCACTTATTCTTAAATGACTTGCTGAAATTGATTTTATATTTGCCGAGCAGTATTGACCTATGGGCCTATTTTTATTGTGGTTTTTCTTCGGTTTCGGAATCCTCATCCAAGGGGGATACCTGTTGATGGTATTTTCTCGAACCGCTTGGTACATCCGAGGATCAAAAAAATCTGGAATCCAATACCCAGAGGAAGGGGTCACCGTCTTGGTCACGGCACGAAATAAATTTCAACACTTGAAAGTGTTGATCCCAAAACTTTTTGAACAAGATTATCCAAAATTTGATGTGATGGTCGTCAACGATCAGAGCAGTGACCGAACGAAGCGGCTTTTGGAAGATCTCATGATTCAGTACCCCAAACTCCGTTCTGTAACAATCAAGTATACCCCCAAGCATGTAACTGCTAAAAAATTCGCGATCACCTTGGGGATAAAGGTTGCCAAAAATGACGTCATGCTCCACACAGATGCAGATTGCCTGCCCACTTCCAACCAATGGATTCGGCAAATGACTGCTCCTGTACGAGAGGAAGGGAAAACCTTCGCGCTAGGCTTTTCGGGGTACCAAGAAAAAGGGGATGCTTTGAATCAATGGATTCAGTTTGAAACCATTTTAAGAGCGCTTTTCTACCTCTCCTTTGGACTCTGGAAATCCCCATTTACGGGAACAGGCAAGAACTTGTGCTACCGAAAGAGTTTCTTTATGGAAGCAAAAGGATTTAAAGGGTTTTGGGGAATTGAGGGCGGGGACGACTCTGTTTTTGTCAATACCTATGCCAATGGGACAAACACCAAGGTCATTATTGATCCAGCAGCCATCACCTTGTCTGCGCCTAAAGAAAACTGGAAAGAATACCTCCAAACTGAACGTCGCCTCTTGCATGCAGAACGCTATTTCAGTGTAGAAGACAAGCGGAAAATGGGCTTATATGGGGTCTCCCATGCGCTCTATTGGATTGGTGGAATAGGCCTTTTGCTTTATTTTGGAGTCGGTCTTCAATGGGAGTATTTTTTGACCGTCTTAACCATCATGGGCTTTCGTTCGGTTTTGCTACTCGCAATTTTTAAGTCTGCTTCAAAAAACCTCCAAGGAAATGTTCCTAAAATGAAGGCTTTAATCAATGATTTGTTGTACTTGGCATACTTTTGGGTTCTAGGATCCATATCCTATCAGGCAAAAAACACCAAATGAACGGCAACGAACGCGAATTTTCATCCAAGGCCCTAGAGGATTTTGAACTCATAGACCGTGCTGTTCAAGGAAAAGATCAGGCTGCCTATGCAACCCTAATGAAGCGCTACAAAAAAGCGGTTTATTTTATGATTCTGAAAATGATTCGTGATGCGGATGATGCAGAGGATCTAACTATGGAAGCCTTTGCCAAGGCCTTTCGTAACCTCGAACGATTCAAGAAAGAGTATACTTTTTCCACTTGGTTGTTTCGAATCGCTACCAACAATGCCATTGACTTTATCCGAAAGAAAAAACTCAAAACCATGAGTTTAAACAATACCCTTTCGGACGACAACGGCAATGCCGTGACGATGGATGTGGAGGACAAAGACGACAACCCACAGGACGAGTTTATCAAGTCGCAGCGCATTGAGATGGTACGCCTTTTTGTAGACAAGCTTCCTGCCAAATACCGAAAGTTGGTCCAGCTTCGTTATTTCGACGAATTGTCTTACGAGGAAATTGCCCAGGAACTCGACAAGCCTTTGGGAACTGTCAAAGCACAATTGCACCGTTCACGGGAGCTCCTCTATGAAATCGCTTCTGGAAAAGAAAACCAAATTTAATGCCCCTTACTAGCGCCGTGATTGCTTCCTATTTTCCAGGACTTAGCCCCAAACAGCTGCAGCAGTTTGAGCAATTGGAAGCGCTGTATCAAGATTGGAATGCCAAAATCAACGTGATCAGTCGCAAAGACATGGAGCAATTTTACGTGCACCATGTTCTCCACTCGCTGGGAATCGCCAAAGTGATGGAGTTTCAGCCAGGCACCAAGGTATTGGATATTGGTACGGGGGGCGGGTTTCCAGGTATCCCCTTAGCCATACTTTTTCCAGATACACACTTCCATTTGGTGGATTCCATTGGTAAGAAAATTACCGTCGTCAAAGAAGTTGCCAAGGCCCTCAAATTGACCAATGTCGAAGCGCAGCAGGCGCGCGCAGAATCGCTAGTCCGGAAGTATGATTTTGTGGTAAGCCGGGCAGTCACGCGCATGATCCAATTTTACCCTTGGGTGAAGGGAAAAATTAAAAAGGAGGATATCAATGACTATCCGAATGGCATCCTGTACCTCAAAGGCGGCGACGTAGATGAGGAAATGGAGGAAACAGGCAAGTCCTACGTTTGCTATCACTTAGAAGATTATTTCAAAGAGGAATTTTTTCAAACCAAGAAGGTAGTCTACATGCCTTGGGAGGATAAGAGGTAACGCCTGCTTAGTTGAAGGGTGTTGGGCTCATCAGTATCGCTGAAGATTAACCTATTTAGCCTTAAAAACCAGTTCTTGAAAATTTTGAAGCACAAAATCCTAGAAATTTTCTTGTACAATTTCAAAATCAACTCTGTACAATTTCAAAATTAACCTTGTACAATTTCAAAGTTTACCTTGTACAATTTCAAAATTATACGTTCCTTTGTGGTGCATGAACGTAATCAACAGACACATTTACAAGGCAATACGGGAATACCAAACTAAATACCCGATACTTGCTGTAACCGGGCCAAGGCAATCGGGAAAGACCACCTTGCTCAAGACCCTTTTCCCCGATTACCGATATGTCAGTTTGGAGAATCCGGACGCCCGTGACTTCGCACTCAAGGACCCCAATGGATTTCTAGCGGAATACAATGACCAGGTGATCTTCGATGAAGTTCAACAGGCACCTGCCTTGTTTTCTTACCTCCAAACCTTGGTGGACAGCCGCCCCGATCGCATGGGAGGGTTTATTTTGTCTGGCTCTCAAAATTTTCAATTGATGGAGCGCATCACGCAAAGTCTCGCAGGCCGAGTTGCGCTTTTCAAGCTACTTCCCCTAGACATTCAAGAACTAAAGGAAGCTCATTTGCTCGCTGAGGATCCCTTGGACCAATTGCTTCACGGTTTCTATCCGGCACTCTACGACCGAAAAATCGCTCCAGCAGTTTTCTACTCCAATTACGTGCAGACCTATGTGAATCGTGATGTAACAGAGCTGATCGAGGTGAAAGAGTTGCGATTGTTTAAAAATTTTCTAAGCCTATGTGCAGCTCGTGCGGGCCAGCTCTTGAACATGAGTTCCCTCGCAAATGAGGCCGGTATCAGTCAGCCTACGGCAAAATCCTGGCTATCTGCGCTTGAGTCTAGTTACATCACCTTTCAGCTGTATCCGTATCACAAAAATTTTAGCAAACGGGTAGTCAAAACGCCAAAGCTCTATTTCTACGATACTGGACTTTTGGCCTACCTACTGAAAATAAAAACTAGGGAAGCGCTTGTCACGAATCCCGTCAAAGGAGCCTTGTTTGAAAACATGCTAGTGGCGGAATTTCACAAGCAAATGCACCACAGCTATCGCGATGAAAGCCCTTGGTTTTGGAGAGACAATCACGGTGACGAAGTGGATTTGCTGGTAGATCAAGGTGGAAGTCTGCAGGCCTACGAAATTAAAGCCACGGAGACTATCCTTACCGAGAACTTCAAGGGATTGACCAAGTTTGAGCAGCTCTCAGACATGCCTTTGACCGCAAAGGGCTTGATCTATGCAGGCGATCTCAATCAAAAAAGATCCCAAGGGCAGTTGATTTCTTGGAGAGATTTTCCTGGGTTTTAAGGTTAAAACTCCTCAAAGATTTCTCTCCTAAAATGACACTTGATTATTAAATTAGAATTTTAATATCCTGATCTAATTAATCCAGTATAACAAGGCTAAAAGAGTCATCATCTAATGCTCATTCTTTCGTTCTGCTGTATATGATAGGGCTTTTTGAGATTTGACCGTTTTGATAGATGTTCCTTTGACTGAAGCCGTCTTCACCCTCTTGAGTAATTAAGTATTTATAGGCAGCTATCTTTTCATAGTCCATGATAAAAAGGGTGTCTCCAATTAAATGCCATTTACCACTCTTCTCAACTACTTTGTTTTCGCCAGACTCAACATCTTTCCAAAAGACTGTGTCCTTCCTAAATTCTAAATAATGATTATCTAAAAATAATTTTGCGGCATTTTGAATCCCAAATTGCTCACCTAAATCCAACTCCGCCAAAACCTCAGATTGCAAAACACTAGTTATTGGTCCGTGCTTTTCAAGCTTCCACTTACCCAAAAAGAAAGTAGGATCAATGAAAAAAGAAGAGAAAAGAAAAATGTGAAATAAGTTCATGATCATACCTAAAACAATTTACATGCGAAATAAATGTAAAAAAATCTTCCCGCATAGTCAACCTTCCACAACGAGATAATTACCAAAAAATTTGATTTTAAACCCTGACAATTTCCGTCAGTCCATTTTTTGCTTCCCATTTAAAGCCCTAATTTGAATGCTCATTCCCCGAGTCTCCCATGTACTTAATTTTTGATACCGAAACTACTGGATTACCCAGATCGTACAATGCCCCCATGTCTGACCTGGACAATTGGCCCAGGCTAGTTCAGCTCGCTTGGCAATTGCATGACGAAAAGGGCCGATTACTCTCCAATAAAAATTTTATCATCCGCCCAGAGGGATTTACGATTCCTTACAATGCGGAAAAAGTACATGGAATTTCTACTAAGCGCGCTTTAGAAGAAGGTCATCCCCTGCAAGAGATTCTCCAAGTCTTTCGAGAGGATGTAGCACAAACGAAGTATTTGGTAGGACACAACATTGGCTTTGATATCCATGTAGTCGGTTCGGAATTTCTTCGCGCCGCCCTGGTCATGCCATTTGAAGGCAAATCCGAATTGGACACCAAGGACATTTCCACCAATTTTTGTGCGCTCCCAGGAGGAAAAGGAGGAAAATTCAAATGGCCAACCCTGACCGAGCTTCATCAAAAACTGTTTGGGGTAGGATTTGGAGACGCACACGATGCCGCTTACGATGTGGATGCCACTGCAAGGTGTTTCTTTGGTCTCATCAATCAAAAAATACAGGCTACAGAGCCTGGCGTGAATTGGGATGAGGTAAAGTATGAGGCCCCTGTACTTGGAGAGGCCAATTTTGCACAACCGACACAAAAGCAAGCCCCAATCCCGAAAGCAGTGGGGGGGAAAATTGAGCAAGCGCCTGCTGTAGACTTAGGAGATAGTCCTTTTACCCACCTTCACGTGCATACGCAATTTTCGGTATTGCAGGCCACTTCAGAAATCCCAACCCTCATTGCCAAAGCCAAATCCCTTGGCATGAAAGCCATGGCAATGACCGACCATGGCAACATGATGGGAGCCTTTCACTTTGTGAAAGAAGCCATGAGCAAGGACATCATCCCAATCCTGGGTGGAGAATTTAATCTCTGTCGGGACAGAAAGAATAAAACCGCCAAAGACGATGGTTACCAAACTGTGCTTCTGGCAAAAAATAAGGCAGGATACCACAACCTGGCCAAGCTCGCTTCCTATGCAAATATTGAAGGCTTTTACTACGTTCCCCGAATAGACAAAGAGCTCCTTTCTCAGTACAAAGGAGATTTGATCGCCACCACCGGAGGCATTTGGGGCGAGATTCCCTACCTCATCCTCAATGTGGGCGAAACGCAGGCAGAAGAAGCTTTTGTCTGGTGGAAGGAACAATTTGGGGATGATTTTTACGTTGAACTGAATCGCCACGGCATCCCTGAAGAAGACAAGGTGAATGAAGTGCTCCTCGAATTTGCCCAAAAATATGGGGTCAAGTATTTCGCTGCCAACAACAGCTACTACAATGAAAAGGGCGATGCCAAAGCACACGATATTTTGTTGTGTGTAAAGGATGGAGAGCTGGTCGAAAAGCCTAAAAAGTACGTGGGCAAGCGAGGCCGAGAGTTTCGATTTGGCTTTCCTAACGACGAGTTTTACCTCAAAAGTCCGGAGGAAATGAAGTTGCTTTTCGCCGATTTGCCAGAGGCGATCCTTTGTACCCAAGAGATTGTGGACAAGTGCGAAGCCTACAAACTGGCTCGAGAGGTATTGTTGCCAAAATTTGACATTCCAGAAGAGTTTAAGCATGCCGAAGACGAGGCAGATGGGGGCAAGCGTGGCGAAAATGCCTACCTCCGCTACCTCACTTTCGAGGGCGCTAAAAAACGCTACCCAGAACTTCATCCTGAAATTCAGGAGCGTTTGGACTTTGAGTTGAAAACCATCGAAAACACGGGTTATCCTGGCTATTTTTTGATTGTTCAGGATTTTACGCGTGCTGCCCGAGATATGGGCGTATCCGTAGGTCCTGGAAGAGGATCAGCGGCGGGGTCAGCAGTAGCCTATTGTGTAGGAATCACCAATGTCGATCCCATCAAATACGACCTCCTATTCGAACGTTTTCTGAATCCAGACCGAGTATCCTTACCCGATATTGATATTGACTTTGATGACGAGGGTCGCCAAGCGGTGATTGATTACGTGATCAACAAGTACGGCACCAACCAAGTGGCTCAAATCATTACCTACGGCACCATGGCAGCCAAATCTGCCATTCGAGATACCGCTCGTGTGCTCAACCTGCCTTTGGCAGAAGCGGGAAGACTGGCCAACTTGGTGCCTGAAATCAAGTTGAAGACGCTTTTTGAATTGGCTAAGAATCGGCCAGCCTTATTGGAAAAACTCAAGGGACAGGGCGAATTGCTTCAAAAGGCAGAGGAACTTATCCGTATAGCCCAAGGATTGGATGAGTCCGCCAAGACCATCAACCAGGCTGCCGTCTTGGAAGGATCAGTGCGTAACACCGGCATCCATGCCTGTGGAGTCATCATTACCCCTTCGGACATCACCAACTTTGTTCCTGTCGCCTTGGCCAAGGATTCGGACATGGTTTGTACCCAGTTTGACAACGCCGTAGTAGAATCTGCAGGGCTACTCAAAATGGACTTTTTAGGACTAAAAACATTGACCCTGATCAAGGACGCGATCAAAATCGTCAAAGAACGTCATGGAATTCAGTTGGACGCGGACGCTTTCCCGATTGACGATGTCAAAACCTACGAACTCTTTCAGCGCGGCGAAACAGTCGGCATTTTCCAGTACGAAAGTCCGGGCATGCAAAAATACATGCGTGAATTAAAGCCAACTGTTTTTGCGGATTTGATTGCCATGAATGCGCTTTACCGTCCAGGGCCACTGGCTTACATCCCCTCATTTATCAAGCGAAAGCATGGAGCCGAACCCATCTCCTACGATCTAGAGGACATGAAGGAGTACCTGGAAGAAACCTACGGAATCACGGTTTACCAGGAGCAGGTCATGCTGCTTTCTCAAAAGATTGCGGGCTTCACCAAGGGTGAGGCCGACGTCCTTCGAAAAGCGATGGGAAAGAAGCAGAAGGATGTATTGGACAAAATGAAGCCCAAGTTTGTGGAGCAGGCGGCTGCCAAGGGTCACGATGCCAAGAAGCTGGAGAAAATCTGGACAGACTGGGAAGCTTTTGCCTCCTACGCCTTCAACAAATCGCACTCTACCTGCTATGCCTGGATTGCCTACCAGACGGCTTACCTCAAGGCGCACTACCCTGCAGAATACATGGCTTCTGTGCTAAGCAACAACATGAACGACATCACTCAGGTGACCTTTTTCATGGAAGAATGTAGACGAATGGGAATCGCTGTACTTGGACCAGATGTCAATGAATCCAAGGGTGGATTTACCGTAAATATCCAAGGGGAAATCCGATTTGGCATGGCCGCCATCAAAGGTGCTGGCACCGCTGCGGTGGAAGAAATCATCAAGGAGCGTGAAAGCAAAGGGGCTTACAAAACCATCTTTGACTTCGCCAAGCGTGTCAATTCACGCGGACTGAACAAAAGAACGATGGAAGCCTTGGCCATGGCAGGAAGCTTTGATTGTTTCAAAGAACACCACCGGAGACAGTACTTGGAAGCACCTGAAGGAGATATCAGTTTGATTGAAAAAGCAAGCCGCTACGCCCAAAAAATCCAGCAAGAGGAAGACAGTGCGCAGGTCAGCCT
>CANGYY010000063.1 GCA_947458585.1 Cyclobacteriaceae bacterium | reverse complement strand
GTAAGCGGCAAGGATGTCTTCCTTGCTAAAATCACAGGAGGGAATCAGCGCAAGCCCTCCAGAAATCAGGGCGATATGCCGCAACGCATGACGTCTGTTCATACTAAAAGATTATTTGGGTTGGTTGGTAATTGAAAAATTAAAGTAGGTATTTTTTTTCAAGAAACGCTACCTGAAAATCAGGAAACTGAAACTTATCGGGTAATGGTGCCCAATTCACCGAAGGTAGCCGCATTGCCATCGACTGTGCGCCCAGCTTTTAACCGAACATAGCGCAGCACCTGAGGAGCAAATCGGATCACCTGCTCGATGGGATTGTTTTGAATATTCGCAAATTCCCCCTTGGACAAAAGAATCCAGGTGCTGCCATCCAAACTCCCTTCCAAGACATAATCTGCAATGAATCCACTCGGATACCTCGCCTGCATGGGCAAGTAGCGAAGTCCTTGGAGGGAGACTTTTTCACCTAAATCGAGTTCCATAGCATTGGTAGGCGAAGTCCAATAGGTATGGGGCAACTCATCGATGGCGGCCTGGGCTTTGGGGTCGGTGGAAAGCACCTTCCAGTTTCCTTTCACTAGGTCCAGTTCTTGGCGGCTGGTAGCCGAACTTTTCCCCGTCTTCGCATCCACTACGATCGCTTGAACGGTAGCAGGCCGCTCCAATAGAAAGGGTTTGTCGTAGCGGTTTTTCCCCGCTAGAGGTAAACTGCCATCTACCGTGTAGTAGATTTCAAGCCCAGGGTCTGCAGCGGTGATCGATACGAGCCCAGCGCTAGATCGGGTGATCTTTGGGGGAAAAACCAGTGCTGGAGCAGCATAGACGCCCAACTCCGCAATCAGCGGTTCTCCCTTTGCTTCCAGAAAATTGATCCGAATCTTCTGGGCCTGGGTCTCCGGAACTCGCAAAATACGGGTATAACCAATCGTTGTACCCTGCGCCAAAGGCAGCCATTTCCCCTCCACTTCTTTTTCAACCGTAAAGGCAGACACGCGCTGACCGAGATTGACGTATTCCTGAATCAAGATCCGATTGAAAGATTTCGGTTGGCCAAAATCAAGTTCCACCGATGCACTCCGCTCTCCGCCAGCACTGCTCCAAAAACTTTTGTAATCCCCATCCAATACCTGACTTGCTGCGTAGCCTGCTCCTCGGCTAGCACTCGCCGATACCTTGGCGCCAGTGGCCAGGTTCACCGCAAAATCTTCCTTGACTTTGGCTGCCAATTCGAGAATCGCCTGCACATCCGAATCAGGAATCAGTCCTCGGGTATCGATGGGGAAGTTGATCAGCAAGGAACTGTTTTGACCAATGCTTTGGTAGTAAATTTCTAGAAGTTCAGGCAAGGTTTTGAGTTTGTGGTCTTCGTAGGCATGGTAGTACCATCCCGGACGGATGCTCACATCAGCCTCGGCAGGCACCCAATGCGTACCATTTGCCTGCCCCATCGCCCACTTATCCGAGTACTCCGGCATGCCGGCGTAGACGGAGTCCCGCATCAAATTGGACCAGGTAGTCGGATAGGCAAATCCATGTTCGTTCCCCACCCAGCGCACATCGGGTCCGGCATCCGAGAAAAGCATGGCCCCCGGCTGCAATTCCCGCACCAAGGAATGCATGCTTGGCCAGTTGTAGTAGGTCAATTTGTCCACTACCCGCTCTTCGTTGGCACCTCCGTACCAGCCGCTGCCTCCATTGGCTCCGTCAAACCAGACCTCAAAGAGTTCTCCATAGTTGGTAAGGAGTTCGGTGAGTTGATTCCGCATGTAGGTGATGTATTCCGGTTTGCCGTAATCGGGATGGTTGCGGTCCCAGGGAGAGTAATAGATCCCCACTTTCAGCCCATATTCCCGACAAGCATCCACAAACTCCCGGATCAAGTCTCCTTTTCCATCTCGCCAAGGGCTGTTTTTGACCGAATGCTCCGTGTAGGCCGAGGGCCAAAGCACAAAGCCATCGTGGTGCTTGGCCGTAATGATCAATCCCTTCATCCCTGCCTCCTTGGCCACACGCGCCCACTGTCGCGCATCCAGTGCAGTAGGGGCAAATTGGCTGGGCTGATCATCCCCAAGACCCCACTCCCGATCAGAAAAGGTATTCATGTTGAAATGCACAAAGCCGTAGTACTGCAACTCCTGCCAGGCCAACTGACGGGGTTCCGGAATGGGATACACTGGAGCAGGAGGAGTGGTCTGGGCAAAGGCTAGCACCGGAAGAAAAAATAGAAGGAAAAAGGGTCTCATGGGTTTATTTTTTCGAAAACCTAGCCATTTTGGCCCACATCTAAAAACAAAAAAGGCGCGATCTTCCCCAATTCAAACCTTTACCCCAAAATTCTGCTTATATGCAGGTCACATCCCGTATGTTCGTGTTATGAAAACACTGCTTTCTTGTTTGCTTTTGGTAGTCAGTCTTGGGCTCCAGGCCCAAATCCAAGTTAAGGTAATGGATCAAGTCTCCAACCTTCCCCTGGCCAATGTTCGGGTGAGTAATGGGGGAACTATTCAAACAAGCAATGCTTCGGGCACGGTCACTTTTGCAGGTGAAAACCTGCGCCTACTTTTTTCACTAGAAGGCTACGAACGATTGGAGCAAACTTTCCAAGCAGGTGAATATACCGTGACGCTAGTTCCCAGCGTCCTCAACTTGGCCGCGGTGACGGTCTCGGCCTTTGACTCCGAACGCCCCCTGATTCAACAAGCAGCCAGTATTTCTCGACTCTCCGAGCGGGACCTTTTTCGCTTCAATGAAAATTCGCCCGTACAAGCCTTCAACCAAAAAGCCGGTATCCGCATTGAGGAGCGCGCTCCTGCCAGTTACCGCATATCCATCCGAGGAAGTTCGCTTCGCTCTCCCTTCGGCGTGCGCAATGTAAAGGTCTACTGGAACGACGTGCCCTTCACCTCGCCGGATGGCACCACCCCATTGAACCTACTCGATCTAAGCAATATCAAAACGGCCGAAGTCATCAAAGGCCCATCAGGATCGGTATATGGTGCAGGAAATGGGGGCGCCATCTCCTTGTTTAGCCAAGCACAGGTCGATGAAAATCGCCTTTCAATGGACTACCTGGTTGGGGATTTTGGTCTATCCAGATTTCGATTGGGACTTTCTCAAAAAATTGGCGAAGGGGGCATCGAGGCCTCCTATGTGAGTCAGGAATCGGATGGGTACCGAGATCATTCGGGCGTCAAGCGTCAAGTGCTGCAGTTGAGCGGCTATTTTCCCGTTTCCGAAAAGCAAGAATTGCGAACCCAGGTATTGATTTCGGACCTCAACTACCAAATTCCTGGAGCCTTGACTGAAGCCCAACTCGCTGCCAACCCCAAGCAAGCACGACCTGGATCCGTGGCACAGAATAGTTCCATCGACCAACAAGCCCTCCTGCTTTCTTTGGGGCATACCTACCGCCATTCGGATCAATTGACGAGCACCACGACGGTATATTTGAATACCAATGCCTTTGAAAACCCCTTTATTCTGGACTTTAAAAAGGAGTTGGGCTTCGGCTATGGGGCACGAAGCAAGGTTCGCTACGACACCCAACTAGGTGGCAAATCCCTCCGCCTCATCGCGGGTGGGGAGTGGCAAAAAAGCATCACCCAAGCCCAAAATTTTGGCAATCGGGCCGGCAAGGCCGATACGGTGCGCTTTGCGGACCAGTTGACAGCAACCCAAGGCTTTCTATTTCAGCAGGCAGAGTTGCAGTGGAACTCCAAACTCCTATTCACATTAGGACTCAGCGAAAATTTCTCCGGATTTGAGATCGACCGACAAGTCGATGCTGGAGGTGGAAAAACAGGTTTGCAAACCCGCCGCTTTGATCCCATCCTGGTTCCTCGAGTGGCGGCAAACTACCAGTTGACCTCAAGCGCTTCGGTGTATGGCTCCATCAATTCGGGCTTTTCTCCTCCCACCATCGATGAGGTCCGCACCAACGAGGGCAGCGTCAACCTAGATCTGGAGGCAGAAAAGGGCATGAACTACGAACTGGGCTACCGCATGGGGCTGGAGCGCTTTAATCTGGAACTGATCGGCTACTACTTCAAACTGCAGGAGACCATCACCACCTACACGAATTCAAATGGAGTGGTGCTCTTCCAAAATGCCGGAGCCACCGACCAAAAAGGGGTGGAGGCCAGCCTAGATTATGCCTTCCTCCGAAACGGGAAGGGATTTGTTCGCGATTTCTTACTGGGCACTGCCTACACGGGCCAGTTTTTCACCTTTGACAACTACCAAAAGCGGGGGCAAGATTTCTCAGGAAATGCCTTGACAGGTGTTCCTGCACACAACGTAGTCAGCCGATTGGATGTAAGAACTCGGGCTGGATTTTACCTCAATTTCACGCATCAGTTTACCGAAGAAATCCCCCTCAACGATGCGAATACCATCTACCAAGACGCCTATTCCCTGGTCAACCTTCGGGTAGGCTGGTTGAAGACCCTGGGTGATTGGGAACTGGAGATTTTTGCTGGGGTAGACAACCTGCTGGACGAGCGCTACTCGCTGGGTAATGACCTGAATGCCTTTGCGGGTAGATTCTACCAACCTGCTCCTACTCGAAATGGGTACGGGGGAGTGAAGGTGGGGTGGAGATATTAAGGAAATACGAAATTAGAAATACGAAATACGACATTTAAGATAATGTCGAACGCTGAACACCCAATTCTGAATGTTGAAGTGGGAAAACTAGATCCTAGCGTTAGCAGGCATACTAGTCTTGGCTTTTGCCTGCCTGTGGCAGGCAGGCTCGGTTTATTTCTACTTTTTTTCCACTGTATTATTCTATAATCCCCTTTGCGTCTTAGCGCCTTTGCGCGCTCATTTAATCTCGCAAAGACGCGAAGCCTGCCCGCCGCGGCGGGTAGGCCGCAAAGAAAACAGCTACGCGAGGTATAATTCTGTCTTTACCCTACTGTGAGTATAAACCTTTTGCGGCTTATCTACTTTGCGTGAAATAATTGAAAAAACAGCGTATTTCCCTAAATTACAACTCCAAATAACCCTCCAATGAAACAGCTTTCCCTACTTTTCTTCGCATTTTTTATTGCCTTTAGCGCCTTTTCCCAAGAAGCCAGCACAGAATCCAAGTGGACTCCTCGGGAACCCAAAAAATTTGAATCCACGCATTCAGGCACGTTTAACGGCCAAAAAATAAGCTACAAAGCCGTAGTTGGCGAGACTTTTCTCAAAAACAGCAAAGGGGAAGTGACCGGCGCACTTTGGTCCACCGCCTACCTCCGCGAGGGAGTCCTAGACCCGTCCAAGAGACCCGTTCTCTTTATTTTCAATGGGGGCCCAGGCTCGGCGAGTGTCTGGTTGCATGTAGGATTTTTTGGCCCCAAAGTGGTCAAAACCGACTCGGGAGCAGGTATCGATGACGGAGCGGCCCCTTTCCGAGTTGAAGAAAACAAGCAGGCACTCCTAGACCTCACGGATTTGGTATTTATTGATCCGATTGGAACAGGTTTCAGCCAGGTGGAAGGGGTAGGCAAGACGTCCGATTTCTGGGGCCTCAACGAGGATGCCTCCTCCATTGCACAGTTTATCCGTACCTGGGTAGCACAGCAGGGCAGATGGCAAGCCCCTAAATTTATCGCTGGGGAAAGCTTTGGCACCACACGCGCTGCCAAGGTAGCCGAAGTACTGGAAGAGGGCGGGCAAAGCATGGCACTGAATGGGCTGGTGCTGATTTCCCAAGCCTTGGATTATGCAGGTTCTTCCAGTTGGGCGGATAACCTGACCTCCTTTTTCACCTACCTTCCTTCCCAAGCAGCCACTGCCTGGTACCATAAGAAAGCGGGGCAGGGCAAGACCCTAGCCGCATTTACCCAGGAAGCCAGAGCATTTGCCTACGGCGACTATTTGCAATCCTTGTTTTTGGGAGAGAAGCAAAGCCCTGCACAAAAGGAAGCCATCGCGACCAAATTGGCCTACTTTACCGGTTTGGATAAGGCCTATATCCTTCGATCCGACAACCAGATCTTGATGCACCGCTTCAAGAAAGAATTGCTCCGCACTGAGGGCAAGGCCATTGGCACCTTGGACGGACGGTATTTGGCGCTAGAAACCGACAAATCCGCCGAAGGGCCTGTGCTAGGTGACCCGGCCAGTTACATGACTGGATCGGCGTACACAGCTGTCTTCAACGACTATTTGATGCGAGACTTGAAGGTGAGCCTGGACCGACCTTACTTCACCTCCGCAAGCGGAATGGGTGGAAGTTGGAACTGGAAGCCCGTACCGGATGGAGCCTACTACGAACCCAGTTACGTGAGCACTGCGCGTGCTTTGAGCGAGGTGATGCACCGCAATACCCAGATGAAGGTGATGGTAGCGAATGGCTACTACGACTTGATCACCCCATTCTTTGATGCAGAATTTACCTTTGCCCGCCACAATTTCCCGCAGGATCGCGTGGCGATGACCTACTACGAGGCAGGGCACATGATGTACAACCGACAGGAAGACTTTGATGCGCTGGCCAAGGATGTGAGAGCGTTTTTAGAGGGCGTTTTGAAAAAATAATAAAGTAATAAACCAACTAACAGAACAATAAGAATGGCAAAACCTACCTTCAATCCCGAAGAAGTTACCAAAATCATCCGTGGACGTCGCTCCCAATTTCCGGCTCAGTTTAAAGAAAACGACCCCGTAGCCGATTCCATCATCGAGGAGATCCTCGAAAATGCAAACTGGGCACCTACACACAAACTCACCCAACCTTGGCGTTTCATTGTTTACACGGGCGCAGGCTTGAAGACTTTTGGAGACTACCAGGCGGAGATGTACAAAATGCGCGCTGAGAAAAACGGCACCCCCTTCCTAGAAGGCACCTACCAAAAATTTAAGGAGACACCAAGTAAGGCCTCTCACGTCATAGCATTGTTAATGAAGCGCACCGAGGGATCGGGCATCCCCGTGATGGAAGAGATCTCCGCCGTAGCCATGGCGGTGCAAAACATGTACCTGACGGCCTGTGCCCATGGCCTAGCCTGCTACTGGGGCACCGGCGGACCCACCTTCTGGCCTGAGGCTAGAGAAGACTTCGGACTCGAAGGCGAGGACATGCTCATGGGCTTCTTCTACATCGCAAAAGCAGCTACCGATACCTTACCCGAAGGCAAGCGAACGCCTATCGGCGAAAAAGTGAGCTGGGTACGGGAGTAAATTTCTTCCTAAACCAACCTATAAAGCCAAACAGCCGTTCAAGTCATTTGAAGGTTGTTTGGCTTTCTTTTTTCACTTTTTCGAAAATACTTCGTTAATTTTTTAAAAGGTAACTTTTAAGTTACATTTGGGAGTATGCAAAAAATCAGACAGGTTGTTGCGTATAAGAATTACTTTGAAGATTTCCTGCTGGATCAGCCTTTGAAAGTACAAAACAAGATCTATAAAGTATTGGAAGCTATTGAGACCCTGGAAAGGATACCAACAGCCTACCTTAAATACCTAGTAGGCACCAAAGGGTTGTATGAAGCGCGAATTCGACTCGGAACTGACATTTGGAGAGTGTTTTGTTTTTTCGATCAGGGCAGGGTAGTCATTCTGCTCAGTGGATTCGTAAAAAAGACACAAAAAACGCCTCGAAATGAAATTGATAAAGCGCTTAACCTAATGATGGATTACTACAACGAAAAAAATAACTCGCAATGAAAACTACATCCTGGGAAGAAATCAAAGACAAAGTCTACGGGGAAAAAGGCAGCCCGCGCCGCGATGCCCTTGAACGAGAAACGGCCCCTTTCAAAATAGGCTTGCTTCTAAAAAAAGCCCGCGAAGAACGATTTCTTACCCAAGAGCAGTTGGCTCAGCTTGTGGATAAAAAAAGAACCTACATCTCTAGAGTCGAAAATGACGGCGCCAACATGACTCTAAAAACCCTCTACGAAATTGTCGAAAAAGGTCTTGGAGGAAAAGTACAAATCAAGATCGAATGGTAACGAGTCTGCCTACCAATCCGCCGGTCTTCTAGCCTGGTACGCGTCCATCTGATCCAAGAGATCTGCAGGGTCATCGGAAATGATCAGCATCTCCTCCTGCTCAGGATAGAGAAATCCCGCTTCCATTGCATGGTTGAGGAAGTCGATCAACTTATCGTAGTAGCCGTGCACGTTGTACAAGGCCACAGGCTTTTGAATGTAATGCAGCTGGTTGAGGGTCATCACCTCAAACAACTCTTCAAAGGTTCCAATCCCTCCAGGCATGGCAATAAATCCATCCCCCTTCTCCGCCATGAGCCACTTGCGGTCCCGCATGGTCTCCACGACCACAAGTTCCGTGCAGCCTTTGTGCGCCACCTCTCGGTCTACCAACTTCTGGGGAATGATTCCAATCACTTCCTTGCCTGCGCCAAGCAGTTCATCAGCAATGACTCCCATCAAGCCCACATGCCCCGCCCCATAAACCAGGCTGTGGTCACGCAAAATCATTTCTTGAGCCAAAGCACGCACGCCTGCTTCATAAACAGCATGGTTGCCTTTCTTGGAACCACAATACACGGTTAGTCTTTTCATGTCCGAAAAATAAAGATTTCAACTGAAGCCCAAAACCTATTTTGCAAGAAGGTTTGCAGCGGCAAATTCCAGCCCCCATTTTTGTAGGCCATCCCAGAAGCCCATGAAAATCTGTTTCGCCACCAACAACACCAAAAAAGTCGAAGAAGTCGCCGCTGCCTTGAAGGGCCTCATCGAAATCGTATCCCTTCGGGACATTGGCTGCAACGAGGAACTGCCCGAAACAGGGGATACCCTTGACGCCAATGCCTTCGAAAAGGCGCGCTACGTATTCGAGCACTATGGGGTCAATTGCTTTGCAGACGACACGGGTCTGGAAGTAGCGGCGCTGAACGGAGCGCCCGGAGTCTATTCGGGAAGATTTGCTGGCGAGCCACGAAGCGACGCGCGCAACCTGAGTTTGCTTTTGGAAAAAATGCAAGACCAAACCGCCCGATCCGCCCGTTTCCGAACCGTCATCGCCCTTATTCTAGATGGAAAAGAGTACCAATTTGATGGCGTCGCCGAAGGGGAAATCACCCAATCCCCCAGCGGCGAAGGAGGCTTTGGCTATGATCCCATCTTCCAGCCCCAAGGGCATGTACGAACCTTTGCCATGCTTTCGTTGGAAGAAAAAAATGAAATTTCCCACCGCGGAAAAGCGGTAAAAGCCCTCTTAAATTTTCTGCGCGCTGGAAAATTCTGAGATGCGCATAAAAATATGTTAATTTGCCCTTCATGACCAAGCCCTTTATCGTCGGAATCACCGGGGGATCTGCCTCTGGAAAAACCTTGTTTTTGGAACATCTGCTACGCAGTTTCTCTCCCGAGGAACTGTGTTTGATCTCCCAGGACAACTATTACAAGCCCAAGCACCTGCAGCCGGTAGACGAGCAAGGGATCGCCAACTTCGACACCCCACACAGCATCGATTTTGAGCAATATGCCCAAGATATCCGCATCATCCAGGGTGGTGGCACAGTCATTCGAGAGGAGTACACCTTCAACAACAAAGCCAAAAAGCCCAAAATGCTCACCTTTGCGCCGGCACCCGTCGTAGTCGTGGAAGGGATTTTTGTATTGTACTACCCTGAACTGGCGGCATTATTGGATCTCAAAATATTTATCGACGCCAAAGACCACATCAAACTCAAGCGACGCATCATTCGGGATAAGGTTGAGCGTGGCTACGACCTAGACGATGTGCTCTATCGCTACGAAAATCACGTGATGCCTACTTACGAAAAGTACATCAAACCCTTCAAAAACGAGGCGGATCTCATCATTCCAAACAACCTCAACTTTGACCGGGCCATGGACGTACTCCGCACCTACTTGCGTGCAAAATCGGCTCGCTAGGCATAAAAAGCCAAGCCTTAGCAGGTGATTTTCAAATATTTTCTATATTTGTCCCCCATGAAAAATAGGAATACATACCACAGTACCAGCCAGCAACGATTCTCGTGGGCTCTGGTTCTGCTATTTTGCCTATTTGTATCGAGCATAGAATTTTTTCCTTCGGCTATCGAACAGACGCGTACCGAACAATCCTCCGAACAGCCAGATCAAAGCTTTTTGGATGTAGCTGTTGATGCAGTCATTCCATTTGTACTTCAGGTAGCCAACACGGTTTTTTACCTGATTTCACAGATTTTCCAAATTGATTTTTCCCTCCCGCTCCCTCAATCCGGAACGGTTTCCTTTGTCAATTCCTTGACTGAAATCCTTTTTGAACGGATTATTTCCCCCCAAGGGCCTTAAAAATTTCAACCCTTCTCTGAATACATCTCCTCGTACTTTGCTAGAACGAGTCAAATCTTAATTAATTCAATTCCTTAAATTTTACCAAAATGCAAAACAAAGGTGCAATCGTGTTTTTGACGGTGATCATTACAGCGCTATGCTTGTATTACCTCTCATTCACGTTCATATCCAACGGCGTACAAGAAAAGGCTACTGCCTATGCTACAGACGCCTCCGGCAACATTGACTTTGCCAAGAAAAGAGCTTACCTAGATTCGGTTTGGAGACAACCCGTGTACAACTTCCTAGGTGCAAGCTATACCTACCAAGAAGTAAAAGAAACCGAGCTTGGGCTTGGACTTGACCTTCAGGGTGGGATGCACGTGACCCTAGAGGTTTCTCCTGTAGAAATCGTCAAAGGGATCGCAGGAAATCCTAAAAACGATGCCTTCAATGCTGCAGTAGCGGAGGCAAAGGAAGTTTCTAAAACCTCCAATGCGAAGTTTGTCGATTTATTTTATGCTGCATGGCAAAAAAATAATCCAGGCAAAGCATTGAGTGCTGTATTCGCTACAGCGGCTAACAGAGGAAGAATCTCCTTGGAATCTACTGATTCCGAAATCCTTGAAATCATCGATACCGAAGTTGAAAACGCCATCGATCGTTCATTCAATATCTTGAGAACGCGTATCGATCGTTTTGGTACTTCACAGCCCAACATTCAGCGAATTGCTGGTTCAGGAAGAATCCAAATCGAACTTCCAGGTGCGGACAACCAAGAGCGTGTGCGCAACTTGCTACAAGGCGTAGCCAAGCTACAGTTCTGGGAAGTACTTGAACTAAACGAGTACGGTGGATCTATCGAAGAGATCAACCAGGCTTGGGTAGCAGACCAAAAAAATTCGGGTGCATCTGCTGCTGATACCACCGCAACAGATACTACCGCTACCGATTCCTTGTCTTCAGAAGACTCTTTGAGAAATGCCTTGGAAAAACAGTTGGAGCAAATTGAACCGCTTAATCCAAATTCAGGGGTATCTCCGCTAGTGGCTTTAATGAAGGCCAACTATGGCTTGGTGTACGATGTACGTGATACGGTGCTCATCAACCGTATTTTGAAAAATGAGCGTTACCAGTCTTTCTTACCTAAGGATCTAAAGCTTCTTTGGGGCATCAAGCCAACCAAAGCAGACGATGGCACAGAGATTTTGGAATTATACGCCATCAAATTGAAAAAAGGCTCTGACCAGGCTCCGCTAGAAGGAGACGTGGTGACAGACGCTCGCCAAGTCCTAGACCAAACCTCTCAGCCTGCCGTATCCATGCAAATGAATGCCGATGGTGCGAGAAAATGGAGAAACCTAACCGCTGAAAATGTGGGCAGAAGAATCGCAGTGGTCCTTGACGACTATGTGTACACTGCCCCAATGGTGAACGGTGAGATTCCAAACGGACAGTCTGAAATCTCTGGAAACTTCACCCTTTTGGAGGCTCAAGATTTGGCCAACATCTTGAAATCTGGTTCACTACCAGCACCAACTCAAATCGTAGAAGAAAGCATCATCGGTCCTACCCTAGGTAAGGAAGCACAAAATCAAGGGATCATTTCCATGATCGCAGGTCTTGCGCTAGTGGTTTTGTTCATGGTAGCCTACTATGCTAAAGGCGGTTTGGTAGCTGTTGCTGCCTTGGTGTTCAACATCTTCTTCATCTTGGGTATCCTAGCGCAACTTAGCACTGCATTGACCTTACCAGGTATTGCAGGTATCGTATTGACCATGGGTATGTCCATTGATGCGAACGTATTGATCTTCGAGCGTATCAAGGATGAACTTCGAAATGGCGTCAACTTGATGTCCGCAATCAATATCGGTTACGACAAAGCCTTCTCGGCGATCTTGGATGGTAACGTGACTACCTTCTTGACTGGTGCCATTTTGTTTGCTCTAGGCCAAGGTCCTGTGAAAGGATTTGCCATCGTATTGATGATTGGTATCGCTTGTTCCTTCTTTACTTCCGTATTCATTACCCGAGTAATGATTTCTTGGATGACTAAAAAAGGAGATAAGAGTTCCATCTCTTTCGCTACACCATTTGCTAAAAACTCTTTGGCTGCCTTGAACATCGACTTCATGAGCAAAAGAAAGATCGCATACATCGCCTCTTCCGCTATCATCGTGATCGGTTTGGGTCTTGCGGTAGTGAATGGCTTGAAATTGGGTGTAGACTTTACAGGTGGACGTTCCTATGTTGTAGAATTCAACCAACCGATGGTGCCTTCTGACTTGAAAGTGGGACTTGATGGTGAGTTTGATGGATCTGTGGAAGTGAAAACTTATGGAGCAAACAACATCTTGAAAGTAACTACTTCCTACTTGATCAACGAAGACGATGACGCTTCCAATAAAGAAGTAGAGAGCAAAGTAAAAGAAGGCATTGCCGCAGTAACTGGATTTACTTTTGTAGAAAATACCGCTCAACTTGGAGAGAAGCAGTTCTCCATCACCGGATCTTCTAAGGTAGGAGCAACGGTAGCGAATGATATCAAATCCTCTTCCGTACAGGCAATCATCCTCGCATTACTTGCCATCTTCCTTTATATCTTGATGCGTTTCCGTAAGTGGCAGTTCTCCTTGGGAGCGATTGTGGCCTTGGCGCATGATGCACTCTTTGTGATCGCAGCATTCTCGATTGCCGGTACATTTGGTGCCTCTTTCGAAATTGACCAAGTGTTTATTGCGGCTATCTTGACTGTAATCGGTTACTCCATCAACGATACGGTAATTATCTATGACCGTATCCGTGAAAATGTGGAAAACAGAGGATCTCGTCACATGCTTAAAGTATTCAACGATTCGATTAACGAAACCTTGAGCCGTACCTTGATCACCTCCTTCACCACCTTGATCGTGGTGATTGTCCTCCTCTTCTTTGGAGGTGAGGTATTGAGAGGATTCTCCTTCGCCCTATTTGTGGGTATTACCGTGGGTACCTTCTCTTCTATCTACATCGCGACACCTATCGTCGTGGATTTGATGAAGAAAGAAATCGACGAAGAAGGTTCTCAGAAGGAAACCAAAAAAGGCTAAGCCTTATTTATTCTAGAAGAAGGGCGGGAAAATTTCCCGCCCTTTTTTTTTGTACTCGGCGGGTTGATTACCTTAGTTGAGGCTTCGCCAAAATTGAATAAACCAGTACTCCCCATGTCACAAATCCTTCGTGCAGCCTTAGTTGGCTACGGCTCTGTTGCTGAAAAAATGCATGCTCCACTCCTGGAAGTTTGCCCTACCCTGGACTTCGTCGCCGTAGTCGAGCGAAATGGATTCCGCTGCCAGCAAAAGTATCCCAAAGTGCAAACCTTCACCAGTCTGGAAGCCCTATTGGCTGCGGATGCGGCCGACTTGATCTGCATCACTACGCCAAACGAACTTCATTTTTCCATGGCGAAGCAATGCCTTCTCGCCGGAAAACATGTAGTCGTGGACAAGCCCGTCACGCTTGTGGCTGAAGAAGCCGAGGAACTATTGGCGCTCGCCACATCCAAAAATTTGGTCTGCAGCATTTTTCACAACCGTCGCTACGATGGAGATTTCAAAACGCTCCAAGAAATTGTGGCCAAGAACCTGCTCGGTCGCCTGGTCTACCTGGAGTCCCATTTTGACCGCTTCCGTCCCCAGGTATCAGAAAATTGGCGGGAAAAGGCAGTCCCTGGCAACGGGATCACCTACGACCTGGGCTCCCACCTGATCGATCAAGTGGTCCTCCTTTTTGGAAAGCCTGGAGCTATTTGGGCCGATATCCGACTGCAGCGCTCGAATGCCCTTTCTGACGACTATTTCGACATTGCTTTTGACTATCCTGGCTTCAAAGCCCGCGTCACTGCAGGAGCCCTGGTCAATGTACCTACCCCAAAATTCATGCTTCTGGGCGAAAAAGGCACCTACCAAAAGTTTCACCTCGATGTGCAGGAACAGGCATTCAAGGATAAAAAAATCCCAGCCGGTGACGATTGGGGAGTAGAACCCGAAGCGCGCTGGGGACAGATCCACTACGAAGGAGAGACCCAAGCCTATCCTACCCTGCGAGGAGACTACCGCGTGTTTTACGAAAATGTGGCCGATGCCATTTGGGGGAAGGCTACGCTCTTGGTGACATTGGAACAAGCGATTCCAGTGTTGCGGATTATTCAAGCGGCCTTTTTATCAGCCAAAGAAGGACGAAAAATCAGCCAAGAAGAGGGAAAATGGTAGGCAACCCTTTTCGATCGAGAAATAAGCCCAGGTCCCGACCTCCGCAAATCAATTAGATTCCTTAATTTTGCGCCCTATGGCAAAAACAG
Source organism: Cyclobacteriaceae bacterium (assembly GCA_947458585.1). Taxonomy (GTDB): domain Bacteria; phylum Bacteroidota; class Bacteroidia; order Cytophagales; family Cyclobacteriaceae; genus Algoriphagus. Next base: position 44 of record CANGYY010000063.1, on the reverse strand, counting down.
AAACTCCAGGCGAAAACGCCCAATTGAAAGATATCATCTCCCAT
>CANGYY010000062.1 GCA_947458585.1 Cyclobacteriaceae bacterium | reverse complement strand
TGTTTTCCATTATGTTGTCCTTACTTTTTCTTGCCATGGTATCCTAAATCCCAGACAAGCAACAGCAAGGACTCACGGCATGAAAAATAGCTATGTCAAAATTGACGCTGCAAAAGTAGGTAGAATTATTTTGTAAACCAAGGGTTGATTCGAAGTTTTTAGAATAATCTGTAAAAATCAGGGGCTTGCTCCGAAATATATTTGGTGTTGAGGAGCTGTACAATGTACAAAGTACCAAGTACGAGGTACGAAAAAGACTTTTAGAAACAAGAACCAAGAAATTAGACTTTCTATTGTGGTATCATGGGATTTCTGCTTACTGAATAGCAACAAAAATTAGTCTAACATCTTGCATGCCTACCGCAGGCAGGTTTCTTGCCTCTTGCTTCTGAACAATCTTTATACTTTGTAAATGGCACAATTTTTAGTCTAATCTCTTGTTTCTCGGCTCTTGCTTCTAATCATAAAAACGAACTGTCTTCCGTCGCTTCTTCCGTCATCTTCTCAGCAAGTTCTTTGCCCAAGTAGCGGTCAATCAGGCCATGGGCGGCATAAAGGACGGGTGTAAGCGCTAGGGCCACGGTAAACTTGTACACGTAGTTGATCAAACCCACAGCAGCGATCTGGGGTAGGGACCAGTTGCCAAAGACATAAAATGCAATACCCAGCACCACAAAAGAGTCGATAAACTGAGACACGAGCGTAGACCCAGTAGCACGAAGCCAGATCATTTTTGGGCCGGTGACTGCCCGCAATTTTTGAAAGACAAAGACATCAATCAATTGCCCAAGTAAAAAGGCGGTGAGGGAACCTACAATGATGCCCAAACCTTGTCTAAAGATGGTATTGAAGGCATAGTTGATGTCAAAGGCACTTCCGTCAGGCATACTGGCATTGACCTGCATCCAGAAGTCGGCCGGTGCCAAGGCGGTTACCAAGCTGATGATCACAAAGACATAGGTGATCAATCCTGCGGTCAGGAAACTGATTTTCCGCACCCCTTTTTTTCCAAAATACTCGTTGATCAAGTCCGTAGTGATGAAGACTACCGGCCAGATCACGGCCCCTGCAGTGAGGTTGAAGTCCAGCACAAACTCCCCAAAGAAAGTCCACTGCACCGGTTCAAATCCGAGGCTGCGCTCTCCAGAAAAGATCTTCACTCCAATGATTTCAGCCAGGATGGCATTGGTTAGGAAAATGGCTCCTAGAATTACAAAGAGGTTGGTCTTGCGACTTGGTGCAGATTCATGCATGGGCTGTAGGGATGGGGTAGGTGATGCCTTCTTCACTTAAGCAGGAATTCGGAAAAATGGTTTGCGCTTCTGTCAACAAATCACTTAAATCCGGGTAACGGGTCGAGAAATGACCCAAAAGTAATTTTTTAGCACCACTGAGTGCTGCGATTTGAGCAGCTTGCTTGGCGGTGCAATGGTAGGTTTCCGCTGCGCGCTGCTGGTCCGCTTCCATAAAGGTAGCCTCGTGGTACAGCAGGTTCACTCCAGCAAGGTAGGCGCTTAATTCAGGATTGAATGCGGTATCCGAGCAAAAGGCATAGCTCCGCAAGGGAGGATGCGGATGGCAGTAGTCGAACACTTTGAAGGAGTTACCGTCACTGTCTCGGCAATCTTTTCCTTCCCGAAGTGACTGGATCGCGGCTAATGGGAGGGGACTTTCTTGAAGTTTTTCCTTGATTAGGGAGCGTGGGCCTTCTTTTTCCTCAATCAAAAAGCCCGTCGTAGGGATACGGTGATGAAGGGGAAAGCTGGAAACTCGAAATAGAGGATGCTCGAGCAACAGGACCTTACCAGAAGTGCTGGTTTCGGTAAACTTTAAAGGATAACTCAGGCGGGTATTGCTCCAGCGGAAATGGGTGGTGAGAATCTCATCCAGGCCACGTGGTCCAAAGAGTTGGAGCGGTTCGGTGCGCTTGGAGAGGTGGTAACTGGATAGAAGGCCGATCAAACCCAGGTAATGATCGCCATGGAGGTGGGAGATAAAAATGCTGGAGATTTTGGAGGGCTTGGCCTTGTACTTACGCAATTGGAGCTGCGTGCCTTCCCCACAATCCAGCAATAAAAACTCCTGCCCAAATCGAAGGACTTGGGCAGTGTGATTTCTTCCATGCATAGGGATGGAAGAAGTGTTTCCTAGGATGGTAACCTCAAATTCTGGACTCAAGCACCCTCCTCGTCTTCTCCTCCGTCAATTTCATGCATAAATACCACTTCACCCGCTTCTTCCAAGTTGGCTACTAGGCGTAGCTTCTTGTCTAGCATGGAGATCTTGAGCAACTTCATCACGTGGTCGCGAACGCCCGAGATCACAAAGATGCCTCCATTACGGCCAAATTCCCGGTCACCCACTAGTAGTGCACTCAATCCGCTAGAATCCACATAGTTTACTTGACTCATGTCTAGCACGAGATTGCTGTAGCCCTCCGCATGGATGGTCAGGAGTTCAGACTTTAGTTTGGGAGCCAATAGAGAATCTATTTTTTCCTCTAAAGGGGAAAAAACTACGTATTGCTCTTTTTTATCGATGGTATATTTCATGGGTGTGCTTAGTTGGCAAGGTAATCTAAAATACTTTTTTCAATTCGTGAAGCAATGTCGGTCGTTTCTGCACGAACAAAGGACGTTCCGGTAATTTTTTCAAACAACTCAATGTAGCGATCGGAAATGCTTTCTACAAGTTCATCGCTCATTTCTGGCACCACCTGTCCCTCTTTTCCTTGAAATCCGTTGGCGATCAACCATTGACGGACAAATTCTTTGGAGAGCTGTTTTTGAGGCAATCCTTGCTCTTGGTTTTCTTCGTAGCCTTCCGCGTAGAAGTAGCGGGAAGAATCTGGGGTGTGGATCTCGTCAATGAGGTAGATCTTTCCATCTGCTTTGCCAAATTCATACTTGGTGTCAACGAGAATCAAACCCTTTTCCTTCGCCATCTCTTGACCACGTTGGAAGAGCGCTCGGGTGTATTTTTCTAGAACCAGGTAATCCTCTTCAGAGACGATCTCTTTGGCTAAGATGGCTTCTCTTGAGATATCCTCGTCATGTCCTTCGGAGGCTTTGGTAGTAGGGGTGATTATTGGGGTAGGGAAGGCATCGTTTTCCTTCAATCCCTCCGGCATGGTTACGCCACAGAGTATTCGCTTGCCTAGTGCATATTCCCGAGCCGCATGTCCAGCGAGGTAGCCACGGATCACCATTTCCACCTTGAAGGGCTCACAGCGCTTCCCAATGGTTACGCTTGGGTCAGGAGTTGCAGTTACCCAGTTGGGGACCAAATCTGAAGTGGCTTTTAGGAAGCCTGCAGCGATTTGATTTAGTACCTGTCCCTTGTAGGGGATGGCCCGAGGAAGTACCACATCGAAGGCAGAGATTCGATCGGAAGCGACGACCACCAGTTCCTTATCAAACATGTATACGTCTCGTACTTTTCCCTTGTAAAAGCCTTTCTGTCCAGGAAAGGAAAAATGAGTTTCTTTGATGGCTTTGCTCATGAAGAATTCGTTTGGGCAAAAATAGAAAAATCGATTTGGCTAGTGGTGAACTTGCGAGTTATTTATTGATTTTATTTCCAAGTTCGTAGGTTTCCGTTCGTTCTAGGACTCCATCCGCATTGTAGAACTCTCGAATTCCATTCAATCTTCCTCTATTAAATCTTCTGATTTCCTGAGTCTTACCAGTTTCGTAATAAAGTATTGCTTCGCCTTCTTCCATGTCATTCAGGAAGGGGATGCTAGAGGAGATTTGTCCGGAGGGATAGTAGTTTTCCACCTTGAGTTTGGATCCTTTTTTGGAATAAAACTCCTCTTGCAGTAGGCTTCCAGACTCGTAATAGCTGAGGGTTGTGGTAATTGGAATTCCTTTGGAAAAGGTGGATTTTTGTTTGAGTGCACCTCCCGGATAGTAGCTGAGGAGTTCTCCTTCGGGAGCCCCCTTTTTGTAGGTACCTATACGTTCAGGCTGCCCATTGGGATGATGGAGTAGGTAAGGACCATCCAGTTCTCCGTAGGTGAAAAAAAGCCGGGAGCGCAAGCTTCCATCTGGAAAGAAGGTTTCTTCCTTCCCATGAAGTACCCCTCGCTCGTAATTGCCTTGGTACTGAAGGGTTCCGGATTCGTTGTATGCTTCGTGGATGCCGTGATTCTGGCCTGCTAAATAGCCGATTTTGGATTCAATGGAGCCTTTTGGAAAGTAGCGTATGGCGGTTCCTTCGGGTTTGTTGGCTTTGAATGGCGTCTTTTCGGATAGTGTACCGTCTTCAAAATAGAAAAGGACTTCACCTTCTAGTTGGTTGGCTACGAAATTAGAGCGTTCTCGCAGGGTACCACTGGGATAGAAGCTTAAGGCTTCTCCTTCTCGCTGGTTGTTTTGAAAAGTTACTTGCCGAAGTGTATCTCCTGTTTCTGGATCCAAGTCATAGAATATCCCATGCCGCTGGTCATTTTTGAGGTTGCCAAACACGACCAACCTGCCTTCCAAATCGTATCGCTTGACAGTGCCATTTGCTTTGCCATTGATAAGGATTACCACTTCTTTGACCTTCAGTGTATCCTCAGGATGGTAAGTACGTAGCGTATCTTGACCAAAGGTCAAAAATGAAATAAAGCCAAAGATTAAGGTAAAGGCAATGGATTTGAACATGGGGAATATCAAGTGGTTGAATCCAAAAACCAAGATTTTAGCTGGCTTTGGGCTTCTGTGATGGGAAATTACAAAGAAGCAAATTCAACTCCACATCCCTTGCCGTATTTAGTTGGGATAGGCTAACTTTGAGACTTCAAACTCCCATTCCCTATGCCTTACACTCGTTTGCTTACTTTGATTACAGTCCTCCTCTTTGCTGCTTGTGCATCCAAACCAGAAGTTACTTTTAAAAATTACGAGGGAGAGATTTTTGGTACGTATTACCGTGTTCAGGTAGGCGACGCATCACAAGATTACCAAGCCAAGTTTGATTCGGTATTTGCTTTGATTAACGCCGCCTCCAACTCCTACATCCAGGAATCTGAGGTTTCGGATTTCAATGCGACCGGAATTTTGGTAAATCCCTCCTTTACTTTTCGGGATATGCTGGATTCCTGTAAGAAGTACCATGTTCAAAGCCAAGGCTATTTCGAGCCCACCCTTTATCCTCTCATCAAAGCTTGGGGATTTTCTTTTGAGGAGCGCGAACAGATGGATTCCAGCAAAGTTGCTGCGTTGAAGTCCTTGATGGGCTTTGAATCCCAGTTGCAGGTGACGGATACCAGTTATGCAGCAGCTCAATCTGGGGTCATGCTAGACATCACTGGACTAGGAGAGGGCTATGCCATTGACAAGCTTGCAGAGGTTTTGGATCAGGCAGGCGTGGCCAACTATTTGGTGGAGATCGGAGGGGAGATGAAGGGAAAAGGGCACAACCCATCGGGAGAAGCCTGGACGATTGGCATCGAAGATCCTGCACAAGCCGAATTGGGAGTGACCAACACCATGCTCACCAAGGTGACGCTGAATGGATTGGCCTTGAGTAGTTCGGGTAATTACCGTAAGTTTTACATCGATGAGCAGGGCAATCGCCGTTCCCATTTAATTGACCCGAAAACTGGCTTTCCTGTGAGCCATTCCATGGTATCCGTATCGGTCTTGGCTACTTCTGCCACCCAAGCCGATGCTTTGGCTACAGCTTTTATGGCCATGGGACCTGTTCAGGCCAAGGCACTGGCCGAAAGCCTCCCCGGTGTAGAGGCAATGTTTGTATTGGCTGAAAAAGACCGTTTACTTATGGAATTCACTTCGGGCTTTCCAAAAGCGCTGAATTCAGGAGTTAAGTAATTAATTCGCGGTTTTACTTCAAAAAAAGTTTGTCTCCTTAAAGAAGAGACTTCCAGCCAATTTCAAATCCTCAAGAGCTAGATTTTATTCTAAGGAGAAATCGGGTAAAGTGGTATGTTCCATTTTGGAACATACCACTTTAAATCGCGTATTGGCCTAAAAAATCAAAAAATGTAGTAAATTACTTCTCCATGGACTTGGAATTGGTACTAGGATGTCTAATGAATTCTGACCGAGTCCTGAATTTTTGTGGTGGGTAATTTTTTAAGCTGTAGGATGATCTCGTTCTAGCTGATTTTTTAACTAAATTTTTTACAGGGATATGAAAGACGAACTAGTTTTATACCGATTGGATGAACTTGCTGAGCATGTTGAGGTCAGAATTGATGAAAAAAGAGAAACCATTTGGCTCACGCAGCAGCAAATAGCAGATCTATTCGGGACGAAAAGACCAGCCATCACCAAACACCTAAGTACAATCTTCTATTCCGGTGAATTGGATGAAGAAGTGGTATGTTCCATTTTGGAACATACCACTCTACACGGCGCATTGAGGCAAAAAACCCAAAAAACTAGGATAAAGTATTATTCCTTGGATGCAGTCCTAGCAGTAGGATATCGGGTGAATTCTGGCCGTGCCACGCAGTTTCGAATCTGGGCTACACGAGTTTTAAAAGACTACTTACTAAAAGGCTACGTGATCAACAATCGAATGAACCGATTGGAAGATCGAATGGAGGCCATTGGTGCTCAAGTAAACCAGCTGGAACTGCAACTCAATACCCATTTAATTCCTACTCAAGGTGTTTTTTTTGAAGGCGAAGTGTTTGATGCCTATGTGCTGATTTCAAGAATCATTTGCAGTGCCAAAAAATCCATCGTCTTGATTGACAATTATGTGGACGAAAGCGTGCTAGTGCATTTGAGCAAAAGAAAGGATAAGGTAGCCGTTACGCTTCTTACGAAAACGCTTAGTAAACAACTTCAACTCGACGTTCAAAAAGCCAATGCACAGTACCCTCCAATACAAGTAAAGCTGTTTACCCAAAGCAACGACCGTTTTTTGATCCTCGATCAAACAGAAATCTACCACTTGGGTGCATCACTCAAAGATTTGGGTAAAAAATGGTTTGCCTTTTCCAAACTAGATCAACGCACTGTTCCAAGCATGTTGGCATCCATTTCGAAAGGACTGTAGCTAGGTTACTTCTTTGCGTCTTCTCTAGCAATGTTTTTTAATCTCTCACAAAGGCGCGAAGGCCTGCCTACGGTAGGCTGGCGCAAAGAGAGGGGTTGTTTGATTTTATATCCTTTAGGAGTTTACTGTTGAAAAAAATTAGTCTCTTGCTTTGCGTCCTGCCTGCGGAAGGCAGGCTATGCGCCTTTGCGTGATCTACTCCTTACAATTTCTCAATCACAATTGCAGAAGCACCACCTCCGCCGTTGCAGATACCTGCTACGCCAATGTCTCCGCCCTTTTTGTGAAGTACGGTGCAGAGTGTACTGATGATTCGAGCTCCAGAAGCGCCTAGGGGATGGCCAAGGGATACCGCGCCACCAAATACATTCAATCGGTCATTGTCTAAGTTTAGTTCCCGCTGGTTTGCGATTGCTACTGCTGCAAAGGCTTCGTTGATCTCGTAGTAGGAAACTTCGGCAGGAGTTACCCCTGCATGTTTCAAAGCCTTAGGTATAGCCAAGGCAGGAGCCGTGGTAAACCACAAGGGATCTGTGGCAGCATCGGCATACCCTCTGATTTTCGCAATGGGCTTCAAACCGTACTTTTCTACCACTTCCTTGCTCGCCAAAACCAAGGCAGAAGCCCCATCATTCATGGTGGATGCATTGGCAGCAGTTACCGTACCATTTGGATCAAATACGGGCTTGAGGGAAGGAATTTTATCAAATACCACATTCTTGTATTCCTCATCTTCAGCAATCACAATCGTTTCTCCTTTTCTCCCCTGTAGTTCTACTGGGACGATTTCTTCGGAAAAGGCACCTGCTTCCCAAGCGGCAGCGGAGCGCTGGTAGGATTGGATGGCATAGGCATCCTGCTCCTCCCGGCTAATCTTCATTTCCTTGGCGGTATTTTCGGCACAATTGCCCATAGGGAACTTGTAGTACACCTCAAAAAGCCCATCACGTACCAATCCATCACTCAGCTCTGCATTGCCATACTTGTAGCCAAAGCGTGCCTTAGGTACATAGTAGGGGACATTGGACATGTTTTCCATACCGCCCGCGATGACCACTTCATTGATACCCAATTGAATGGACTGAGCGCCAAGCATGACGGCTTTCATGCCGGATGCACAAACTTTGTTGATGGTGGTACAGGGCACTTGGTAGCCAATACCGGCGCCGATGGATGCTTGACGAGCGGGTGCCTGGCCCAAATTGGCGGAAAGCACGTTACCCATAAATACTTCGTTAACAGCTTCTACCGGGATCCCAGACTTGGCCAGTGCGCCTTTAATGGCAATGCTTCCCAATTCGGTGGCAGTTAAGCCACTCAATTTGCCTCCAAAACTCCCAAGGGGAGTACGAACAGCTGCAAGGATGTATACTTCTTGATTCATCTGGATTTGGGTTTATTAAATTCAACCAAAGTGGAGTACTTACCAATCTGGTAATCCTCTTTTTGGCTGCTTTGTGGCTTTCTTTTTGTTGTCTTGAATGTAGCGTAATTCCGCTGCATTGAGGGATTCTAGAATCTGAGCCGCCTGCTCTGGAGATAAATTCATCCCCTTCAGCTTTTCACGCATGGCTTCCATTTTTTTCTGGCGGTCGGCTAGGTTGGCGTCCATTTGATCGTTTCCATTTTGTCCAGCCTCCTCACTTTGCTGGGATGGATTTTCACCTTTTTGTCCTTCCTTGGCTTTGTCCTCGTTGGTTTTCTCTCCGTCTTTCTGGTCGGACTTGGAATCTTCTTTTTGGGAAGGATCCTTTTGCTCTTGATTTTGTTGGTTCTGCTGCTGTTGATCTTGTTGCTGCTCCTGCTCTTCCTGCTGCTGTTCCTGCTCCAATTTTTCCTTAAGCGCCTTCAGTTTGGCATCGTTCGGATACTTGGCCAGGCCATCGTTGACCTCCCGAAGGGCTTGTTCCTTGGCAGTTTTGACATAGGAGCGAGCTGCTCGGTTAAAGAAATCACCAGCAGTTTGGGCGATGGCAGCTTCCCCGATTAGGCAAAAGCCAATCAGCAGTATACCAACTAGGATCTTAGTTTTCATTGATTTCCACGACATCTTTCAAACTTGTCATAAATTCTTGGTAAGCAGCTACTGTTTCGTCTTGCGCCAAGGCTGCTTCCAATAGGGTTAACGCTTCCTTGAACTTAAATTGTTCCACGAGTCGATCGGCTTCTGCTTTTTTACGCTTCGCAAACTCTGAAGGTTCAGGAGTATTCTCATCTTTATTCTTTCGTTCCTCATCCCGCTTCAGCCATCGGGCTAGCAACTCATAGTTGTATCGCGCCTCCTCATTCAAAGGATCTTGAATCAAGGCAGACTGAAATTTACTTAATGCGGCCTGGTAGTCCTGCTTGTTGCCCAATACAACTCCACCCTGATTGTAGGCAAAGGAGGCCAATCCCTTATCCGTACTTTGGCTTGCCTTATCAAAGCTTGCTGCGGCTTCCTCAGGCTGAGAAGCGTAGTGGTAACTTAGTCCCAAGTTAAAATCCAAGGATGCAGAAGCAAGTTGAAATTCATCGACCAATACTCGGTGATCTTTGATGGATTGTGCATATTCCGTAGCAGCATAACTTGCTGCGGCTTGATCAATGGCATCATTCAAGCGGCTGACCCTCGTCCAGGAGGCGGGCAGAAACAATAAAACCAAGAAGATTCCTTTGCTCCAGCTCATTACAGTTTGATTGTTTTGATGGGTAAAATCATATCGACTAAAGCCAAGGCCAAGGCTGCTAGCAAGAAGTAAAAATACTTATTGGAGCTGGCTTCCACTTTTCGAGTGGTGGCAATGCCTCCTTCCAAACTTTCAATTGCAGAGATCAATCCTCCCATTTCTTGGGATTGATCAGAGATCTCAAAGTATTGCCCACCAGTTTCCGCTGCAATAAATTGCAGGGGCTCCCGGTTGAGCTTGGTTAGGGCAGGTTTCCCAGTATCGGGATCCATAACCAGGCCATTGCCACGTGGCATTTCACCTCCTTGGTCGGTACCGATGCCGATTGCAAACACTTTGATCCCTTCGTCCACCAACTCTTCCGCAATACCATCTAAGTCATCCCCAAAATGCTCTCCATCTGAAATTAATACCACAGACCTGGATTTCTTTTCTTGGCTCTGATCATTTTGAAATCGTTCCAAAGCCATTCGGAGAGGGGTGCTGAGGTCCGTGCCCAAGTTGGGAACTAAGCCGATGGATAGTCCATCAATGTACAAGTTGGCTACAGCCTGATCGTAGGTCAATGGGAGCTGAAGAAAGGCCTCTGTAGAGAAAATAATCAATCCCACCCGGTCCGATGGAAAGGAATTGAGCAATTCCTTCAGTTCAAATTGAATTCTACGCAGTCGATTTGGGGCAATGTCGGTGGCTACCATGGACTGGGAAAGGTCTACAGCAATGAAAATGTCTTTCCCATCTTCTTTCACTTCCTTGAAGGAATCTCCGATGGAAGGTCCCGCAAAGGCAATCAGCAGGAGGATAAAATAGAGGGTACGGATGATGAGTTTGGTGAAAAGGCGCTGCTTCTCCACCTTTAGCCTGCGATTGATCGCCCAGAAGCGACTCAGGTAAAGTATATACAGCAGGATAAAAATCCCGGCAAGTAGTAGGATGAGCTTGATATCAGGGTATGCCCAAATCATGGCCTGAAATTAGGAAATAAAGCTAACTTTGAAAGCGAAAATTGGTAAAGGTGCGGTTGCTTTTCAAAAAGAATTCCAAGAATTAACAAACATTAATTTCTTCCCTTCGTTCGGTTAAGGTAGTTCAAGATTTACTTCCCAGATGTCTTTTTTAAGGTTCTTTACTATTTTCCTCTTCCTTTTCCTTGGTTTCCAAGCATTTTCTCAAGAGAAAAAGTTCGTAAGTGGGCAAGTCTTGGATGCTACAAACCTGCAGCCCCTAATCGGAGCATCAGTCTACTGGGAAGGTCAAGTTCAGCAAGGCACGACTACTGACTTGGAAGGTAATTTTTCCCTACAAGTACCCGCACTGCCCGCAAAAATCATCCTTTCCTATCTCGGCTACGAAAAATCCATTCGAACGATTCAAGTGCGTGATTTGGAAAAGGTGCAGCGATTTTACCTAAAATCAGAAGACTTTTCCTTGGAAGAAATCTTGATACAAGAACAGAGAGGGGATGAGCAGGTCAAAAACATGGAGCTGGGTAAATCCACACTATCCATGGAAACCCTCCAATCCCTGCCGGCCTTGTTTGGAGAAGTCGATCTTCTTCGCAGCCTTCAACTGTTACCTGGTGTCAAGTCTGCAGGAGAAGGTACCGCTGGTCTTTTTGTTCGCGGTGGATCTGCCGATCAAAATTTAGTACAGGTGGATGGCGCGCCTGTGTACAATGCATCACACTTTTTTGGAATTTTCTCAGTATTCAATCCAGATGGCCTCAAAAAGGTAGACCTCTACAAAGGCAATATGCCATCCAGCTTTGGGGGTAGGGCCTCCGCCCTGATCGATGTGGCTTTCCGAGAAGGGGGGCGCGATCGGATTCGTGGAGAAGGGGGTATCGGAACCATCTCCTCGAGGCTCACGCTGCAAGGCCCACTTTTGGGAGAGAAATCAAGTTTTCTGATTAGCGGAAGGCGTACTTATGCAGATCTGTTTTTGAAGCTTTCCTCCAACCCAGACATCAAAAACAACCAACTCAATTTTTACGATTTAAACGGAAAAGCTGCCTTTACCTTGAGTGATAAGGACAAACTTTCCATAAGTAGCTACCAAGGAAGTGATTTGCTGGGCTTGGACGGTCAATTTGCCTTGGGCTGGGAAAATTGGGTTTCTGCAATCAATTGGAATCGAGTAAACTCCGATAGTTCCTACTTTGACTTGCAAGGCTATCATTCGAGGTATAATTATCAAGTGAAGTTTGACAATGAAGAAAATGGCTTCGACTGGACCAATTCCCTTTCCGAAACTGGGGTCAAAGCTACCTGGACGCGCGTGCTTGCTTCCAAGAGCACATTATTCTGGGGAGTTCATGGCCAAGTTTATCATTTTGCCCCTTCTGACCTGAAGCCTGCACCCAATAACCCCATTATTCGCCGCCAAACTCAAGGAGTTCAAGGGCTTTTGGGCAATGCTTTCGTCGGGATCACGCAAGAATTTTCAGATAAATTGACTGCCGAACTAGGCCTTCGGCAGGGTGTTTATACACAAGTTGGGGAAGGTAAAGTGTTTCAATATCCAAATGATGCTCCTAATCCAGATGTGGATCCTTCGGATTCTGTCTTTTATGGGAAAGGGGAACTCATGCAGCGCTACCAAGGATTGGAACCACGAATCGCTTTTCGTTACTTGGTTCGACCAGAATTTTCACTGAAGTTGGCCTATAACCGTAATTTTCAATACGTACAGATTGCTTCCAACAGTTCGGCAGGCCTCCCCATCGATCGCTGGGTTTTGGCAGGACAGTACATTCGACCCATCCGCTCGGATCAAATCTCGCTTGGTGCATTTCGTAACTTCGATCAAAATCGCTGGGAACTATCCGTAGAGGGGTATTACAAGGATCTGGATCAGGTAATCGACTTGCGCAATGGCGCGCGGATCCTGCTTTCGGATCAGGTGGAAACTGAACTATTGAGCGGACGCGGTTGGGCTTACGGCCTAGAGTTCTTGCTTCGCAAAAATAAGGGAAAGACCACGGGCTGGCTAGGCTATACTTGGTCTCGAGCCTGGAGACAGATCGATGGCATCAGTAAAGATCGCCCCTACAATCCCCGATTTGATCGGCCACATGACCTCTCCTTGGTGCTTAACCACCAATTCTCTCCTGCTTGGAGTAGCAGCTTTACCTTTGTGTACTCTACCGGGCAGGCGGTATCCTTTCCTGTGGGTTCCTACGTTGTAGATAATCAGTCTATGCCGCTTTATTCGGATTACCGAAATGAAAATCGGTTTCCAGACTACCATCGCTTAGATGCTTCAGTCACTTGGAAAAATCCAGATCAAGGAAGAAAGTGGAAAGGAAGTTGGAATTTTGGGGTCTACAATCTGTATGGACGGAAAAACCCATTTTCCTATGACTTCCGAATGGTGTACAACAATGACATCAACTACAACCCTTCGGATGGAAAAGTAGTGTCGGCCCGTCCAGGAGTCGTGATGACGTACCTGTTTACCTTTTTGCCTTCCATCACCTACAACTTTGAGTTCTGATGAAAACTAGCTGGATAGTAGTATTGGTAGCTTTCTTTTGTTTTTCTTGTCAAGAGGAGGTGTTCCTCGATTTGGACAAAAAAGATGCGCGCATTCCGGTGATTGAAGGGCATTGGACAGATCAAGGAATCTACAATGAAGTAAAAATTTCCTTGTCTAAGAACTACTACGATTCCCTAGAGCAGGAACTTGTTCGGGACGCAGAAGTCTTTGTAAAAGAAATGTCGACAGGAAGGAAAATTACCTTCAGTTATTTGAATGCTACCCGTTCGTATCGTCCCAATCCTGGGGAGCGTGCCAAGATTGGAGAAACCTACCAATTGAATGTAAGTTGGAAAGGTCAAGTATTTCAATCTGAAGGACTTATGCTGGAGGCGCCTACTGTAGATTCGGTCACTTGGGCATACCAAGAAAAGCGGCTATTTCGGGACGAAGGCTACTATGTCAAGGTTTATGGTAAGATCCCTTTCCAAGACAATAACTATTACCGCATCCGAGTAATTGAAAACGATACGCTCAAAAATCAACGAGAGGATTACCTATTGTTTGACGATGCTTTTGGATTGCAAGTATTTGAGGAAGGCTTGGAACTCGGCTATGCCTTTCAGAAAAATGATCGGGTAAGGATGGAACTCTACCGATTGAATAAAGATGCCTTTGATTACCTCAGCCAACTCGTCAGCCTATTGTTTAATGATGGAGGATTGTTTAGCCCTCCACCTCAAAATCCTGAGTCCAATATTCGGGTAGTCAAAGGGGATTCCCAGGTTCTGGGCTATTTTGTTGTTTCCCCGGTGCTGGCACGCACCATAACACTTCCCAATAAATAAGTTGGATAAATTTTTGAATCGGTGACAACTTTTTCTCAAGTATATCGTAATATTACGATTGACTATGGGACGATCCAAAACTACCTTATTTACTCCTGCGCAGAACGAATTGGCAGACTTGGCAAAAGCACTGGCGCATCCTGCACGCGTAGCCATTCTTCAATACTTGGCCAATACCCAGTCCTGCATCAATGGGACCTTGGTACAGGAGTTGGGCTTGGCGCAGGCGACCATTTCTCAGCACCTCCGAGAACTCAAGGAATTGGGCCTCATTTGCGGGAGCATTGAAGGCGCTGCAGTGAATTACTGCTTAGATACCGAACGCTGGAAGTCTGTTCAAGACCTTTTCCAAGTCTTTTTTACGCAATTAGCCGAATCAAAGACTACTAACTTTTGTTGTGATTAATACATCCACAATCCGCTACATCTTAACCTCATCTCTACCATGAAACTCTCACAAATCAAATCTCAATTGGATAGTTTGACCGAAGTCAACTTTCTATTGCCCTCTGGAACAGCAGTTCCTGCGCATTTTCATGTAACTGAAGTAGGCCAAGTCACCAAGAAATACATCGATTGTGGAGGAACACTTCGCAATGAGTCCATGATCAGTTTCCAGTTGTGGGAAGCGGAGGATTACGATCACCGCCTAGGAGCTTCCAAATTATT
>CANGYY010000061.1 GCA_947458585.1 Cyclobacteriaceae bacterium | reverse complement strand
GGCATGTGGTGGATTTTCTTCTTGTCAACCTGATAGAAGCACACATTGCCTTTAAGCAATTGGGTAGCAATTAGATCTACCTCTTTTTCAGTAAGCGAAAGCATGGATGGAGTTCAAGATGTTTTAAAAATGCGATTCATCGAAAGTTCAACAAATTGTTTCAATTTGTGCAAGGTCGAGGCAAAAAAATAAGCCTAAACCCCCTGATTTATAATTTTTTCTAACAGGGCGGGGTTGATTTCATGCCCTCCCTCGAAGGTCAAGAGGTTCAAGGGCTTGCCCAGCTCAAGCAGCAAGACTTCTTGTCGCTGCTTACTCTCTTCGGTAATCAACTCATCCTGGGCTCCATGTACCAGAAGCACCTCTGTGGAGGCAAATTTTTCTTTTGCCAAATTCAGTACCAAGTCATGTGCAAATCCACCACCCCAAAGCACGAGTGAATGGAGTGTGCCGTTCCATTGACTGGCCCAGCGTGTGCCGGTAGCCGCCCCTTGGGAAAAGCCCAGGAGATGAATCCTTGGTGAACTAGAAAATTGCAGAAGAAGGTCTTCCATCATTCGATTGAGGAAGCGATGGTTGTTGGCTATGGCGGTTTCCCGGTTGTAACTGGTCATCCAATTGGCGCCTACTCGCCCCTGGAATTCTTGTAAATAGGAGTGATTGGTGCCCTCAGGGGCAATGAAAAGTCGATTTTCGGAGGAGAAGGGAATAAACTTCCGTATAAAAAACTCTGCCAGTTGCCCATAGCCATGCAGCACAATCCAAATTTCTTGTTCCTTTCCTGTGGGTTGATGGGAAAGGAAATAGGGTGCTTCGTAGGAAAACTGAAGTGATTTTTTCACGCTTAGCTGTGGAGATCGTCAAATTTGAGAGGAAGCAAATGCCGAATACCTTGGAAGCGCAGCACGGTTCCATCGGCTTGCAAAAGCAAAATAGTGATGGGGCTTTGGTACCTATTCTCTACTTCATTGATGGCTTGTCGGCACATCCCGCAGGGGGATACCCCCGCCCAACTGTCTTCCCCTGCGCGCTGAGCCACGATGGCGAGCATTTGTGGGACTTGCTTGGGAAAGTTGGCGCCCACATAGCCGAGAAGTAAGCGTTCGGCACAGGTGCCTACTGGGAAACTTACATTCTCTTGATTCGAAGACTGGTAGATTTCTCCGTTATCAAGAGCTACTGCCGCTCCCACATGAAAACTAGAATAGGGGGCGTAGGCATTTTTGGAAATTTCTTGGGCTCGCTGAAGTAAGGTGGCTTCCAGAGGATTTAATTCTGAAAAGGCGAGTTCTTCCAGTTCAATCGTATCGGTAATTTTTTTCACAAGCAGTATTGGTTTGGAAAAGAACCAACGATTAAAGTACGCAAATGTTCCCTCATTCTTGAATCTTCACTTTTTCTCACCAAAAAAAAGGCTCATTTTTAAGGCAATAAAGCCCATCCCATGCCTACCATTTTACTTTTTGGAGCAGGAAAATCTGCCACATCCCTCATTGATTACTTGGCCGACTCTTGTGAGGATGGATCCCGAAAGCTTTTGGTAGCCGACCTAGACCCTGCCTTGGCAGCGGCCAAACTCAAAGGGCGCCTCCATACAGAGGCGGTACCGGTAGATTTGGAGCAAGAAGATTCCAGGCAGGAATTGATCCGTCAGGCTGATGTGGTCATTTCCATGCTCCCGGCAGGATTGCATCCTATATTGGCAGCGCATTGCTTGAAGTTGGGAGTTCATTTTTTTACTGCCTCTTACGAAAGTGAAGCGTTGCGAGCCATGCGGACGGAAATTGAAGCCAAAGGCCTTCTTTTTCTTAATGAATGTGGGCTAGACCCAGGAATTGACCACCTATCCGCCTTGAAAATTATTCACGAGGCCCAATCTAGAGGAGAAGTGATTCGCTCCTTCAAGTCCTATTGCGGAGGCTTGCTGGCCCCTGAAAGTGAGGACAACCCCTGGAAATACAAGTTTACCTGGAATCCCCGCAATGTAGTGCTTGCAGGTCAGGGGATGTCTAAGTTTCTAGAACATGGGGAGGTGAAATTGGTGCCTTACCAGCAGTTGTTTAAACGGGTAGAAACGATCCACTTTCCAGGTCTAGGTGATTTTGACGGCTATCCCAATCGGGATTCTTTGAACTACCAGGCCATTTACGGATTGGAGCAAGTCGACACCCTTCTTCGAGGCACCCTTCGGCGGGCAGGCTTCTGCAAGGCCTGGGATGTATTTGTGCAGCTAGGGATGACAGACGATACTGCATCAGTGCAACTTCCATCTGGCAGCACTTACCGGCAGTTTTTCAACACCTTCCTTCCTTGGTCTGATCAGCTCTCGGTAGAGGAGAAATTGGCGGAACTGATTCCTGACCTGGATTTTCCCACCTTTGAAAAGTTGCAGTGGCTTGGATTTTTTGAGTCTAAATCGCTACCAAAAACGGAGGGTAGCCCAGCACAACTGCTTCAGGCGATTCTAGAGGAACAATGGGCACTTCAGCCAGCCGACCGAGACCTGATTGTGATGCAACATCAGTTTGAGATTCAAACCCAAACGGGAATAAAAAAGGTGATCTCCAGTTTGGTCGAAGAAGGTCAAGATGGGGTGTATACTGCCATGGCTAGGACAGTGGGGCTTCCGCTGGCCATTGCCGTAGATCTCTTTTTGAAAGGGAGAATTTCCCTGCGCGGCCTACAACTTCCTGTAGTTCCGGAATTGTACCTCCCGATTTTGGGGGCCTTGGAAAAAGAAGGAATTCGCTTTGAGGAGCGGGTGGTGGATTGATTCTTTAAAGAAAATCGTCCACGGTCCACGGTTCACCGCCCATTGTAGGGAACTTCAAATTTCACCTTCATTCTGTTGTTACCGGTAAATTGAGCAGAAAAGAAAAAGACCAACTGGCTAGTTGGTCTTTTTTCGTTTTTAAGGTTTCCAGTCGGCAGGGGGATCGATAAATGCTCCCGATATGACGCGGCAATCGTCTTGAATGATCGCTCGGTTTTGCTTGAAAGTCAAGTCACTTTTATCCACATAGATTCGACGGGAGGTTTCGCCTCCAGCCATAAAGTACCCGAGCACCACCTCGTCTGGATTGTCCAGGCTAAGCATGTTTCCGCGGAGGGTTGCTGGTGGGGGATCAAAAATGGAACCCGAGATTTCTGCTTGTTGCTTCACCAAACGCAAGTACCGATACGCACCCTGGGAGATGCTGTATTGCTTCAAGTCCATTCGGAATTTATTGACAAATCTGAAGCCATCGTCTGCGATGAATGAGGCTGGAATTTTTGTGTTTAGCCCATTGAAACTGTCGTCATTGACTACGAATAAACTCTGGTTATTCCCGGCTTCATAGCGGTAGCATTGTACACAGCAATCCTTGGGCTGAGGGGTTCGGTTTGGGTTTGCAGTTGTTGGTCGTGGGGTAAATAAATCCGGACGTGTCTCTAAAATGTAGACCGCTTGTCCATTTTTCCAATAATAGAAATTGTTTTCATCTGCAGGATCTTTCAAGCCTGCAATCAATTGAATCCCTGATTTGGGAACACTACTTTCTTCGGTAGGGATGGTTACGTTGCGGATCTCCAGCGACTGGATAGCGGGTACAGCAGTAACTCGCTCTGGAGTGGAGGTATATACTTTGCCTTCAGCGGTTCGAATTTGTAAGGTGTAGGATTTACCTACTTGAGCTCGGAAATTTGCAGGCGTAAAATAAGATCCTTTCAAGCCGTCGGCACCTTCAATTAGGAAAGTTACATTTCCCTCGTTGTCCCTTACGACCACCGTAGCCAAGGATACTGGACGGATGAGTCCTTCAAAAATACTTCCGTAAGTAGCACTTCTCGTGAGCGTGATCGCATGTGGGCCTGGACCTGTAGAAATGATGCCTTCCACGGTCAAGAGTTGCTCGCCCTCAGGCACTTCGACCTCGTAGGGTTCTACACAGGCCATCGGAAGGAGTAGGAGTAGGTATACTAGTCTTTTCAACATGGCTTAGAAGCTAATGGCGTAACTTAAACTTGGAAGAGGAATTCCCAATAGGGCCAAACGAAAGGCCTGTGGAGGTTGTTGGGGTGCATCGTCAAAGAAGATGGAAAATGGATTTTTTCGTCCATACAGATTGAGCACGGAGAAAGTCCAATCCCCATCAAAGAACTTTCCTTCCCCATTTAACTTGAAATTGACTGAAAAATCAAGCCGGTGGAAGTCCGGAAGCCGTTGCTGGTTTCGGTCCTTAAAGTAGGCTAAGTTATTTCCTGAAAAATCAAACTTTGCTTCTGGGAAGGTGACAGGCCTACCCGTACTGTAGGCAAAGGTGGCCGAAATGGAGGTATTGGTACTCACCTTGTAATTTCCAATGAGGGTCAGGTCATGCGGCTTATCAAAGTTGGAGGCATACCAAGCACCATTGTTGATGTTTTCCTCCTCAAATGGAGTAATCACGCGTCTCAGGGATCTGGAATAGGTGTAGGAAATCCATCCGGTAAGCGTACCAAGATTTTTCTTGACGTAAAGTTCCAATCCATAGGACTGCCCTTGGGCAGGGATGAGTTCGGTTTCGAGGTGATTTTGTAAAATCAGATTTGCACCATCCTTGTATTCCACGACGTTTTGAAGGTCTTTGTAGTAGACTTCTACCGAGGTCTCAAAGATGTTCCCTTTGAAATTGTTGTAGTAGCCAAGGGAGAATTGATCCGCAATTTGGGGCTTCAAAAAGCCATCACTCAATTTCCACACATCCGATGGAGCGATGGTAGCGGTGTTGGAGATGAGGTGGATAAACTGATACATTTTGTTGTATCCCAACTTCACCGAGCTGGCCTTGCTGAAGGAATAGCGAAAGGAAGCCCGTGGTGCTAGCCCATCGTAAGTTTGTATCAGTTCGTTTTCTCCATAATTGGTTTCCCCGATGGCAGAACCATCTGAGACTGGGGTGCCTTCTTGATAGGTCCGTACCGTGCGAGCTCCTAGATATTGGTAAAGGTCATAGCGGAGACCATAGGATAGGCCTATTTTTTCCCCGATTTCTAACTCATGCTGGAAGTGGGCGGCCATTTCCCGACCCGCTTCATTTTGCACCTTTTTGGGGAGCACATCTTCCGTAGTTCCGGTTGGAACTAGTTCACCCGGCTGGATGGCCACTTGCTTGTATTCGGCTCCGATGGTAAATGACTGAGTGGGGCTTACCGTATAGTTGAGGAAGGTTCTCCCCCCCAAATCCTTGATATCCGAATTGATTTCAAAATTGTTGAGCCCTGACTGGTTGAAAATTCCATATTCGTAGAGGGAGTAAAAGCCAACGGTCTCCATTTTGAGTTTTTCACTCAGTTTACTTTTCCATTGCAAGGAGTGGGCATTGTTTTGCCAGGAAATGGTGGTATCGGAGGCAAAGGCAAAGTCATCGTAGCTGGTGTAATAGCTGTAGGTAAACTCGTTGTTTTCAGAAATTGGGGCACTAATCACCACATTGCCATCGTAAAAATCAGCATTGGAGTTGTTGAGTGTGGTATTGCTTAGGGATTTGAGGAGCCAATTGATGTAGGAGATTCGAAATCCTCCGAGGATAGATACCTTGTCCTTGATGAGTGGGCCATTGAGCGAAAGCTTTCCGGAGAAGTTGCTGAGCATGAGATCACCTCCAAACTTTTCTACACTACCCGCTTTGGGAAGGATATCTAGGATGGCCGAACTTCTACCTCCAAATCGGGCAGGAACTACGGCTTTGTAGAGGGTCACGTCATTCACCATATCGGGGTTGAAGGCCGTGAACAATCCAAACATATGCGAAGGATTGTAGATGGGAGCTCCAGCGAATTGGATGAGGTTTTGATCTACGCCACCGCCTCGTACATTGAGTCCTGAGGAAGCTTCACCCACCTGGCTTACGCCGGGAAGCGTGGCCAAGGAGCGCACAATGTCGATTTCTCCCATAAAAGGAGGAAGTTCCTTCATGGTATTGACACTTAGCGTGACGGCGCCCATGTTGGTGGAACGGATATTTTTCTCGGGGTCGCTCCCATAGATGACCACGTCGTCGAGCGTGAAATCCTCTTGGAGCATCTTGATTGTAAGCCTTCCATCTCCTACTGCAGTGATGGGGTAAATCTTGGTTTCGTAGCCTACATACCGAAACTCCAGCGTGTATTCTGCTCGGGAGACTTCGAGTTCAAAACTTCCATTATCATCCGTGATGCGGGTCAGGTCCAGTTCGGGAATCCGGACAGTGGCACCCACAAGTGCCTCTCCGGTGATTTCATCAGTGATTCGTCCCGAAAGTTTGATCCCTTTCAGTTGGCCGATATCTCGTCCAATCACTTCTCGCTTTACAGCGGGAGTTTGGGCCCATACGGCGGCTGTAAGCCCAAAAAACAAAAAGACAAGCAAGTATATTTTTTTCATGGGAATAGGCTTAGATCGCGTCTGGGTCAAATTTATACAACTCCATGGTTAAGGATCCAATGATGGGTTCTTCAGGAGTGCGAAGGAAATAAATCGAACCATTGTGTTGAAAATGACCGCTGGTAATGCTTTGAGGCAGACCAATGATTTGATTTTTTGTTTTCCACTTCAAGGTTTCAAGATCGAGTTCCCAAAGTTCTTGAGTAGCTCTGTACAGGCCGAGGTATGCTTTATTGCCGATTACTTCAGCTACAGGGTGCCCAAAACCAGTTTTTCCAGGATAGGTAGTGCGCAATTGCCACCTATCTTGATTTGGTTCATACTCCCACAATTGCCCAATATTTGATAAAACAAAAATTCTATTTTCCCAGGTAAAGACTGCTCCAATGCGACCCAATAGAAAGGGAGCATTTTGCATGTTTACCCATTTTGCTTGTTGCGGGTCGTACATTCGAACTAAGAATGAAGCGGCATCAAGTCCACCAAATAAAAATAATTTGGAGTTCCACTCCACTGCCATTGCATCTCTGGTGTTGAAGGGAAGGTCACCCAATCGCTCGAAATTGCTTCCATTGATTTTCCAGAAACTGCGGTCGAATTGGAATACATCTCGAGAGGTCTCTATTGCACCACCCCCTAAGTAGTTGGCAGTGGCGAATGCAAATCGACGTTTATTTCCCGGAAAGTTAACCTCCGTCCAAGTACCTGTAGCAGGATTGAAGCGCTGAAATCCAGCGTAGTTATCCCCCAGTTTGATTTTCCCCAATCCCACATAAAACCCAGTAGCATTCGAAAAGTAGCTGTTGTCGTAAATTCGAAGATTACCAGGAAAATCAGAAACTTTGGTATACTTCCCTGCCTGATACTCAAATGGTGTCGAGAGGGTTATTTCTCTATCTTGAACGCGCAACTTAATGGGAACGACAATCTGTCCCGTGGGGGCGGGAATTTTTACAGTAAGCTTAGATTCAAAGACATTTTGAAGCACCTGGGCTTCTTGATTGCCAAAAAACACCTTGGTTCCTTCCGGGAAATTTTTGCCTTGAATGACTAGTTCTTGTCCTACCACCCCGTAACTGGGCGCAAAGCTGGTCACTGCCGGACTCAAGGTGCTCAATTCAATGACTTTTCCTTCGAGGCGCTTTCCATTGATCGTAGCAAAAGCTTTTACAAAATAGGTTTGGCTCAGTTTAAATCCGTTTTTTTCACCAATAAATCGGCCAGGTTGATTTTTTTCTCCAAGGGAAACGATGATTGGATTTGCAAAGGAGGACTGAGTGGAAAACTCAAATCCATGGTCTTCAGCTAGCACTTCCCGATTGGCAAGCAGGCGGCCAGAAACTCGGATTTTATCCCCCCCTACAAACAATACTTCTTCCGTGGAGACAAGGATAGGAGTTTCGTCCTCTTGAGTACAGGACCAAAATGCCAAAAGAATGAAAAAGAGGATTGAAGTTCGTAGCAGTTGCATCGAAAGTGGGAATTGTCGAATAACAAAACTACAGCAATACCCAGAGAATACAATTCCGTTGAATTGACTATTTGCCCGCTAAAGGAGAATCTTATGCTTTTTTGATTAAAAACCCAACAAAAATCCGGAGATCAGTTGCTGGTAGTCATCCGTATAGGTTCCGCCCTCATTTTTCAGACAGCAGATGCGGGTCTGGATTGAAGTAAGGTTATTGGTTTTTGAAAAGGACACAAGTTCTCGGTGAACCGGTTTGGAGGGAGCATCCTGGATCTGGAATTTGGAATTGGGGTAGAGCAAAACATCTTCAGCCAACTTGCAGAAATCCTCCATCTGTCGTGGAGGCAAGATTACCCAAAACTGCCCAGAAGGTGAAAGCATTGGGCATGCATGAGAAAGTAAGGCTTCAAAAGATAAGCTATCCGTATGCAGGGCTAGGTTCCGTTTGGGGTCACTGGACTTGAGGTGATCTGGAAAATAGGGAGGATTGCTGACAATCAAATCAAAGGAAGCGCCTGTCGAAAAATCTTGGAGGGCAGTTGGGATGAGTTCCAATCGGTCAGCAAATGGGCTTTCCTTAAAATTTTCAGCAGCCTGTGCAGCCGCCTCTGGATCAATTTCTAGCGCAGTAACCTGGGCTTCGGGGAAGCGTTGGGCCAGCATCAGGGCAATCACACCGGTTCCCGTCCCAATGTCCAGGATCTGCTTGGGAGAGTTGCATTGTGCCAGGGTTCCGAGCAAAACCGCATCGGTACTGATTTTCATGGCACAGCGGTCTTGCTGTATGCGAAATTGTTGAAATTGAAACCAGCTGTTTGCCATTAGGTACGGGCTCGGCTGAAAAATTTGGAGCGAAAACGTGGCTTGTCCTCCATGATGTTCAACTCTTCTTCTGAGACGCGCTTCACACTTTCGATGGTATAGAATGCCTTTTCATCCGTTGCTTTTACCATGGCGATAAACTCTTGGAGTTGGTCTCGTTTCATCACGGTAAATAAAAGGTTGACTTTTCCGTAGCGCCCCTCGCCCCCTACATTGGTGAAGCGGTAGTTATTTTCCTTCATAAATTCCAAGAGGGTAGGCATGGGCTTGGGTGTGATTACCCGTACCAAAACCCGGCCCAAAGCCAATTTTTCATCCAAGGTCATGCCTACATAAGTTCCTGTGGCAAAGCCGCCCGCATAGGCTAGGTAAGAAAGGGGGTTGTCCACATTTTGAAAAATTTGCCCGATGGCCAAAAGCCAAATCAAGGCCTCAAAAAATCCCAGGATAGGAACAATGTTTTTCTTGCCATTCATCATAAACATGAAGCGCAGCGTATTGATGGAGACATCGGATACCCGAGCCACAAAAATCAAGAGCGGCATCAGCAGGTAGTTGAGCAGCTCGTTGGATATACCCAAAGATTGAAGAAAGTCTTGCATAGGAATTGAAGAAGGTCCTGCAAAAATACCGCTTTATTGGCGGAGCCAACCAATAAATGGACTTAGAATTTAGATTTTTTGGTCTCTGCCTGCAGGGATACCCAAAATCAAAAATTGCAAGGTCATGGCTAAGAGAATCCAAATCAGCAGATTCCAGTTGCCAAATACATCCAAACAAATGCCAAAAAACAGGGGTCCTAAGGCGGCTAAAATATACCCTGCGGACTGCACCATTCCAGAAAGTCGAGAGGTGGTCAAGGCCTCTGCCGTACGCATAGAAATTAAGGTGTAGGCGATGCTCAAGCTTGCTCCACTACCGATTCCGATCACCGTCATGGCTGCAAAAGTAAGCAGCTCGTGGTGAATAAATAGTGCGCCATAGCCGATGAGGTACCCAATTCCTACTGCGATAATAACACCGGATTGCTGCTTCAGGCGTAGCAGCAGGTTGGGGGCAAAGAAAGTGCCGATCAAAGAGATCAATTGCATGTAGAAAAGCGCCATTCCCGCATTAACCGGAGTCATCCCTCGAGCGATCAGCAGGTCAGGCAGCCAGGTGATCATCGTGAAGTACATGACGGATTGGGACCCCATAAATCCAGTTACCTGCCAGGCGAGTCGGGATTTCCATACATTTTTTCCTGCAAGCTGCTCAGCATTGCCCTCGGATTTGGGAGGAGATAGCTGTGGAATCCAGGCGATAAGCGCCAGGGCCATCAAGCCCACCCAGGAAAGGAGTGCCCCTCTCCATCCCCAGCCAAGCCCTTCTGCTAGGGGTACACTAATTCCCGAAGCAATGGCAGCAAATAAGGACATTCCCGTCGAGAGTAGGGCGGTCATCAGTCCGATTTTTTCTGGGATTCTGGATTTAAAAAAGGGAATCATTAGCACATTGGCAGTTACAATTCCTATTCCAGTCAAGGCGGTACCCAGGTAAAGTAAGGTTATCCCCCCTTGTACCCGAATGACTACGCCTATTGCAAGCAGGAGTATTCCAAGGAATATAGCTTTTCCTAGGCCCAGCTTCTTCCCAATGCTAGGAGCAAACAAGGAAAAAATGGCAAAAGTAATCAGACTAAGCGTCGTCAAAAATCCAGCCTCACCATTGGATATCCCCAGATCTTCCCGAATAAACGGAATCAATGGTCCTACCGAAGCAATGGAGGTGCGGAGGTTGATCGAGATCAGGATCACACCGAGGATAAGAAAGGCTTTGGAGGAGGGTTTGGACAAGGGAGGTTTTGAATACGAAATACGAGATACGAAGTACGGAATTTAAAGCTAATGTCGAACACCGAACGCCCAATTCTGAATGTTGAAGTGGTGAAAACTAACTTTAAGTCATTAGCAGGCATTTTAGCCCAGCAGCCTTTAGTCTCGCCTGCCTGCCGCCAGGAAGGTTTCTTGGTTCTCGGCTCTTGTTTCTTGCTTCTTGGCTCTAGCTTCTCGATAAAATCAAATCCTCCACACACCTCACCCAAGTATCGTTGGAGTTCAGGCTGGGCACAAGATCCCAATGCTCGCCGCCGAGTTCCTCAAACTGTTCCTTGTACTCTTCGCCTACTTCCACGGTAGTTTCCAAGCAGTCTGCCACAAAGGCCGGGGAGAAAACGAGTACTTTTTTTACTCCTTCTTTGGCCAGTTCCTTGATGGTGTCCTCCGTATAGGGTTTGATCCAAGGATCTTTTCCCAGTCGGGATTGGAAGCAAGTCATCACTTTATCTTCAGGAAGACCCAGTTTCTCTGCTACGAGTCGGGTAGTCTGGAAGCATTGGGCTCGGTAGCAAAACTGATTTTTAAGTCCATAGGCAGCGCAGCAGGTACCTAGCTTGCAGTGCCCATCCACGCTCCCTTTTCGGATTTGCCGTTCGGGGAGGCCATGGTAAGAAAAAAGAAATCGGTCATACTCGTGCTTTTGCATCGCCTCACGTCCCAATTCAGTCCAAGCTTCCAAAAAGAGGGGATGGTCCACATAGTTGCTGATAAAGTTTATCTCCGGGATAATCTGCCAGCCGCGGGCGATTTCCATGATCCGGTCTATGACGGATCCATTGGTGGCAGAAGCATATTGAGGAAATAGGGGAAGCACAATGATTTTCTTCACATTGGCTTTCATAAGCTCTTCCAAGCCCTTTTCAATGCTTGGATTCTGGTAGCGCATGGCCATGGCCACCAGGTATTTTTTGGGATCAAGCTTCTGAACGAGCTTATCTTTCAAGTCCTGAGTATGGAATAAAAGCGGGGAGCCTCGCTCGGTCCAGAGTTTGCGGTATTCCCCAGCGGATTTGGGAGCACGGAAGGGGGCAATAATCAGGTTGACCAGCATCCATCGGGGGATAAATGGAAAGTCAATCACGCGCCCATCCATCAAAAATTCCCGCAAATACTTGCGCACATCCCCTGTTTTGGTGCTGTCAGGGGTACCCAAATTGACCAATAAGACTCCTATTTTTGCTTGACTTGTAGACATAAATCGATGTATTTCCCTAGAAAAGCCCAAAAATAGTCCCTTTGTTCAATTATTCTGAGGGAAGTTTTTCATTGCAGAAAGAAAAACCCAAAGAACAACTAATTCTAAACTTCGACTTCTTGTCCTTTTCGCTTGTTCATGGCCCATCGCATCAAAGGCCCCGAAGTCATGGAAGTGACCAATGCCATGACCACCAAGGCTACAAAGAGTTTTTCGGTAATCAGCCCATTTTCGAGGGCAATCAAGCCTAAAATGATCTCCATGGCTCCACGTGCATTCATCCCAAAGCCGATGGCCAAGGCTTCATATTTGTCCAATTTACCTTGAAGGGCGCCAAAACCGCAGCCGATGACCTTACCCGCATAGGCTACCAAAATAACGACGAGCACCAGCAAGGGGTCAAAATTGGCAATGAAGTTTACCTTCAACCCAATAGCCACAAAAAACACAGGAGCAAAAATGTTATTCACAAATTGATGGATGATTTCCTTTGCTCTTTCGGTCATGTGCTCCGAATCACCGATGGCAATACCGATAATAAAGGCACCAAAAATGGCATGTAAGCCAATGAATTCAGTAAATGCTGCGGCAAAAAAGCAAGCCGCTAGCGAAAGGGAAATAATTCCACCTGGCCAGGCCAATCGTTTGTTGATCCATGGCAGCACCCGGTTGATCAGCGACTTGCCCACCGTCACCATGAATGCAGTAAATCCAACCGTAAGTAGGACAGTATATCCAATACCTATTCCCCCAGCTTCCTTTCCCATAAAACTCAAAATAACCGAGAAGATCATCCAACCAATAATGTCATCCACCATGGCTGCCGACACGATCATCATCCCCATTCTACTTTTAAAAAGGTTCAAATCCATCAAGGTTCGCACGATGACTGGTAAGGCACTGATGGCCATGGCCGTACCCATAAATAGGGAAAAGAGGAGTTTGTCTCCTTCGGAAAATCCAAAAAATTCAGCAAAGAAAAAGGGCGCTGTAAAGCCAAAAGCAAAGGGAATGACTAGCCCATAGAAACTTATGTTGAGCGCTTTTTTCCCTTGAGAAAAAACCAATTTTAAGTCGACTTCAAGGCCTGCAATAAAAAGTAGCAAGACTACTGCAACTTGAGAATATCCTGCCAAAGCAATATTGCTCATCGGGTAGGATCGAAATAGAAATTCAAAGCCTTCAGGGAAAAAAGTCCCCAGAATGGTGGGACCAAGTAAAATTCCAGCTAGAATTTCTCCTACGACGGCAGGCTGCTTGAATTTCCGTGCAACTTCTGCTAAAACTCGTGCCAAAACGAGCATGGTAGCAAGTTGAAGCAATAGCATTACTACCTCATTGTGGGTTAGTTTTTCCATTGCTTGCTTATTTGACGATTAATAGATTACAGGGCAACTCGATCAATACGTCCTCGATGTCATGAGGAAAAATCCGGTCAATAAATGAAAATCCTTGGTCGACACCCATAATCAACAGGTCGGACTCAATCGATTCACAAAATCGGACCAATTCTACGGCCCATTTCCCAGCAGTCACTTTGATGTTGATTTTGAGATTGGTTGGTTCGAGGCCGTCCAAGATTCCTTGCACATAATTGATCTCTTCTTGCACCAATTTGCGTCGGGTATTGGCCACCTCTGTTTCTGTACCTTCTGCTGCCGTGGCCATCTGGAAGCCATACATCTTGATTTCATTCAGAATATGCACCTGGCTGGATTGTTCGGCTTGACAGAATTTTAGTCCTCTTGCAATCACGCGTGGCGTTATTTCCAATTCGGTCCCATTGATCACCACCTTTGAAAAATGGGTGGTTTCAATTTTGGGATCAATCAAAGTCAATACGGAGCATTTGGATTTGCGGATCACTTTTCTGGCAACTGAACCTACATAATAGGTAAGCAAACCTTCTTTTTTTAAAGCTCCCAAGACCAACAAATCTACCCCTTCTTCCTCGCAGGTTTTCAGAATGGTCTTCGCGGGTTTGCCTTCCTTCCAGATGGTTTTGATGCGGTGGAGATCCCCGCATTGTCGAGAAAGCACTTCTGCCAATTGCGCTTCCAATTCCGGAGTCTTGGTTCCAACATGGATCAAAATCAATTCCCCTTCAAAAATTTGAATCAATTTTCGGGCTTCAGCAATTAAGGCCTCCATACGTGGAGAAAAGGCAATGGCGAGGGCAAGTTTTTGATACATGGCAACAAGAATAATGCTTGAAATACGTCATTTTTTGTCAAAGGAGCAATTTCCTTTTTCTCCGTCACCATTCATCCTCTACCCCTTCCTTCCACCTCCATTTTAGAGAATAAGAAAAACTCTCCACTCAAATTCCCATTTTTTTCCTAAACTTTCCCTTCATTTACTCTCTGAATACATTCGAAAACACGACCCAATATGAGAAAACACCTCTTTTTTGGACTGTTGCTGGCAACGACGTTTTGTGGCAAGGCTCTTGCCCAAAGCGACTATCCTACGCTCAGTCAAACCACACAACGCATCCAAAAACTCAGTGCTAATCCAGCAGTAGAGTTAAAGACGCTGACCAAGACCGCTGGCGGTAAGGAAATATATGCGCTGAAAATCGGTACTGGAAACAAAGACCAGAAGCCCGCGATTGCAGTAGTTGGCGGCGTCGAAGGATACCATGTCCTCAGTGCGGAATTGGCACTTCAGTTTGCTGAAAAGCTCGTTGGGGAAAACGCCAAGGCGCTTGAAACCACTACGTTTTATGTGTTTCCCAACCTTTCTCCAGATGCCTATGCGCAGTACCATGCTGCCTTGAAGTACGAGCGCCGTGGCAATGCCGTTGCCATAGATCATGACCGAGATGGGGTGGCAGGAGACAATGGCTACAGTGACCTGAATGGGGATGGGATGATTACCTGGATGCGTGTCTCAGACCCTATGGGGGACTGGACGACTTCCAAAGAAGATGCCCGCGTCTTGGTAAAAGCAGACCGATCCAAAGGAGAAGCTGGAAAATACAGGGTCTTTAAGGAAAGTGTGGATAGCGATAAGGACGGCAAGTTTGCAGAAGACCTCACTGAGGGCATTGCCTTCAACAAGTCTTTGACCTATAAGTTTCCCGTATTTGAGCCCCTCGCAGGAGACATTGCGGTGTCTCAACTCGAGAGTAGAGCCCTGTTGGACTACCTCTTTGAGCAGTGGAATATTTTTGCTTTTGTGACCTTTTCCCCAGCCAACAACCTGAGTACTCCCCTGAAGTATTCGGCAGGAGATGCGCGCAAGCGAATAGTCACGTCGATTTTGGAAAAAGACCAAAGCACCCAAGCCATGGTGTCGGATGTATACAACAAAACCATCCCCGCGAAGGCTTTCCAACAAACCAATCAAGGTACAGATGGAGACTTTTTCCAATGGGCCTATTTCCATTTTGCCCGTTACAGCTTCTCCACTCCAGGCTACTGGAACCCAGAATACAAAGGAAAAACCAATGCAGAAGCCAATTTCCTAGCCTGGTCGGATTCACTCAAGCAGGATTCCTTCGTGCCCTGGACTGCAGTAAAGCATCCCGATTTTCCAAATCATCAGGTAGAAGTTGGGGGCATCAAGCCTTTTGTGATGGTCAATCCTCCCTATGAAAAAGTAGGAGAAATTGCCAAGCAGCACACGGATTTTATCCTCAAGCTGGCTGGAATGCAGCCCAAATTGGAATTCCACAACCTCAAAACAGAGGCAATTGGAAATGGATTGACGCGTGTGACGGTGGACTTATTCAACAATTCTCCACTTGCTACCCATTCAGAGATGGGAACTCGCTCTCGTTGGTTGCGTAAGCTTCGGATAGAT
>CANGYY010000060.1 GCA_947458585.1 Cyclobacteriaceae bacterium | reverse complement strand
TTGACCAATAAGGGGCTTAACCCCAAAGATTACCCTAATTTTACTTAAGATTTCGAAAGAGGTTTTTGCTTATGTCAGAAGAAAAAATGATGCGATTAGGCCAAATAGCCAGAAAGCTCAACGTGGGTACGGCAACCATCGTTGAGTCCTTGGCTAAAAAGGGCTATGAGGTGGAGAACAATCCCAATTCCAAAATCACCTTGGATCAAGTATCCATGCTTGAAAAGGAATTCAAGTCCTCTGCTCTTGAAAAAGAAGAGGCGTCCCACCTTTCCATTGGAAAGCGTCATGAGCCTTTGGAGCAAGAGCTACCAAAGCCGGAAAAGGTAGTTGAGCCGACTCCAGCACCTGCGCCTGTGACAAAAGCCCCAGAGCCAGTGGTGGAAAAAATAACTTCTGAAGCCCCCAAATTGGAAGGGATTAAAGTATTAGGCAAGGTCGATCTTGACAAAAAGCCTGCGCCAACGCCCCCTCCAGCACCTCAGCCGAAACCAAGTCCCGCGCCCAAGCAAGAGGAGAAGAAACCTGAACCAGTGGCACCCCCTGCTCCTGTAGTACCTGCTAAGCCAGAACCTGCACCAGTTCCTAAAGTAGTGGAAACTCAGCCTGCTGCTCCAGCAACAGTTGAAGTTGTGCCAGAAGAACTAATTTCTGCAAAAGCAGATTCCCTCAAAGGGTTAACTGTACTCGGAAAGATTGAACTTCCTGTTGATAAGAATAAGAAAAAAGGAGGGCCAGTTGCTTCTTCTGATGAGCGTGGAAAGGACAAAAAACGTCCTAGAAAACGAATCGACAGCAAACCAGGAGCACCTAATCCTGCAGGTGGAGGCCAGACTCAAGGAGGAGCAAATCGTCCTCCAGATCAGCGAGGACCAAGACCGGGGCAACCTAATAAACCTGGAGGACAACCACAGCGTCCAGGCGGTAGCCCACAGCAGCGCATGCAAAAGGCAGAGCCTACTCCAAAAGAAATCCAAGATCAGATCAAGCAGACTTTGGCGAGACTTCAAGGCAATAAGCCAGGAGGAAAGACGAAGTCAAGACGTGATAAGCGTGCCGAGCGTGACCGTGAGGTAGAATCCGAAGGAGATGAACTAAAAATCTTAAAGGTTACCGAATTCATCTCGGCCAATGATTTGGCTGCACTTTTGGATGTATCGGTCAACCAAATCATTTCTGCTTGTCTATCCCTTGGGATGTTTGTTTCCATCAACCAGCGTCTGGATGCGGAAGCCATCACCATCATTGCCGATGAGTTTGGTTTTGACGTGGAGTTTACCAAGTCCATTGAAGATGAGTTGGAAGAAGATGTGGAGGATACAGAAGAGGAATTGGAAGAGCGTGCACCGATTGTGACAATCATGGGTCACGTCGATCACGGAAAAACATCCTTACTTGATTTTATCCGCATGTCGAAGGTGACCGCAGCAGAAGCTGGAGGGATCACCCAGCACATCGGAGCATACGATGTAATGACCAAGACAGGCCATAAAATTGCCTTCCTAGATACACCAGGTCACGAAGCCTTTACAGCGATGCGTGCTCGTGGTGCGAAGATTACCGACGTGGCCATCATTGTGATTGCAGCGGACGATAGCATCATGCCGCAAACGAAGGAAGCCATCAACCATGCCCAAGTAGCGGGTGTACCGATGATTTTTGCCATCAACAAGGTGGATAAGCCCAATGCTCGTCCTGAAAAAATCAAGGAAGAGTTGGCCAACATGAACTTGCTGGTAGAAGATTGGGGTGGTAAATACCAATCTCAAGAAATCTCTGCCAAGACAGGTCAGGGCGTGGATGAGCTCCTAGAAAAGGTTCTTCTTGAATCCGAAATTTTGGAATTGAAGGCCAACCCAAATAAAAATGCCGTAGGAACGGTCATTGAAGCATCTTTGGATAAGGGTCGCGGCTATGTGTCCACGATCATGATTCAAGCAGGTACTTTAAGTATTGGAGACGTAATGCTTGCAGGTCAGCATTACGGACGTGTGAAGGCCATGTTTGATCACAAAGGGAAAAAATTGAAGGAAGCGGGACCCTCTACCCCAGTTTTGATGCTTGGATTGAGTGGTGCTCCTCAAGCGGGAGATACGATCAAAGTATACGATACCGAACGAGAAGCACGAGAAATCGCCAACTCAAGAGAGCAAATCCAGCGCGAACAAAGTTTGCGTACCAAGAAACACATCACCTTGGATGAAATCGGTCGTCGATTGGCGATTGGAAGTTTCAAGGAACTCAACATCATCATCAAGGGTGACGTGGATGGTTCCGTGGAAGCGCTTTCCGATTCCTTGCTCAAACTTTCTAAGGATGAGGTGAAGGTAAGTATCATCCACAAGGGCGTGGGTCAGATTTCCGAATCCGATGTGCTCTTGGCTTCTGCTTCGGATGCGATTATCATTGGATTCCAGGTACGACCTTCTTCCAATGCGAAGAAACTTGCCGAGCAAGAAGAAATCGAAATCAGACACTACTCCATCATCTACGACGCGATCAACCAAATCAAGGACGCGATTGAAGGGATGCTTGAGCCTGAATTTGAAGAAGTCATCACCGGAAATATCACCGTTCGTGAAGTGTTTAAAATCACGAAAGTGGGTACCGTTGCCGGTTCGTACGTTACCGACGGATTCATCACTAGAAAGAACAAGATTCGTATCATCCGTGATGGTATCGTGATTCATGAAGGAGAAATCGATCAGCTGAAGCGCTTCAAAGACGATGTAGCTGAAGTGAAGGCCGGTTACGAATGTGGTATTTCAATCAAGAACTTCAACAACATTCAGATTGACGACACCATTGAGGGATACGAAATGCGTGAAATCAAGCGTAAGAAATAAGTTTTCAAAAAGTATATTCAAAAAGGAACGGCATTCGCTGTTCCTTTTTTAGTTTTAGGCCATGCTTGAAGTACTTCATTTGCTTTCCTTTGGGTTGGGAATTGGATCTGGGTTGTTGCTCATCCTGGGCCTCATCCGTCCTGTGCTCGTGCTCTGGTATTTGGACCGGTTCAATCGCCTGAAGGTCATTCAGGTGTATGGCATTGCCACTCTGCTATTTTTGGGATTGAGTTTGGGGTTACAAATGATGGGATAGGTCTCCTTTCGAGAGAAACTTGTGGTTTGGTGTTGTTTTTCACCGCATTTCTTTCAATTTTTGGTTAAACATTCTCTGAATTGAAAAACGCAGTTGCCATAGCGCTTCTTTTTTGCTTTGTCCTCTTTCACTTTGGATACTATGCGGTGTACCTCTCCGCCAATGTATCCTTAGAGCGAAATTGGATGAATCAAATCTATGGGGAGCAGCAAGTACAGCTGGAAGAGCAAATTCTGGAAATACCCTTGATTGCCCCTTACCTGGCCAATCAGGAGGAATTTCAAGCAACTAACACGCGTTTTGAATTGGAGGGTAACTATTACCGAGCCATCAAGCAGCGTTACCAAAACGATACCTTGCAGGTGGTCTATGTCCCCGATACCGCTAGAAAAGTCCTGGATGTAACGGTGAAAAAATGGATTTCTGCCCTTGCGGAAGATCAGCTTCCTCAAGATCAGGAGGCGAGCAATTTGGGAATGCAATTTGCAAAAGATTACCTAGGCACTGGACTACTTTCCTTTGAAGGGATAAGTGCCCCGAAGTTTACTACAGAAATAGGGTTTATTTTTTCAACGTATTTGAGTCCTAGTTTCACGCTAGACGGTCCCCCTCCCCAGCGCAGTTAATTTTTTCTTTGGCCCAGCATCGTCAAGTAAGATCTTGCTTTTGGGTTCAAACTTTCGAGACGTAGTTCCAATTCAAGGGAAAATTCCTGAATGGATCTGCGCATTCTCCTTTTTCTTTACTTAACACTTACTAGCGATGAAGAATTATTTCAGATTCCTAGGCTTGCTTTGTGCAAGTTTGGGGATCCTCACGATAGCGCAAGCGCAAACTCCCTTGGATGGGCTAATGATGCCCAAAGGGGAGATTTGCATCGCTCTACAATACGAGCAGGTCACCTGGGACCGGTATTGGGAGGGCTCCACGATTCGAGTGAATCAGAACATTGGAACCTTCACGAGACAGATGGGCATGCCCATGATTGTAGGGGGAATTACCGATAAGGTCAATGTAATCCTGAGCCTTCCCTATGTGAAAACAAGCGCTTCTGCGGGGCAACTCACTGGAGTACAAGGAATCCAAGATTTTGGGATATCCGTGAAGGCTTTGCTTCTTGAAAAATCCATAGGCAAAGGCAAGTTGACTGGGTTTTCCAA
This sequence comes from Cyclobacteriaceae bacterium, assembly GCA_947458585.1. Taxonomy (GTDB): domain Bacteria; phylum Bacteroidota; class Bacteroidia; order Cytophagales; family Cyclobacteriaceae; genus Algoriphagus. The sequence goes on along the minus strand of CANGYY010000060.1, from coordinate 11,554 downwards.
CCTGAGTTACAGTACGCCGGCCTCCAATTATTTATCAGATTACATGCCCTTTAGCCTAGGTTTTGGAGCCAATGAATTGGGCATCAGAGCCATTGGTAAATACGAATTGGATAAAGGTCCTTACTTCAGGGCATCGTACTCCTACTTGCATAGGGGCACTACCGAGGCTGAGCGGGATTTTTATTATGCGGACCAAGCCTATTACACCTCCAAGATGGAAGTGCCTAATGCTTTTCTTGGACAAGTGACCATTGGATCTTGGATGCTCAAGAAAAGATTACGGATTGAGGCAAGCCTAACTTCTATCAAATCTACCTCTGGAGATGATATCCGAGTTTATTCCATGCCGCAGCCCACCAACAAGGTGAATTTTGACCGGGTGGAGGGATTTGCTCAGTATTATTTTAATAGTAACGGGAGAGGCTTTGGACTTATCGCTTCCTACCAACAGGCAATTTCTGGAAGGAATATGGGCCAATTTTCTGGCTATGGACTAGGAATCACCTATCAGTTTAAGGCCTTTTAATTCAGATAAGATGAAAAAATACAATTACTTAAGCATAGGACTTCTTCTCATCACGTTTTTAGTTTCTTCATGTGTGGAAGATTTGCCAACCAAGTACGACTTTACAGGCTATCAATATTCAAACTTAGATGCCAATGCAGGGCAGTGGAAATTGATACTGCATACCTCAAATGAACAAATTTCCATTCCAACTCCAGCTGCATCTGGATCTCCTGAATTGCTCAAGGAATTGGCAGATGCCAAAGAGAAACAAAGCAAAGCCACTTCTGCACAGCGGGAAGCAGTGGCTTACTGGACCAACAATCCTCTCCTGAGATGGAATGAAATCGCTCTGGAATTGGCCACCAAATACAATTTGATCCCTGCACCTAATCCAGATGGAAGCTACCCCGTGCCTGATCCTGCCAACCCTTCCAAGTATCCCCAGTTTCCCTACTCGCACCCACCCTATACCAGTAGGATGCTGGCTTACTTGAGCGTGGCCCAGTACGATGGATTGATCATGGCCTGGCAGTACAAGTACAAGTTTAAGCGGCAGGCTCCCTACCAACTGGATCCGCAGATCAAATCTGCCTACGAGAACAATGGCCTCTTTTCCTATCCTTCGGATGGAGCAGTAGTTGCAATTGCATCGAGAGATATCCTAACGGCCATGTTTCCACTTGAAAAAGACTTTTTAGCCCAGAAAGCCCAAGAGCATTTGGAATCTCTTGTCGTAGCGGGCATTAATGTCAGCAGTGATGTGGATGCGGGGAGATTAATTGGTACCGAAGTGGCCAAAACAGCCTTGACACGAGCGTCTACCGATGGAATGAAAAATGCCCAAACCACGCGGACTAAATCTGATTCCATCAAGAATGCTGCTAAGGAGCGTTTTGGATGGGTTTGGGAAAATCAGGAGACCCCTCAGCGGATGATTGGCTTGGTTCCGCTTTTTGGTAAGGTTCGTCTTTGGAATGTGCCCAATGTGGAAGCCATTCGTCCTGGACCGCCTCCTGCACCGGGATCTCCTGCCTTTGAGGAGTCGGTAAAAGAGTTGAAGCAGTATGCCAATAACTTGACGACTAACCAACGCAGGATTGCTAACTTCTGGAACGATGGATTAAATACCTACACCCCTCCAGGGCATTGGAATCGTTTTGCCAAAGAGGAAGTCGTAGCGAATCAATTGAGTCCTGTCCGCACCGCCCGGGTCTTTGCGTACCTGAATATGGCCATTGTAGATGCGGGGATTGGCTGTTGGGACGCGAAGTACTACTACCATTACCCAAGGCCGATTCAGACGATTCCTGGCTTTAAAACCATTTTGGGAACCCCGAATTTTCCTGCCTACACTTCAGGACATGCTACGTTTTCGGGAGCTGCAGCAGAAGTAATGGCCCACTTTTTTCCAGCCAATGCAGGCCAATTTCGAACCTGGGCAGAGGAAGCTTCCATGTCGCGAATTTATGGTGGAATCCATTATTCCTTCGATGCTACTGCAGGCTTGACACAAGGGAGGCAAGCGGCTGCTTACTCCATTGCTAGGGCAAAGCTAGATGGGGTAGATTGAATCTTGACTAAAAAGAATAGGGTCAAAGCGCCTGCTCAGACGCTTTGACCTCTTTTTTTAGACTCCGAATAGCCAAAAGAATTAATGCAATGGCCAGCAAAAACAAGATCGAGGCGATGCTTGCCAGGATATATCCCTCATCTTGAAAATTTTTCCAGGCAAATAATCCTAGGGAAGCAAGGGTAACCGTAAACATGAAAAACATGGGGATGGTCACAAAGGTGGCGGAGATATTCTTTTTTATCAGCCATACGCCGACGGTTAGCAAGGCAAGGGCTGCCAAGAGCTGGTTGGCCGATCCGAAAATGGGCCATAGCTTTTCAAACTCTCCTGATGCCAGTAATAACACGGATAGGATCACTACGATGGTCGTGGATAGGTAACGATTTTTGGCCATCACCTGAGCAGCGGGCTGCGGCATGTCTTCAAAGTATTCTTGCAAGGTAAATCGTGCCAATCGGGTGCAGGTATCTAGTGTAGTCAGTGCAAATGCGGAAACTGTCAAGGCCACAAATCCTACGGCAAAGGGTTCGGATATCCCAAGGCTGGAAATCATGCCTCCCAATCCCGTAGAAAATAGGGCAACAGGTCCTTCCTTTGTAAGCCTTTCCAAATAATCAGTTCGTGATAGGATAATTACAGCCCCAACGGAAATGATTGCTAAAAAGGATTCAATCAGCATGCCTCCAAAACCAACGATCTTCGCATCGCTCTCCTTGTCCAATTGTTTGGAAGTAGTTCCTGATGCCACCAAGGAGTGAAATCCGGAGATGGCGCCACAGGCGATGGTGACAAACAACACCGGAAATACATAGCCCAGACTTTCGCTAGAAATTTGCACTTCTGTACTCATTTTGATCTCAGGGTCTGCTACGATCACCCCAGCCACAGCGGCAATCATCATTCCATAGAGTAAGTAGCTATTCAAGTAATCTCTCGGCTGGAGCAATAAAGATACTGGGGTCACGGAGGCTAAAAATGCATAGGCCAATAGCCCTCCTACCCACCACTTGTAATCCAATGCAATCGGGAGTTGTGTCCCCAAATAGACAAAATAATACATCAAAATCACCCCAATTACCGTGATGGTGATAAAGGCGATATTTTTATTGCCCACCCATCGATTTAAATACCCAAAAGCGACCGCCAAAAAGATGAATAGGATGGAGGCAGAGGCTACTCCAGGATTTGCCACAAAGGTTTTGGCAATGATATCTGAGAAAACTCCGATGACCAGAATTAGGGTAGAGAAACTAAATAGGATAAAAAGCTGCTTTCCCTTGAGCCCAATTTGGTTTCGAATAATTACCCCAATAGACTTTCCCTCGGTGCGAAGGGATGCTGCCATACTGCCCAAATCGTGTACCGCTCCAAAGAAAATTCCCCCTACCAAAATCCAGATGACAGCTGGAATCCAGCCAAAGGTGACGGCGATGATGGGCCCTACAATCGGTCCTGCTCCAGCAATAGAAGCAAAATGATGGCCCAAGACCACGATTGGCTTACTCGGCTCGTAGTCAATGCCATCCCGATGGGTATGGGAAGGGGCTTTGCGAGAATCACTCAACCCAAACTTGTTGTATACGTATTTTCCATAAATCCGGTAGGCAAGCAGGAGGATAACCGCAGAAATTAATAAGAGAATGGATAAGCTCATGGATAATTTTGAATGGGATGGTGAAGGGTTGGGCTTGAATTGAATTTCAAAGTACTAAAAAATATTTCGTGTAAAAAGAGAATTTCTCCCAGCGGCGAGGCAAGGAATGGGTATCGAGATGAAGAAGAAATTTTAAATATGAGAGTTTCAAACTAAATTTGTCACCTTTGAGGTGTTAGATCAATCAGAATAGTTGTATGGCATGGTTTAAGAGAACTGACAAAGGCATTAAGACTTCCACAGCGGATAAAAAAGATACACCGGATGGGTTATGGTTTAAGACCCCAAGCGGTACGATCGTTCATACCCGGGAGTTGAAAAGTAATGCTTATGTATCTCCAAACGATGATTTTCATGTGAAAATCGGTTCAAAGGAGTATTTCGAAATTCTTTTCGACAACAATACCTTTACCGAATTGGATGCAGAAATGAAGTCGGGGGACCCCCTCAAGTTCGTAGATACTAAATCCTACTCCTCCCGAATTGAGGCTACCATTACCAAATCCGAATTGAACGATGCGGTAAGGTCTGCCTATGGAAAAATGAATGGACAGGAGCTAGTCATCGCTTGCATGGACTTCAACTTTATTGGGGGATCGATGGGATCCGTGGTTGGGGAAAAAATTGCCAGAGCGATAGACCATGCCTTGAAACATAAAATTCCATTTTTGATGATCTCCAAATCTGGAGGTGCACGCATGATGGAAGCAGGCTTTTCCTTGATGCAGATGGCCAAGACCTCTGCCAAACTTGCCTTGCTGGATAAAGCGGGAATTCCTTACATTTCCCTACTCACAGACCCTACTACAGGGGGGGTGACGGCATCTTATGCCATGTTGGGCGATTTTAACATTGCCGAGCCTGGTGCCTTGATTGGATTTGCTGGTCCTCGCGTCATTCGTGAGACTATCGGCAAGGATTTACCCAAGGGATTTCAGAGCTCCGAATTTGTGTTGGAACACGGATTTTTGGACTTCATTGTCGATAGAAGGTTGTTGAAAATGAAGTTGAGCACCTTGCTAAACCTATTGAAGAATTAATCAGTTAGAATACCGGTGAGAAGTCAGAAATCTCCTCCAAATTTGTTTCTAATTTTGGCGTGCATTCCTGATTAATAAATATATTTGTGCTCCTAAAAACGGGGTTTTCCTACGAAAAAGAAAAAATAAGAGTTCATGGGTTCTGTAATTATTACTTCCATTATTGCCTTCACAGCCATTATTCTGCTGTTGGTATTTATTCTCCTATTTGCCCAGTCCAAGCTGGTGAATTCTGGGGATGTTAAGATTATCATCAACGGAGATGAAAGCAACCCAATTGTCGCTTCTGCGGGTTCAAGCTTGCTTTCTACCTTAGGTAATCAAAAAATCTTCCTTCCTTCTGCCTGTGGTGGAGGGGGTACTTGCGCCATGTGTAAGTGTATCGTAGACGATGGAGGTGGAGACGTACTGCCTACTGAAGTGGGTCACTTGAGTCGTGCCGAGCAGCAAGGACATGTTCGTTTGGCTTGCCAAGTGAAAGTAAAGCAGGACATGAAAATCCGTGTTCCTGAGGAGATCTTCGGTATCAAAAAGTGGGAGTGCGAGGTCATCTCCAACTACAATGTATCTACGTTTATCAAGGAATTTAAAGTAAAACTACCTGAGGGAGAAATACTTCACTTTGAGGCAGGAGGGTACATTCAAATTGACGTGCCGGCCATTACGGTCAACTTCAAGGACATGGACATCACTCCACATCCAGAATTGGGTCACCCTGCTGATGTGTACAAGAGCGACTGGGATAAGTTTGGATTGTGGGATTTGGTGATGAAAAATGACGAGCCCCTATTCCGTGCCTATTCCATGGCCAATCACCCTGCTGAAGGAAATATCGTGATGTTGACGATCCGTATCGCAACGCCACCATGGGATCGTGCCAACAACCGTTGGATGGATGTCAATCCTGGGGTCTGCTCTTCCTATGTATTTGGATGCAAGCCAGGTGACAAAGTGATGATCTCTGGTCCTTATGGTGAATTCCACATCAATCCTACCCAAAGAGAGATGATCTACATCGGTGGTGGTGCAGGAATGGCTCCCTTAAGGGCACAGATCTTCCACCTATTCCATACCGAAAAAACTCAGCGTAAGGTATCTTACTGGTATGGTGGTCGTTCCAAGAAAGAATTGTTCTACGTGCCTCATTTCAGAGAAATCGAAAAGGAATTCCCGAACTTCAATTTCCACATCGGACTTTCGGAACCACTTCCAGAAGACAATTGGAAGATCAAGACTTCCTTGGAAGATCGTGAAGCGGATGGATATGTTGGATTCATTCACCAGGTGTTGTTTGAAAACTACCTGAAGAATCATGCAGAGCCAGATGAGGTAGAATACTACCTGTGTGGTCCGCCATTGATGAATGCTGCGGTGCTCAAGTTGCTCGATGACTTGGGTATTCCGAAAGAAAATATCCGATTTGATGACTTCGGTGGTTAAATCAAAACTGAAAAATCCTGCGCTCGCAGGATTTTTTTTTAGGTATCATTTTTGATTAGTTTTAATAACCTAAAGACTTTCCATGAACATTTCTTCTTTTTTTGAGCCTGTGGAATCTGCTGTGGCAGAAAAAGGCTATCCTGAGAATTCAATTTTTAATCAACTTTCCATTCACCACCCTAATTTTCCTGACCTCAAGGGAGTGCAACTTGCGCTAGTGGGCCTGAAAGAAAGCAGGGGGGCGAAGCGCTCCGAAAGCATTGCTCGAGCAAGTTCTGAGATTCGCGAGAAGTTGTACCAACTCAAGCGGGGTTCATTTCCCTATCAAGTTGCAGATTTAGGAGACCTGATTTCTGGAGATAGCCTAAACGATACCTACCAGAATATACGTCAAGTGGGCGACTACCTGATGCGTCAACAGATTTTGCCCATCTTTTTCGGGGGCTCACATGATCTTGATTATGGGCAATACCTGTCTTATCAGAAATTAAAAAAGCTGGTCACCTTACTCACCGTGGATGCCAAAATTGATATGGAAGAGTCAGGTCCAGAAAGTGACAGACATACCCAGGAAATTGTCCTCCATCAACCCAATTTCTTGTTTTCTTCCACACACCTGGCCTACCAAAGCTTCCTTGTAGACCCCTCCTTAGTTACGGCCCTAGAGAAGCTCTACTTTGAGCATGTTCGTCTTGGGCAATTGCGGGATAACTTCAAGGAAATGGAGCCTTTGATTCGCGATGCAGATTTAATCAGTTTTGACTTAAGTGCAATCCAGTCTTCCGTAGTGCCTGGAGCTGTCGATGCGCAGCCTTTTGGACTGTCGGGTGAGGAAGCAAGTCAGATTTGTTGGTTTGCTGGATCAAATGAAAAATTGAGCTCCTTTGGTGTTTATGGATACGATCCCTACTACGACGATACGTACAACAAAACGGCCCAAGTAGCGGCGGTGATGATCTGGTACTTCATCGAAGGATTTTACAGTAGGAAAGACACCCTTTCTTTCAAGAGTGCGGCCTACCTGAAATATACCGTGTCCATGGACTCCAAGCCCAATACCTTGGTTTTCTACAAAAGCAAGCGAAGTGGAAAATGGTGGATGGAGATCCCCTACAACGATGCGAGTCGATTTGAGCGTGTAAGCATTGTTCCTTGTAGCTATTCCGATTACCAACAAGCGCAACAAGGAGAGATCCCAGAGCGCTGGGTGACTGCCCAAATCAAATTGTATTGATGAACCGATATACCCGTCAGCAGCTAGCCTTGCGGAATGGACAGGATAAGCCTGAAATTTGGGTGGCTTTTCAAGGGGTCATTTACGATGTGACCTCCTCCAAACTCTGGAAAAATGGCAAGCATTACGAACATTGGGCGGGTCAGGATTTGACTAAAGAACTCGGGGATGCACCCCATACCGAAAAAGTATTTGAAAAATTTGAGGCCATAGGCCAGCTACATCCAGATGATTTTAATAGCAGATAGTGGATCGAGTAAAACCGATTGGCGGGTAATCCACAAAGACGGCCAAATCAGCCAATTTAGAGGAATAGGATTCAATCCCTACTACCTCAGTGTGGAAGAGATGACCCAGCAGTTGAAGCAGGACTTTTTATTGAATCTCTCCGATCAAATTGAAGAGATCTACTACTATGGAGCGGGATGTGCTGCTCCAGAGAAGAAGGTAGAGGTGCAGCAGGCCTTGCGTGCGATATTTCCAAAAGCCAAAATTCAAATAGACCACGACCTCTTGGCCGCTGCCAAAGCGACTTGTGGACATCGATCAGGGATTGCCTGCATTTTAGGTACAGGTTCGAATAGTTGTGATTACGATGGCAAAACTATAGTCGCTTCCAGACCTGCAGCCGGCTATATTCTTGGAGACGAAGGGGGCGGAAGTGATGTGGGAAGAAAATTTCTTCAAGACTTTATCCATGAGGAAATGCCTGCGGCCATTCGCCAAGAAGCCATTGATCGCTTTCAACTTTCTCAATATGGGATTCAGGAGCAGGTGTACCGCAAACCTTTTCCCAACCGGTATATGGCAAGTTTTTGCCGCTTCATCACGGAGCACAAAGCTGACCCCTACTGTTATGGCTTGTTTTACAATGCTTTTCAAAATTTCTTTACTAAGCATGTTTGCAAATACCCAGATTTTCAAACCAAACCAGTTCACTTTGTAGGATCTATCGCCTTTTACAATGCGGATATTCTTCGGAAGGCCGCCACAGATCGTGGCATGCAGGTAGGCTTGATTTTGGAAAGCCCAATTGCGGGTCTCACTCTTTACCACCAAGAAATGGCATGAAAAAAATAACTGAAAGTACCTCTACCTACGAGAATTTGGAGCAGATGACTGCCCTGGAGTTGGTAGCGAATATCAATGCAGAGGATCACAAAGTAGCGCCAGCAGTCCAACAGAAACTGGAGCAGATTGCTGCGCTAGTGGATGAAATTGTGCCTCGAATGCGAGAAGGAGGTCGTCTTTTCTACATTGGAGCGGGTACAAGTGGACGATTGGGAATCTTGGATGCCTCTGAGTGTCCTCCTACCTATGGAGTGCCTCATGATTGGGTCATTGGGCTCATTGCTGGAGGTGATTCAGCCATTCGAAAAGCTGTGGAGCATGCCGAAGACGATGTGGAACAGGCATGGAAGGACATTCAGGCCTATGGATTTTCAACGTTGGATACGGTCATCGGTATTGCCGCTTCAGGAAGTACTCCCTATGTGTTGGGTGGTGTACGGAAGGCCAAGGAAATGGGGCTACTTACGGGAGGGATCTCCTGCAACCCCGATTCTCTACTTGGCATCGCGGTAGATCATCCCATAGAAGTAGTGGTGGGGCCTGAGTTTGTGACGGGTAGTACCCGGATGAAATCGGGTACCGCCCAAAAGCTAATTTTGAATATGATCTCTACAGCGGTGATGATCAAATTAGGTCGTGTGAAGGGAAACAAGATGGTGGACATGCAATTGTCTAATGCCAAATTGGTGGATCGGGGCACCAAAATGATCATGGAAGCCACGGGTGTATCCTATGAAAAAGCGAATGAGTTACTCCTTACCCAGGGATCTGTTCGGAATGCAACAGAATATTATTACAAAAATAAAGGTGTAGACTAAAGAATATTTTGAATTCAGGATTCGTATTGGTTCAATTCCACGTATCTTTGCGGGCTATTTAATCCTTTGAATTTCAGAAGGTAAATTAATTTAAACAACTACAGCAGTGATGCTGCAACAGCATGAAAAGAAATAATCCTAGAAAACCATTTTTTGGTTCGGACAAAAAGGAAGGAGATGCATCTGGTAACAAAAAATCCTCAAGGGGATCCTCCTTCACAAAAAAAGATAATTCTTCTGATTCGGGGAAAGGCAAGTTCTTTGGTAAAAAAGAAAACGCCACTGAAAAGAAACCCTACGAAAAAAGAAATTCAGAAGGGGCTCCGTACAAAGGAGCATCGAAAGGTAGATTTTTTAAAGATAAGGAAGCCGGCTCTGAGGGAAGGCCTTCCTTTGGAGATAAGTCATCCGATTGGAAGGAGAAAAAAACTTTTGGGGATTCTCCCAATCGCTTTAAAAAGGAAGAACGTGGGGAAGGAAGGAAGTTTGGAGGTAAATTCAACGAGTCCAGCCCTCGTCCAGTCCGCGGGGATAAGCCCGGATTCAAGAAGGGGGAGTACACGAAGCCAGCTTTCTCAAAAGATAAAGGAGGTAGAAAAGATTTTTCGGAGGATAAAGCTCCACTTGCTCCAGGGGAGAAGCGCGTGTACAAAGGAAGAGGAAAGGACCAAAAGCCTATTTATGGGGTGGAACCTAAGCCATTCAATTCTGATGCGCCTACAGAGAAAAGAGGATTTGGAAAGAATAGAAGCAAGTTTGTCGAGCTAAGTGCCGATCGACCTGACTATAATTTTGATAGCCTTCCTCAGAAGAAGAATAAAAAGGAGGGGGAAGAGCTCATTCGCCTCAACAAATACGTAGCTAACTCAGGCATTTGTAGCCGAAGAGAAGCCGACGACCTGATCTTGAAAGGCTTGGTCGTGGTCAACGGCGTGGTGGTTCAGGAGATGGGCTACAAGGTTAAAAAGTCAGATCACGTGGTTTTTCAAGGAAAGAAGATCAATCCTGAAAAACCTGTGTATGTCTTGCTTAACAAGCCGAAGGATTTTATCACCACTACGGAAGATCCTATGGAACGGAAGACAGTGATGAAGCTGGTTGAAAACGCCTGTGAGGAGCGAATCTTTCCAGTAGGCCGATTGGATAGAAATACCACGGGCTTGCTTGTATTTACCAATGATGGGGAATTGGCAGCTAAGCTATCCCATCCTTCCAATGAGATTAAGAAAATCTACCAGGTGACCTTGGATAAGCCTTTGACGGCTAAGGATGAGGAAGAAATAATCGAGGGGCTTACCCTCGAGGATGGGGATGCTAAGGTAGATGACTTGCAAGTGCTTTCGAAGGATAGAACTATCCTAGGTTTGGAAATTCACATTGGTAGAAACCGAATTGTACGTCGAATTTTTTCACACCTGGGTTACGAGGTAGTGGCTTTGGATCGGGTAATGTATGCGGGCTTAGACAAGAAGGATTTGAAGCGTGGACATTATCGATTCCTCACCGAACAAGAGGTGATTCGTTTGAAATATTATATCTAAAAAAAGGGGCTCTAGCCCCTTTTTTTTATACAAATGCCTTGAGTTGCTTCAGCAGCTCAGCGCTGGTGAGTAGGCCTCCTTTCCTCCACAGGATCTTTCCTCTTTTAAAGAGCATGAGGTGTGGGATGGAGCGAATGGCAAACTGCTGAGCGAGCTGGGGATGCTTGTCTACATTTACTTTGAATAGGGTGACTTTCCCTTGGAGTTCGGCCACCACCTTTTCCAGTACAGGAGATAAGGTTTGGCAAGGACCACACCAATCCGCATAAAAGTCAACTAGTAGCGGTTCTTGGCTCTCGAGGAGGATGGTTTTTGGGGATTTTTTTGCCATAAAAAAACCGGCCACTTGGGCCGGTTCGTTTTTATTTTTGAGCGGGTTTCGCTGGAATCTGAATTCCTAACTTGGCTAAGACCAATTCAGTGAACTTATCTTCCTCTTTGGTGTACAACAAGATGGGTGATTGTCCTGCAGTCTCAGCAAAAATATGGGTGTAGTTGTTTTCTGCAGCCACAGCATTGATTGCGTTGATTACTTTCGTTTGAACAGGCTCCAAAAGCTCCTGCAACTTTCTTTGGTAGGAGGTTTGTGCATCTTGCTCATACTTCTGAAGGTCATCACGAAGTTTGGTCAATTCTTGCTCTTTTGCTGCTCTAGCTGTTTCAGTCATGGTAGGA
>CANGYY010000059.1 GCA_947458585.1 Cyclobacteriaceae bacterium | reverse complement strand
TGAAACTAATGGAATCTGCTGACTCCTTCCCTTTAAGGATTTGTTGAACGACTTTAAGCTTGAAGTCGACATCATACTTGATTTTTCTGCTCATAGAAATGCCCCCAATAAGTGTCTAACTTTTTGGGGGCACATCAAATTAATCTAAGGGGATTTTTTTTTGAGTTATTCAGAACTTATTCTTCTTCTTTCTTAGCGTCTTCAGGCTTTACAGCAACCATCTTTTTTACTCGGTCGCCTTCCTTAAGTTCCTTGCTGACCACAAAATAAGGACCAGCAATTACTTCATCTCCTTCTTTCAATCCTTCCAAGATCTCGATGTTTTCGTAATCCGAGATTCCTGTTTTCACCACGCGCATTTTGGCTACGCCATTTTCGCTTACAAATACAATCTCTTTAGGCTTTACCGTGCTGGTAGCCAAACTATCCTTCTTTTCCTCACGTGTAGTGACCGCAGAAAGAGGGATCGCAAGTGCATTGTTTTTGGAGTTGGTCAAAATCTCTACAGAAGCAGTCATTCCTGGACGGAAAGGATACTTGTTACCCGCCTTGACCAAATCCTGGTAGGATTCATTGAGGATGCGGATTTTTACTTTGAATTCAGTCACCGCATCTGGAGAAGCCTTGGTATTGGCAGTATTCGCGATGCTCGTGACAATTCCTTTGAATTTCTTTCCAGAAGCGGAATAAGCATCCACATCGATGATGGTGGTGTCACCCAAAGAAAGGCGTACGATGTCGTTTTCGTTTACATCTACACGAACTTCCATTTTGGAAAGGTCTGCAATGGTCATCATCTCTGTACCGGCCATCTGCTGTGTACCTACCACGCGCTCTCCTTGCTCTACCTTTAAGCTAGATACAATACCGGATACCGGGGAGTTTACATTCGTCAAACGAAGGTTTTCGGAAGCTTCGTTGACAGAGGCTTGAGAACTTTTAACGATAAATTCAGAGGCAATTACATTTTGCTTAGCCGCTTCAAGGTCTTTCTGTGCAGACACATAGTTGGCTTGAGCTTGCTCAAAATCAGCATCAGAAATCGCCTTTTGCTGGTGTAGCGTACGCTGACGCTTGTATTCCAATTCAGAGCGGGTATACTGTGCTTCAGCCCGCTGCAAGCTAGCGCGTGCTTGCGCTAGGTTTGCCATCTGCTGGTTCATGTTGGCCTTGGTACGGTCCAAAGCAGAGATGAAGTTGTCAGGTCGAATTTTCACCAAAAGCTTACCCATTTCTACGGAGTCGCCTTCTTGTACATTCAATTCGATAATTTCACCGGCTACATCTGGAGAAAGTTTTACTTCTACTTCAGGTTGAATTTCTCCGGAGCTACTTACTTTTTCAATAATCGCCACTTTTTTGGCAGTAGCAAATTCTACTTCAGTTTCATTAGCGCCGCCAATCCATCCGGCTTGTTTACCGATGATGGCAAAAATGATAATTACACCTACTGCGCCGAGTAGGTAGTAAAGCAATTTGTTAGACTTTTTAGTAGCCATGGTTTAGTTTAGATTAATGGGGTTACCAAGATAAAAATCAAGGACTTTAATACGGAAAATGTAGGTGTACTTTGCATTCAATAGGTCAGCCTGAGCATTGAACAAGTTGTTTTGAGCCACTTGAAAATCAACGGAATTGATGGCGCCTAAGTTAAATCGTTGCTGTGCAATTCGGAAGGTTTCTTCCAAACTCTTCACCCGCACCAAAGAAGCCTGGTAGGAAAGTTCAGAGGAGAAAGCAGAATTGTAAGCCGTCTCGATATCTTGTCTCAATCGGTTTTTCGCCTCCGTAACAGATACTTCGGCCAACTGTCGCTGTACTCGAGCACGCTGCAGATTGGACTTGTTACTGAATCGAGTAAATAGGGGGATGCTGAAATTTAGCGTTCCTGATTGGGAAAAGTTGTTTTCTACTTGGGTATTGAATGCGATGATTTCCCTAGATCCCGGAAGAAATGCCTGATCTACGTAGTTGGAAAAGGCAGAAACACCTGCATCGAGGGTAGGTAAAAATCCTCCTTTTGCAATCTTCACTCCATATTCTGCACTTTTCACATCGGCCTCAGCGGCCTTAATTTGCGGCATCAAGGAAACCGAAATTTCAAAAATCTCAGCAGGGCTTCCAGAAGTTAAGGCTTCCTTAGAAACTTCATAGGCTGGTTCGATGACATCAAAACTTTCGGTAAATGAAATCTGTAGGGCCTGAGCCAAGGCAAGCTTTGCCAATCGAAGACCATTTTTTGCATTGATTACATTCAGCTGATTGGTAGCATTCTGGGATTGCAAATCCAACAAATCTGAAAAAGGTAGGGAACCTGCATCTACCAGCTGCTGGGTACGGCCCAATTGCTCCGTAGTGGTCTTTAACTGATTTTCAGCAATTTTTACCTGCTCTCGGTTAAAAACCACATCAATGAACAGGTTGATTACATTCAAAGTAATGTCATTGCGCGTGGCTTCCAAAGTGTATTGACCTGATTCCAAGTTGCTTTTGGCTTGGCCAATGCTGTTGTTGATGCGCATGCCTTGGAAAATAGGAGCGCCAGTATTTCCAAAAAGGTTAACGTTTCCGATTCTTCGGGTTTCAAACAAGTTGGTAACTGGGTTGATGGATCGACCCCAACGGTAGCCTGAACTTGCTCCAGCAGTCAAGCTGGGTAATCTTCTTCCTTGGCTTTCCAGAAGGTTGGCCTCCGTGATGAGCTGGTTGAGCTCAGTTCGTTTGAGTGTGAGATTGTTTTCTATGGCAATCTCCACGCAGGTGATCAAATCCAAAGGTCCAGTTGGAACCTCTGTTTGCGCACTCACCTGTTGGATGAATAGTAGCCCAAATAAAAACAATGCAAAAAGTTTTTTCATCTGTGGTTGTTGTTGGTTTTGTTTAGTTAAAGATCGATATCTGGAATGTAAATCAGTTCCTTGATCCAGGGTAAGGAAAGAAGATATTGACGCGTAATTTCTTGGATTCCGGAATCCATTTCAATCACATGGCAGGCCAGATCATGCTTCCCTTTTCTGGACACGGACATGGTAGCAATGTTTACTTTTTCTTGAGCGATGACACTTGAAATAAAGGCAATTGCGCCAGAAGCATCGTCTGCTTTAATGATTAAGGTGTGGTTTTGCGCAGAAAAGTTGGCCACAAATCCATCCACCTCAGAAATATTGATCACACCCCCACCTAAACTTTCTCCCATGATTTCAACCTGCCGCTCTCCTTTTTTAAGTTGGAGTTTGATGGTGTTCGGATGGTGGATCGAGGAATTGCCAATGGACTTGAAACTGTAGATCAAACCCTTTTCCTTAGCAATTCCCAGGGCGTCTTTGATACGAACATCATCTGTTTTGAAGTCCATCAGTCCACCAATGATGGCTCGATCGCTCCCATGTCCTTCGTACGTTTTGGCAAAGGAATTATAGAAGGTGATGTTTGCTTCATCAGGAATGCCTCCCAATACTCGGATGGCTGCTCTTGCAATTCGAACTACACCAGCAGTATGTGAAGATGAGGGGCCAATCATGATAGGGCCAATCATATCAAAAACACTGCTTTTGTTTGCCATAGGTCTGGAAACTCAAAAATGATGCTAAGTGCAAAATAGAATCAAATCTACTATTTCTGTTTTAATAAATCCCTATTTATCCCTTAATTTAAGGGGTTTGTACCCATTAATTTCACGAGATTTAAGACACAGATCTTAAATATGAACGAATTCGAACAGTTCTATGAACGAAAGCGATACACTTAATTCCTGTTCTTTTCATTTGTCCATGCGCCAATTTTGGAGATGCTTGGTTTACACCATTAGTAACTAGATTTTAGGACAATTGATTTTTTTGTATCAGAACTAGGACAAAGAAAGATTTTCCCACAATTGAGGCTTTCGGTGTGTACACCTTTGATTCAATCGCTTATATTTAGCCATTAGATTGATGCTGTTGACACTAAAAAACATCTAATTAACCCAATACAACCTATTTTACCCTTTTCTTATGGATTTACAACCACTCGATTTATTTATTTTTCTTGGCTACGCATTTCTCATTATGGGCATGGGATTCTTTGTGTCCCGTGAAAAGGAAGGCCACGTTAAAGATTCCAATGACTATTTTCTTGCCAGCAAGGCCCTTCCTTGGTGGGCTGTGGGAGCTTCCCTGATTGCTTCCAACATCTCTGCGGAGCAGTTTATTGGCATGTCTGGTTCTGGTTTTGCACTCGGGCTGGCAATCGCTACCTACGAATGGATGGCTGCAGCTACCCTTTTGGTTGTAGCGATTTTCTTTTTGCCCGTTTATTTGAAAAAGGGCATTTACACCATGCCAGGCTTTCTTTTTGACCGCTACGATGCGCGAGTTCGTACGACCATGGCGGTGTTCTGGTTGCTCTTGTATGTATTTGTCAACCTGACATCGGTCTTGTATTTGGGAGCCTTGAGTTTGAACACCATTCTCGGAATTCCGATGACCTACAGCATCATTGGTTTGGCGCTCTTTGCCATGCTTTATTCCATTTATGGGGGGCTAAAAGCAGTTGCTTGGACCGATGTGATCCAAGTAGTGTTTTTGATTGGTGGTGGTCTAGCCACCACCTACATTGCTTTGGGAATGGTGGGAGACGGTGATGCTTGGCAGGGATTAATGACACTAAAAGACAAGGCCCCTGATCGTTTCTCCATGATTTTACAAAGAGGTGAAATTTTGGTAGGAACCCGCGATGCCTATTTGGACTTACCCGGCTTATCTGTGTTGATAGGAGGAATGTGGATCACCAACTTGAGTTATTGGGGATTCAATCAATACATCACCCAACGTGCACTTGCAGCCAAGAGTTTGGATGAGGCGCAAAAGGGGATGATTTTTGCCGGATTTTTGAAATTGCTGATGCCGCTAATTGTAGTGATTCCAGGAATTGCAGCTTGGGTTATCGTGAAAGAAGAGTTGAATCCAGATTTTGTTAAGGCCATGATTGACCCGTTAACCGGAGACATTAAATCCGATCGTGCCTATCCTTCCTTACTTCAAATTTTGCCAACCGGCTTGAAAGGACTTGCCTTTGCCGCCTTGACCGCAGCGATTGTTTCTTCCCTAGCCTCCATGGCCAACAGTACCTCCACCATTTTCACGATGGATATTTACGCCAAATACTTTGGCAAAAACTCCTCGGAAGCGGGTAAAGTACGGGTAGGTCGAATCACTGCGGTGGTTGCATTCCTCATTGCTGCCGTGGTTGCACCTGCCCTAGGTCAATTGGATCAGGCCTTCCAGTTTATTCAAGAATACACCGGCTTCATTAGCCCAGGAGTATTTGCGATCTTCTTCTTTGGGGTATTCTGGAAAAAAACTACCTCCAATGCCGCACTAGTAGGCGCCTCTCTTAGTATTCCACTTTCTGTGGTATTGAAAGTAGTATTCCCTGCTTTGCCATTTATCGACCGTATGGGTTGGGTGTTTGTTGTCCTTGCCGTATTGATGATTGCAATTTCGCTGATTGAAGGAAAAGGAAAAGATCATCCAAAGAGTATCGAAATCACCAAGGACTTGTTCCAAACCAGTACTGGATTCAAGATTGGTGCCATCCTTATTGTAGGGATTATCGCTGCACTTTACACCATCTTCTGGTAACATGCGTCGGTTACTCTTAGGTATAGATCTAGGAAGTTCCTCGGTCAAATCCTGTATTTTGGATGCGGCTACAGGCAAGTCCTTGGCCTTCAAAGCATTTCCAGAAGTAGAAATGCCCATTCAGTCCCCTCAGTCCGGTTGGGCTGAGCAAGATCCCGAGATGTGGTGGAAGCATGTCAAGGAAGGCATCTCCTACGTTTGCAGTCAAGCCCAGGTGCAAGCAGGGGAATTGCTGTCAATCGGCATCGCCTACCAAATGCACGGGCTGGTTTGTGTAGACAAATCCCATCAAGTCCTCCGTTCGTCCATCATTTGGTGTGACAGTAGGGCTGTAGCCCAAGGGGAAAAGGCTTTTCAAAGTTTGGGAGCGGATTACTGCCTCCCACATTTGCTCAATTCACCTGGGAATTTCACTGCCTCCAAATTGCGATGGGTGATCGAAAATCAACCCGAACTAGCCGCAAAAATTTATAAAATCATGCTTCCTGGTGATTTCATCGCCATGAAGTTGAGTGGGGACATCCTCACCTCAGAAACAGGCCTTTCCGAAGGAATCTTCTGGGATTTCAAACAAAACGGCCTGAGTGAGCCTTTGCTTGCGGAAATGCAAATTCCAAAAGAATGGATTCCTGAGGCTGTCCCTTCCTTTTCCCTACAAGGAAAAGTATCAGCGACTGGGGCGGCGGAAACAGGCTTGGAAGCGGGTATTCCGATTGCTTACCGCGCAGGAGATCAGCCCAACAATGCTTTTTCCTTGCAAGTACTTCATCCAGGTGAGTTGGCGACTACTGCCGGAACGTCTGGTACCGTGTACGGGGTAGCCAATACGCCAGTATACGATCCCAAATCCCGTGTAAACACCTTCGTGCATGTCAACCATTCCCAAAGTACCCCATCCTATGGAGTGCTACTTTGCGTCAATGGTACAGGCATCCTGAATTCCTGGTTGAAGCGATTGCTGGGAGGAAGTTCCTTGAGTTACGAGGAAATGAATACCCTCGCAGCAGGTGCGCCCATCGGTGCGGATCACTTAACTTTCTTGCCCTTTGGCAATGGAGTAGAACGGATCCTGCAAAATGTACCTTTAGGAGCACATTTGCTCGGGTTGGACTTACTGAAGCACGATCAAAAGCATATTCTGCGTGCAGCACAAGAAGGAATAGTCTCGGCCTTGACTTATGGATTTCGGATCATGAAGGATATGGGATTGGATTTGAACACCGTAAAAGCCGGGCATGCCAACATGTTTTTGAGCCCTATTTTTCGGGAAACCTTTGTGCAAATGAACCAAGTTAACTTGGAACTGTACGATACCGATGGAGCCCAAGGTGCTGCTCGGGGAGCAGGAATTGGTGCCGGGATTTTTGCTTCAGAAGAAGAAGCATTCCATGGCTTAGCACTTCTACAAACTCTTGCACCAGATGCTGCAAAGGCAGATCGCTACGAAGAAGTATACCAAACTTGGTTGGCTCGCCTGGAGCAACTCCAGAAACCACCTGACAATTAATTACTAAACCCACACTCAACATAACCTATAAAATTATGGCTAATTCATTTTTCCCCCGGATCGGAAAGATTCAATTTGAAGGAAAGGAAAGCGACAACCCATTGGCATTCCGCTACTATGATCCCAACCGGATCATTGCAGGTAAATCCATGAAGGAGCATTTTAAATTTGCAATCGCCTACTGGCATTCCTTCTGCGGTACGGGGGGAGATCCCTTCGGTCCGGGTACCATCAAGCATCCCTGGGATGTCAGTGCTGACCCCATCCAGCGTGCCAAAGACAAGATGGATGCGGCGTTTGAATTCATGACTAAAATCGGAGCAGAGTACTACTGCTTCCACGATGTGGACTTGATTGACGAGGCGCCTACCTTGCTCGAATACGAAAAGCGCATGCAGATCATCACGGATCATGCTGCAGCCCATCAAAAAGCGAGTGGTATCAAATTGCTTTGGGGTACGGCCAACGTGTTTAGCAATCCTCGCTACATGAATGGTGCCTCCACCAATCCAAATTTCGATGTATTGGCTTTTGCAGGTACTCAAGTTAAAAATGCCTTGGATGCAACCATCAAATTGGGAGGAGAAAACTACGTATTCTGGGGTGGTAGAGAAGGTTACATGTCTTTACTAAACACGGACATGAAGCGGGAAAAGGAGCACCTCGCTCGATTCTTGACCATGTCTAGAGATTATGCGCGTAAAAATGGATTCAAAGGAACCTTCTTCATTGAGCCTAAGCCTATGGAGCCTACCAAGCACCAATACGATTACGATTCGGAAACGGTGATTGGATTCCTAAGACACTTTGGATTGGACAAGGATTTTAAATTGAATATTGAGGTGAATCATGCAACACTTGCAGGACATACTTTCCAGCACGAATTGCAGGTAGCTGCGGATTGTGGCATGCTCGGATCCATCGATGCCAACCGTGGTGATTACCAAAATGGTTGGGATACGGATCAATTTGCGCTCAACCTACAAGAACTGGCAGAATCCATGCTGATCATCTTGGCTGCAGGTGGCTTGCAAGGAGGAGGAGTCAACTTTGACGCGAAAATCAGACGAAACTCTACTGATCCTGAGGATTTATTCTTGGCGCATATCGGCAGTATGGATGCCTTTGCACGGGGCTTGATTATCGCTTCTGAGGTGCTTGAAAAGTCAGACTACTTGGCTCGACGCAAAAATCGCTACGCCAGTTTCGATGCAGGTAAAGGCAAGTCCTTTGAGGAGGGTAAGCTGACCCTTGAGGATCTACGGTCTTTTGCCTTAGAAGTAGGGGAGCCTGCCCAAATCAGTGGGAAGCAGGAATACTTCGAAAATCTGATCAACAGATTTATTTAAATGAAAATGGGAGGCTTCAACCTCTCATTTTTTTGTGTTTACCTGAATCAGTTTTGCTTTTCAAAAGGGATGCTATCCAACAATTGATTGGCCTTGGTCATTTGCTCCACTTGCTGCTGGTAAGCTGGATTCGCTGGTACTTGGGTTACTTTCTCCAGGAAATCGATGGTCTGAAATAATACAGTCTGCCAATCTTGAGAGGTAATGGAAGAGGCGATTACGTGATCACCCGTTTTTGGAAAGGCCATCTCCTTTTTCAGTGCAGGGGCTGTACCCAATTGGCCAAACATTTCTTGCATTTTGGCTACAGATACGATCTTATCTTTCTCTTGTTCATTCTTGTAATAGTAACCCATAAACACGGGTTGCTTCACCTTGGCAAAGGTTTCTTCATTCATTTCGCTGTAAAGGAGCACTGCCAAACTCTGGTAGCCATTGGCGTGGTATTCTTCAGACCAGTAATCGCCCTTTTCTCCCTCTCGTTGTTGATTCATCACCCCATCTTCCAAGAGAGTTTTCTTCATCACCCAGAATACCCATGGCTTGAAAAATCCATCCAACAATCCGTTTTCATCTCGGATGGCTGGCGAATAGAGTGCCAGAGCATGGATGTCTGCTTGCTGACTGGCGAGCAAAAGTCCTAGTGAACCACCCATGGAAGTGCCGACCACAATGACTTTTTCTCCCAAACTTTTCCCTATTTGATAAGCTTCACCTGCGGCATTGGCTAAGTCTTGGGCGGTTAAGTGTTCCATTCCATTTTTTCGGCTTATGCCATGTTCGGGAAGGCGGGTTACAAACAAATTGGCACCAAAATGAGCCGCTAAAAAGCGGTGTACGGGATCGCCTTCCATGGGGCTAGCGCCAAAACCATGGATGTAGACGATGGAATAGGGGGTTTTTTGCTTGTTTAGGGAATCCGCCCAAATGATGTAGGCTTCGTTTCCGGGCTTCAATCCCTTTACAGAATCCTCTCTTTTGGCTAAATAATCTTCAAGTGCTTCCGCATCAGTTGGAACTTCCGGATAGGCAATGGTCAATCGCTGGGTTTCCACCTTGGGGCCAAGCATGTATACGATTGCCAAAATCATGGCGGTAGCAAAAAGGCTTAAGAATATTTTTTTAACCATGGGTTGAAGGAGTAGGCAGTGAATCTGTTGAGTGGGTAAATATCTCGGTTTTTTAGTTCATTGTGCGAATAGGGTATTCTGAATTTTAGTTTTTCTACCCCTAAAACCTACAGCGCCTAATTTTCGTTTACCTTCGCATTGTAAAACCCTGCTATTATGAAAAAATTACTGGCACTTCTCATCTTCTTAGCCCTTGGATTCACTGCACAAGCCCAAGAAAAAGCAGCTCCGTATCGCTCCGTATTTTTGGAATTGGGTGGTTCAGGACTTGCTTATAGTTTTAATTACGATTTTCGTTTTGATTCGACGCGTACCGATTCCTGGGGAATGCGGGTAGGGGCAGGCGGATATGCGATGGAAGGAGATTCTTTTTATTCGGTACCAGTTTTGGTCAATAAACTGTATGGAAATGGGCCGCATTACTTTGAATTAGGACTAGGAGCGACCTTTTTTGGATATTCTAATGAAAAATACACCTATTGTGCGAACGGGTTTTTCGACGCGAACGGGATGTACGTATGCAATGATTTAGTGATCGACAATAACTACAATTTTATTTTACCTGTGGATGGAAATCCAAGCCTGATGGGTACCATGAACATAGGTTACCGCAAGGTGCCGGTAGATGGAGGGTTTACCTGGAGACTCAATCTTACCCCCATCTTCAATAAAAATGGTTTTTGGCCGCTATTTGCCGGGGTAGGTTTTGGCTATGCGTTTTAAGCGCTAAGCCTACTTGTTTTTTTCTTTGGCCAACAGATGAAGCGTCATTCGTTGGGCTTGCTGCTCCAGGTCAATTCCTAGTTCGTCACGGGTAACTCGAATAACCCGCTCCCGATCGGCTGCAGGCAACTTGTTGTAGCCCATCCATGCACCGAGAATCCCGCCAGCCAAGGAAGCTGTGGTGTCGTTGTCTCGACCATAGTTGGTGAGGAAGGTAAGCGTTCCCTGAAAGTCAAAATCCGTAAATAGCATGGCTGTAATCGCCTGCAGGTAGATTTCTCCCGCATGAAAAGGCATGTCCTGCTGACGGCGATCCAATTCGGTATACGCATAAGTTAAGGCAGGATTACCCAAACTCAATCTATTCGATAGGGAATCCAGTTTTTTTGCTTCACGCACAATGTTCAAGGCGTCTTTCAGCAGTTTATGAGAAGTACGCCCAACCAAGCGACTTTGAAAATAGCCTTCAGGATCCAAGCGAAGCGATGCCAATAGGCTATCTTTTGTAGCATTTGGGGTCATTCCTGAAGCCGTCAGTGCGGCGGCAAGTGCGGAAAGATCTCTTGCATAGCCTAGGTCAAAAATGGATACTCGGTAGGCTTCCTGGTAGGCTTTCGCGGGATTTCCAGGATAAAAAGCCCCAATAGCGGGCGCATACAACAATCCAGCACAGACCATTTCGCCTCCATAAAATTTACTTAAGGAATCTGCATAACCTCCCAAATTTGCATCTCGATAGGGTGCAGCTACCTTGGCCCACTCCGACAGCCAGTTGGCTTCTTGCAATGCATTTTCAAAAGGTTCAACGTCAGTACCTTCCGTATTTTTAAGTTTGGTCAAACTTCCCTCGTAGGCTTTAAAAATATGGGAAGCAAAATCTTTGGGTTCTAAGGACTCTGATTTTTGTGTGAGTAAGTATTCTACCGCCAAGTTTTTCCATCGGGTATCATCCGTGGTGCCGCCCGCGGGCAAATTAGCCTTCCAGATTCCCTCTGGGGAAGCTTCACGAACCATGGAATCCAGATCTTCTACGAATCCATACTCGAGTTGGATTGCATCACGGGTCCACATTTCGGTAGGTGCCCCCATGGCATCTCCCAGGGCTGAACCTACAAGCATTCCTAAAATGCGGTCGTACAAAGCTGCCTCCGAAAGTCCAGATGAGGTAATTACCTCCGTTGAAAAATCAGGCGCTGTATTTTCAGAATCCTGTTGGCTGCAGGAAAAAGCAAGTACCGAAAGTAGGAGGAGGGCTAATTTTTTCATTTAGGAAATGAGGTAGGTTCTTGCACGCGCAAGTAGCGTTTTTTTGGCTTCCAAACATAAAGATAGGGGTAGTTGAGCAATACCAATCAATCGACGCAGGATTTCCACCCCTCGGTACTGTTGAACCAAGGACCAATCTACGGTTAGGTTGTAGTGTTTTTGCACCTGCGCGCTCAATTCTTCTGCCTGTTCCGAAAGATCAAGGTGAGCGAGGAATACGCCTAAGTCAAATTCTGCATCACCTAGCCCTCCAAATTCGGGGTCAATGATTTTGATTCCAGAGGATACCTGCAGCCAACTGCCAGGATAATAATCTCCATGCATCAGCACTTTTCCATCGGTTAGGTAGCGATTTCCTAGGGCTTGGATACGTTGCTTGAGGAATGCATCGGTTTTATAGGGCATGCTTGCCTCCTGTAGACCGGGTTGTATGCTATCCAGGTCAAACCCATTTTCTTCTAGAAAAGGGAAATCAAAGAGGTGTTCGTGATTCAATACGCGCATGGATCCAGTTGCCGGAAAATTGGTGATTTCCAATTGGTGCAAGTGCATCAGGTATTCTGCCAAGTGTTGGATTTCTTCACTATTTAGTTGTCGCTGTCCACCGTACAGCGAGAGAAAATCACTCCCTTCGCCCAGATCTTCCAAGAGCATGAGGTGGTTTTGCGCGTCGTAATGCAAGACCTTTGGGGATAGTGAAGCCAAGAATGGATTGCTGTCCAACTGCTTTAAAAATTGGTATTCAATCTCAATTCGAGAGATGGGTGCTGCAATTTGGGGATATTTCCGCACGTAGGACTTCGCTTGCTTGAGAATGTAGGAGTCCAGGTTGGTCTCTATTCGAAGCACCAAGTTCATGTTGCTTTCTCCTGGCACGGAGGTACTTTTAATTATTTCTCCTGCTCTCCAAAATCCAAGGTTTTGGAGTAGTGTGAGTGGAGAATTTTGTTGGATATCAATCATAATTATTCAAGTCGTCAAATTTAGACTTTAGCAAGAAAGAAGGAGCAGTTTTGGGTTAGAATATTCAATTTGCCACCTATTTTTTGATGCTCGTCCTAGGTATTTTTCTATTTTTGGTAAGTAAAACTAAACCCAAATATGTTCGGACTTCATCGATCCCTCTTTCAAGAGGAACATGCGCTTTTTAGACAAAGCGTTCGGGATTTTATCGCCCGAGAGATTATTCCCTTCAATGCGGAATGGGAAATTCAAAAGCAAGTCAGTAGAGAATCGTGGCTGAAATTAGGGGAGAATGGATTCTTGGGAATCCAAGCCCCTGAACACTTAGGTGGGCTCAATATTCAAGATTTTCGATTCAATGCCATATTTATTGAGGAATTGGGCTTGAGCGGTTGTTCGGGTCCTGCCATTGGCTACCCCTTACACAACGACATTGTCATGCCCTATATCCTCCATTACGGAACGGAAGAGGCGAAGAAAGCCTACGTGCCAAAAATGGTGTCTGGAGAATGGATTGGTGCCGTGGCGATGACTGAGCCAGGAGCAGGCTCCGATTTGCAGGGGATGCGAACGACCGCTATGGACCAAGGAGATCATTTTGTCATGAATGGTTCCAAGACCTTTATCACGAACGGCTATTTGTCTGATGTGGTGGTGGTGGCTGCCAAAACCGATCCTACTCGTGGAGCAAAAGGCATTTCGCTTTTTCTTGTAGACAAGGACATGCCTGGGTTTACCAAGGGTGTTCCTTTCGAAAAGGTGGGTTTGCACGCCCAGGATACCTGCGAACTCTTTTTCGAAGAGGTGAAGATTCCAAAACAAAACCTATTGGGTAAGTTGGGAGAAGGATTTACCTACCTGATGACCGAGTTGGCACAGGAGCGCTTGGTAGTGGCTTTGGCGGCAATTGCCTTGTCTGAATATGCCCTTTCGTGTACCATTGATTACGTGAAGCAACGCAAAGCCTTTGGAAAGGCTATCAGTGAGTTTCAAAACACCCGATTTAAACTAGCCGAAATGGCCGCGATGGTGGAGCAGGGGAGGATTTACTGTGACTACTTGGTGCAACTGCATAATGAGGGGAAATTGGACTCTGCCATGGCTTCTGCAGCCAAGTACAACATGACCGAACTGCAATGCAAGGTGGCAGATGAATGTGTGCAACTCCATGGAGGCTATGGCTACATGTGGGAGTATGGAGTGGCACGCGCTTGGGCAGATGCGCGCGTGCAGCGCATCTATGCAGGGACCAACGAGATCATGAAAGAATTGATTGCTCGAAAAATATTGAAATAGTGCCCTTGATGCTTGGCGATGCCCAACTATTTTAAGTAATTGAACTTTTAATACACCCAAAATAGTGAACAAATGAACGATTTCTCTTGGTTTAAATTCTATCCTACCTCCGTTCCTAAAGAGGTGGATTGTACCGCATATACCAGTGTTGCAGCCCTATTCGAAGAAAGCGTAGCCAAATATGGTTCTTCAGTGGCCTACGAATGCATGGGCAAAACCCTTTCTTTTCAAGAATTGGATCGCATGAGTGGTCACTTTGCTTCGTACCTGACGCAGGAACTTAAACTGGCAAAGGGTTCTCGTGTGGCCATTCAGATGCCCAATGTGCTTCAATATCCCGTGGTGATGTTTGGAGCCCTTCGTGCAGGGATGGTGGTCGTGAATACCAATCCCCTCTACACCCCTGCAGAAATGAGGCATCAGTTCAATGATGCTGGAGCCGATGTGGTGGTGATTGTAGCCAATTTTGCATCCAACCTAGAAAAAATCAAATCTGAAATTCAGGCCAAGCATGTCATCGTTACCGAATTGGGCGATTTACTGGGTGGTTTAAAAGGTACGATTGTCAATTTGGTGGTCAAGCATGTCAAAAAGATGGTACCTGCCTTTAACCTACCTGGTGCAATAGGTTTGAAAAAGGCATTGGCTTTGGGTGCCAAACATTCGTTTTCAAAGGTGGCCATCACTTTGGAAGATCCAGCATTTTTGCAATACACTGGAGGTACCACAGGAGTGTCCAAAGGGGCCGAACTGAGCCACGGAAATATTGTTGCCAACATGCAGCAAATCTCCGCTTGGATGAAACCCAAGTTGCGGGAAAAAGAAGAAATCGTGATCACGGCTTTGCCACTCTACCACATTTTTGCCTTGACGGTCAACTGCTTGGCTATGCTAAAAATTGGAGCACATAACGTACTGATTACCAATCCAAGAGATATGAAGGCTTTTATTGGAGATTTAGCCAAAAAACGCTTTACAGTTATCACTGGTGTTAACACGCTATTCAATGGATTGTTGAACCAAGAAGCCTTTGGGAAGTTGGATTTCTCAGGTTTGAAGATTGCTGTAGGTGGTGGAATGGCCGTGCAGAAAGCAACTGCCGAAAAATGGAAATCGGTAACTGGTGTTCCTTTGGCAGAAGGCTATGGGTTAACTGAGACAGCCCCTGTGGCCACTTGCAATCCTATCGATGGAACCGAGCGAATTGGCACCATTGGCATGCCTTTGCCCAATACTGAGGTGATGATTGCAGATGATGCGGGCAATCCCGTGGCTCTTGGTGAGCGTGGAGAGATTTTGATCAAAGGCCCGCAGGTGATGCGTGGCTATTGGAATAGGCCTGAGGAAACCGCCCTTGTCATGCATGGAGATTGGTTTAAATCTGGAGATATCGGTGTGATGGATGCCGATGGATATACCAAAATTGTAGATCGAAAAAAGGAAATGATTCTGGTTTCAGGGTTCAACGTGTATCCCAATGAGGTAGAAGATGTAGTGGCTTCCTGTCCTGGTGTCTTGGAAGTAGGGGTGATCGGCATGCCTGATCCGAAGTCTACCGAAAAGGTAGTTGCCTACGTGGTCAAGAAAGACCAGGCAATCACCGAGGAGAAGGTTATCGAGCACTGCAAGGAGTTTTTGACCAATTACAAGGTTCCGAAGGAAGTGTTTTTCACGGACGAACTTCCAAAGACGAATGTGGGGAAAATCCTTCGCCGGAAAATCAAAGAGGCTCACCTCGAAAAGTTGGGCTTAGCCTAAAGGAATCCGACTTATTTCATTCAAAAACCGCGAAACCGCGGTTTTTTTTGTTTTTTTGTGCTGCCATTTCTATCGCATTCGAATAGCAATTGGTTTCATCGTTTCCCTAAATTTTTATGACTTGGCAACTGATTAAAGATGCGCTCTTGGGTAAGGAGCAAGATTTTACCCGGCTTCCCTTGAAGACAGCCGTTTTTATTCTTGCCTTGCCCATGATCTTGGAGATGATGATGGAATCTTCTTTTGCCATTGTGGATATTTTTTTCGTGTCAAAACTGGGTGAAAATGCCATTGCTACCGTAGGATTGACAGAATCGGTGATCGTATTGACCTACGCGCTTGGGTTTGGATTTAATATGGCCGCTACGGCATTGGTGTCCCGACGATTTGGAGAAAAAAACTACCAAGATGCAGGGTCAGCAACTTTCCAATTACTGCTGGTAGGTGCTGTGCTTTCGATAGTGATGGGGGTCCTGGGTTGGACCTTTGCTGCTGACCTACTTCGCCTGATGGGGGCCGATGAACAATTAATTGAATCAGGGTCAAGTTATGCCAAGATTGTATTTGCAGGCAATACAGCCATTCTTTTGCTTTTTTTATGCAATGGAGCCTTCCGAGGTGCGGGTCAAGCCCACCATGCGATGCGCTCCTTGATGATTGCGAATGGATTGAATATTGTACTGGATCCCTTGTTGATTTTCGGGATAGGATCTTGGGAAGGATTTGGTCTGGATGGGGCAGCCATTGCCACTACTTTCGGAAGGAGTATGGGAGTTCTGTATCAGTTGTACCATCTATTCAATGGCAAGCACAAACTTAAAATCCTAAGAGAAAACATTGCCCTAAGTTGGGAGACGATCAATAAAATCATGGTATTGTCTTTAGGAGGCATGGGACAATCCCTTATTGATTCCATGTCCTGGGTAGCCTTAACCCGCATGAATGCTGAATTTGGATCCGCTGCCTTGGCGGGCTATACGATTGCTTTTCGAATTTTAATATTTACCATTTTGCCTGCCTGGGGATTATCGGGTGCAGC
>CANGYY010000058.1 GCA_947458585.1 Cyclobacteriaceae bacterium | reverse complement strand
TCAGATTCTTCTACGCCAAGTTTGTCAACAATGATGGCCTTTACTTTTTGTGCAATTTCAGACATTTTGTGATCAGTTTAGTTAATAACTCTCCGCAAAGAAATATATTTAATGCCTAATTGACAAAGAAATGGGGGAAGTAAATTTTGCAGATGGCGAATATGGCTCTTGCTCCGTTTTAATTTCTATTTTTGTGTTCCATTCAGAACTTCCCTAATGAAGAAGGCCAAGCTACATGTCGAACCTACTTTTGACTTTGAATTGCTCGGGATTGTATCTCCGATTAGGGATTACCGAATGGCCTGGTTGATCAACAAAGAGTTGGAGTTGAATTTAGTGAAGGCGGATGATTTGGAATTGGAGTTTCTTAGTGCGGAAAAGCTAGAAATCTCTCAGTATTTTCTTTCTTTACCGTATGGATTTATTCAATTGCTAAAAAATAAGGCGCTCAATTCTTCGGAGCAATTGGCTTATTTGATTCCGGAACTGAAAAATCTAGATTATTTCTTGTTGGTGCAAGACGAAACGGACCAATTGGAATTGAGTAACTTTATGGAAAAGCTTTCGCAAAATCCCCTGGTGCAAAGCATCGTACGGATTGATATTTCCAAGTTAAAGTCAAAAGAAAACCTATTAACTTATTAATAAAACATGTCTCATTTACCCTTTAAAAAGACGAAAATTCTTGCCACCATTGGCCCCGCTTCGAATAATTACGAAATGATTAAGAGTTTGGCCTTTGCTGGAGCCAATGTGTTTCGACTCAATTTTTCCCATGGCTCTCATGAAGTGCATAAGGAGGTCTTGGAAACCATTCGTCGGGTCAATAAGGAGTTGAATTGCCATTTAGGAATTCTTCAAGACCTTCAAGGACCAAAAATCCGTGTGGGTGAGGTTGAAAATAACGGAGTTGAAATTAAACCTGGAGATCAAATTACCATTACTAGTGATCCGGTAATAGGTACTGCTTCTTTGGTCAGTACGGTTTATAAAAACCTCCCTCAGGATGTTCAAGAAGGAGAACATATCCTTATTGATGATGGTAATTTGGAGTTAGTGGTCAATGATACCAACGGTAAAGATGTGAATTGCACCGTAATTCATGGTGGTATTTTGAAGTCTAGAAAAGGAATTAACCTTCCAAACACCAAAGTTTCTGCTCCTTCCTTGACTGAAAAGGATTTGGAAGATCTTGAATTTGGCTTGGCCAATGACGTAGATTGGATTGCCTTGTCTTTCGTAAGGTCAGCCGAGGACATTGTTGACCTTCGAAACCGCATCAAAGCAGCTGGTAAATTCTGTAAGATTGTAGCTAAGATTGAGAAGCCTGAGGCCTTGGAAAATATCGATGCCATCATCGATGCAACCGATGCGATCATGGTAGCCCGTGGTGACCTCGGGGTAGAAGTACCCATGGAAATCGTGCCCCTCTGGCAAAAGAAGATGGTAGAAAAGTGCAAGCAGGCCTGTAAGCCAGTGATCATTGCTACGCAGATGATGGAAAGCATGATCCAAAATCCACGTCCTACGCGCGCCGAAACAAATGACGTGGCCAATGCAGTTTTGGATGGTGCCGATGCAGTGATGCTTTCAGCGGAAACTGCCTCAGGTAAGTATCCAATCAATGCTGTAAAAGCCATGACGAGCATCATTACCTACTTAGAGGAAAATGCGGAAGTGTACCACAACCTTTACAAAATACCTGAAGAAGACCCTACCTTTTTAAGCAATAACCTGATTTTGATGGCTGCAAGGCTTTCTAGAAACGTTAAGGCAAAAGCCATTGTGGGAATTACTTCTTCTGGCTTTACTGGTTTCCGATTGGCCTCTCACCGCCCACTTTCCAATATTTTTGTATTTACTAGAAATCAAAAACTCTTGACTCAAATGTCCCTCGTATGGGGGGTAAGGGCCTATTATTACGAGGGACAAGCCTCTACTGATGGGGTGTTTGCGGATATTGAAGGCATCTTGAAAAGAGATGGACATGTGCAAACCGGAGAAGTAATTGTGAACACCGGCAGCATGCCATTAAGTGAAAAAGGCAAAACAAACATGTTGAAATTACATGTGGTAGGGTAATTCCTGCTCGCTTGATCAACTAGAATAAAAAAAGGAGAAACAGCAGTTTCTCCTTTTTTTGTTGAGCGAATTCCAATTACTGGAATCACTTATTTTTTAATGACCGAAAAATCAAAGGTTTCCAGGAACTTGGTTGTAAAGTTGCCTGCTTTGAATTCTTCGTTTTCTAATAACGCTATGTGGAAAGGAATGGTAGTTTTGATTCCATCGATCACGAATTCTTCCAAGGCTCGCTTCATTCGAACGATTACTTCCTCCCGAGATTGACCACTTACAATCAATTTGGCAATCATGGAGTCGTAATTTGGAGGGATTACATAACCCGCATACACGTGCGAATCTACGCGTACTCCTCGTCCGCCAGGAATATGCAAGTTGAGAATCTTTCCTGGGCTTGGTCTAAAGCCATTTGCTGGATCCTCGGCATTGATTCTACATTCCATAGCAAACAACTTTGGATAATAGTTTCTTCCTGAGATCGTTTCGCCTGCGGCCACTTTGATTTGCTCCTTGATTAAGTCAAAATCGGTTACCTCTTCGGTGATGGGATGCTCTACCTGAATACGGGTATTCATCTCCATGAAATAGAAGTTGCGGTTTTTGTCTACCAAAAATTCAATAGTGCCTGCTCCTTCGTAACCAATGGCTTCCGCTCCTTTGATGGCCGCTTTGCCCATGGCATCCCGAAGTTCATCTGTAATGAATGGGGAAGGGGTTTCTTCAACCAATTTTTGGTGTCTTCGCTGAATGGAACAATCACGCTCCGACAGGTGACAAGCCTTGCCCGTACGATCGCCTACGATTTGAATTTCGATGTGGCGTGGTTCTTCTACAAATTTTTCGAGGTAGAGTCCATCGTTTCCAAAAGCAGCGCCTGATTCCATTTTGGCATCATCCCAGGCTTTTTTAAACTCGCTATCCTCCTTGACGATGCGCATTCCTCGACCTCCACCACCAGCAGTGGCTTTGAGGATCACAGGATAGCCCATCTCTTTGGCGATGACAAGACCCTCTTCAATGGATTCCAATAATCCTTCGGAACCAGGGATGGTAGGTACGCCCGCCGCTTTCATGGTTGCTTTTGCCGTGGCTTTATCGCCCATTTTGGCAATCATGTCTGGGGATGCACCGATAAACTTGATGCCATACTCCTCACAAACCCTAGAAAACTCTTCGTTTTCAGAGAGAAAGCCGTAGCCCGGGTGTATGGCATCCGCATTGGTGATCTCAGCCGCTGCAATTATTCGGGTAATGTTGAGGTAAGATTCGCGACTTGGCGCAGGCCCGATACAAACCGCTTCATCAGCAAATCGCACATGAA
Source organism: Cyclobacteriaceae bacterium (assembly GCA_947458585.1). GTDB lineage: Bacteria > Bacteroidota > Bacteroidia > Cytophagales > Cyclobacteriaceae > Algoriphagus. Next base: position 13,424 of record CANGYY010000058.1, on the reverse strand, counting down.
GACTATCTTTATCTGCAGTAGAATATACTGCTACGGTTTTGATGCCCATCTCCTTGCAGGTACGAATGACCCGAAGTGCGATTTCGCCACGGTTGGCAATTAATATTTTTTTAAACACGCTTTTTTTGATTTAGTGCAAAAATCAACCTGCTGGATCTACTAGGAATAAAGGCTGGTCGTATTCTACCGGAGAGGCATTGGCAACCAAGATTTTTACAATTTTCCCGGAAACTTCAGACTCAATTTCGTTGAACAACTTCATCGCTTCAATGATGCACACGGTCTTTCCAGCACTAATTGAACCTCCTTCTGTAACGAAAGGGCCTGATTCTGGATTAGGTGTCAAGTAAAAAGTTCCGATCATTGGAGATTTGATTTCTACCAAATTCGAACTCGGTGCTGGACTTGCAGCCGGCGCTGCTGCTACTGGTGCTGCTGCTACTGGCGCTGGAGCCGGTGCGGCTGCAATTACCTGAGGTGCAGGTGCTGGAGCGGGCCCATCCGCATATTTCTTTACTGAAAGTTCAAATTCTTCCGTCTTGATTTTAACTTCTGCAAGACCGGTATTTGAGATATAATCAATTAAATCTTGAATTTCTTTAGGTTTCATAGTGTTCTTTTTTTGTTCCATGATATTGGAGCAGTTAAGGGTTGATCGAAAACTAATTAGTTAGGTAATTTAAATAAATCTAGACACTTAAACTACTTATTTTACTCGTTCCGAGTAAGATCCATCTCGGGTATCTACCTTGATTAAAGTGTCTTGTTCTACAAAAAGAGGAACCATGACCGTTGCACCTGTCTCCACTGTAGCCGGCTTAAGCGCGTTGGTGGCGGTATCGCCTTTGATCCCGGGTTCGGTATAGGTAATCATCAATTCTACGAAAGGAGGAAGTTCCACCGATAGGGGAGTTTCGTTTTCTGCATGGACCAAAATATCTACCAATTGGCCATCCTTCAGTAGGTTGGAACGTTCAATAAGACGTTCTTCTAGAGAAATCTGCTCGAAATTATCGGTATCCATAAAGTTGTAGCCCAGATCGTCCTTGTATAGGAACTGATGTGCTCTTTTCTCTACGCGTGCAGTAGTTACTTTTTCACCCGCATTGAAGGTCTTGTCTAGGGTTTTGCCGCTGCGCAAACTTTTCAGTTTGGTACGCACGAATGCTGCTCCTTTTCCAGGTTTCACATGTTGAAATTCGACAATCGTGTAGATGTCGTTGTTCATTTCGAGACAAAGCCCATTTTTAAAATCTGCAGTACTTGCCATAATTCTGTTCAGTCAATTTAATTATTTTGGATCCAAAGCCCACTTCAAGTAGATGGCACCCCAAGTAAACCCACCGCCAAAGGCAGCAAGGATGAGGTTATCTCCCTTTTTCAATTGGCTTTCATACTCCCAAAGGCAAAGAGGAATCGTTGCCGCGGTTGTATTTCCATAGCGTTCAATATTCATCATCACTTTTTCAGGACCTACGCCCATTCTATTAGCCGTGGCATCGATGATGCGCTTGTTGGCTTGATGGGGTACTAGCCAGGCGATGTCCTCACCTTTAAGTCCATTGCGTTCCATCACCTCTGCACTCACGTCAGCCATGTTGGTTACCGCAAATTTGAATACGGTAGCCCCTTCTTGGTAGGCGTAATGCTCCCGGTTTGCGATGGTTTCCAAGGTGGCAGGCTTGCGGCTACCTCCAGCTTTCATGTGTAGGAAGTTTTCACCAGAGCCATCTGCTTTCAAAATGGCATCCATAATACCCATTTTTTCAGTGGTAGGCTCCAAAAGTACTGCTCCAGCTCCATCCCCGAAAAGGATACAGGTGGTTCTATCCTGGTAATCCACGATAGCAGACATTTTATCTGCTCCGACTACCACGACCTTTTTGTGGGTTCCTGCTTGGATAAATTGAGCGCCTAGTTGAAGCGCATACAAAAAGCCTGAACAAGCAGCCCCAATGTCAAAGGAAAAAGAATTTTTGGCACCTACCTTGTCTGCAATGATGTTGGCAGTGGCTGGGAAGGGCATGTCCGGAGTAACTGTGGCGCAAATGATGAGTTCTACATCAAGAGGATCGGTTCCTGTTTTTTCCAAGAGGCCTTTTACGGCTCCAATTCCCAACACAGAAGTTCCTTGATTTTCACCTTTTAGGATTCTTCTTTCCTTGATGCCCGTTCTGGACATGATCCACTCGTCATTGGTGTCTACAAGAGATTCCAATTCTTTGTTGGTTAATCGGTATTCTGGAACGTATCCATGAATGCCAGTCACCATTGCTCTTAATTTATCCATCGTATCGGATTCAGTTCTGTTTACTGACTTCAAATCTAATGGGTTTGAAATCAGCGAGGTCAAAAATAACACAATGCCTTATGAACGCCAAAGTCTTCCGAAATACTCAGGATAAACTCTTGGTAATCAACTGGCTAGTCTTTTTATAAAACTAAAAATTCCACTCTTTTTGGGAGTGGAATTCGTGGTAGATTAAAGAAAATTAAGCCTTCACCTCTTTTTCGATGATCACTTGTCCTTTGTAGTACAATTTGCCATCCAACCAGAACGCTCTGTGTGGGAGGTGCATTTCGCCAGTGGTAGGACATTTTGCTAATCCAGGAGCCTCCAATTTGTAATGGGTTCTTCTTTTGTCTCTTCTGGTTTTCGAAATTTTGCGTTTAGGATGTGCCATTTTATGTATTAGTTATGGTTATTCTTTTGTTTTAAGTTTTCCGAGTTGCTCCCAACGCGGGTCAACAGGGGTAGTTGTATTGTCGGATGAATCTTCGTCAGAACTTTCAGCAGCCTCTCCGTCTACATAGACCAGTCCGCCTTCCAATTCATTGTCTTCCTCATCCAATTCATTTTTGTAATCCGGATGTATCTTTTTTAAGGGCAAAGCAAGTAAAATGTATTCGTAAATGAGTTGTGCCACATTGATTGACGGGGTTTCCCGGGTAATCATCATTACAGACTCATCAATTTCTTTTACTTCTGATCCAAACTTGTAAATCATCTTTTCGGTGATGTCCAAGGTATGGTCAAAAACTTCCAAGCTTCTATCGCAGGTAAGCTGCACCTTTCCGGAGATTTGGAAAGTTAGCTCCATGAGATTTGCTCCCTTATCAATCTTGACCCGTGCGGTCAAGTGACCTTTTTCTAGGAGTTCATTTCCTTCTACCTGTTGAAAAAAAGCATCTTCAATCGGAAAGACTACTTCATGCAGCCCTTCTTTGAATTTAATGACTTCAATATCAAAGGTTTTCCAAAACTTCACCTTACTTCCTCCTGAATTAAGTCCGCAAATTTAGGTAATTATTTATCATAGGTGAAACAGAAATTGAAATATAATTTGGCTTCACCCATCTTTTTTCCATTTTAAGGCTATTCCGTTCCTTCTTGATGCCGTTCCACCATATCTGAAGCTAGGAAAAGTGCCGCTCGGAAGGAAGAGCAATCTGCCATATTTTTACCTGCTATGGCATAAGCCGTACCATGATCTGGAGAGGTTCGGATTACCGAAAGCCCTGCAGTAAAGTTGACCCCGCTGCTGAATGCAATGGATTTAAAGGGGATTAGCCCTTGATCGTGGTACAAGGCAAGCACTCCATCAAATTTTTGTTGGTGCATCATCCCAAAGAATCCATCTGCAGGATAGGGGCCGAAAACATATTGCTTGGCATCTTTCAATTCTTGGATGGCAGGTTTGAGAATTGTTTCCTCTTCGGATCCCAAAAGTCCTTCTTCCCCAGCATGTGGATTCAATCCTAGGATGGCGATTTTTGGTTTATTGATTCCAAAATCTTTCTCAAGGCTTTGGATGAAGATTTTTGCTTTTTCCATCACTTTTTCCTTGGTCACTGCGGCGGGCACTTGTGCCAAAGGAATGTGACCGGTGACCAAGCCCACACGAAGGTCTTCGCCCACAAGCATCATCAAGCCTGATTTGCTTCCAGTGGCCTCAATGAGGTATTCGGTATGGCCCACAAAGGGCTGTGATTCGGAGTTGATGTTGCCTTTGGACAGGGGAGCGGTTACTAAACCCTGAATTTTCCCAGCTTTCAAATCCTCCACAGCTGCAGTGAAAGAGGCCATGGCCAATTTTCCAGCCTCTTGGGTTTCTACTCCTGAAATGATTTCGGGACATTCCTCTTGGCAGTTGATGACATTGACTTTTCGATGTTGGATTTCATCTAAAGAGCGTACTTGGGTAAAGTACAAGTCTTCGAGATTCAATACCTTTTTGTAGTGGGACAAAGCTTTGCCATGACCATAAATCAAGGGGGTGAAATGGGTATACACACGTGCATCGGCAAGTGCTTTCAGAATTACTTCTGGTCCAATTCCATTGATATCTCCAATACTAATCCCAAGGATGGGTCTTTGTTTCTTTGTTTGCATGGCTTACATAGTGCAGGGGCGCGAAACAAAATTCCGTGCCGTCTGGGAATAATCCCTTAATTTTAGGACGGCAATTTACAAAAAAAAACCAGAGGGTTACGATGGAAAAGGTCAAACCTAAAAAGCATCTTGGTCAACATTTTTTGATTGATCTCAGCATCGCGGAGCGAATTGCTGGGGCAGTAAGTGGCCATGCGGGTGTTACCCAAGTACTGGAAATAGGGCCTGGAATGGGTGTATTGACAGATTTTTTGATGAAGGGAAACTTGGAAGTTCACCTCATCGAGATCGACCGAGAGAGCATTGCTTATTTGCATCAAAAATATCCCGAATTGCAGGATCGGATTCTGGAGGGAGACTTCTTGAAATTTGATCTAGGAGCGGCTTTTCCTGCTCCCATTGCTGTTGCAGGTAATTTCCCTTACAATATTTCTTCTCAGATTTTTTTTAAGGTCTTGGAGCATAAAAATCAAGTGACTGAGGTAGTCTGCATGCTGCAGAAGGAAGTGGCACGGAGAATTGCTTCGCCAAAGGGGAGCAAGGAATATGGAATCCTTTCGGTTTTGCTTCAGGCTTGGTATGATATTGAGTACCTATTCTCGGTTCCTCCGGGGGTATTTAATCCACCTCCAAAAGTGAATTCTGGCGTGATCCGATTGACGAGAAATAAGGTGCAAAAACTGGATTGCAACGAAAAGCTTTTCCAGCAGGTAGTAAAAGGGGGCTTTGGGAACCGCCGAAAAACACTTCGTAATTCCCTAAAATCCTTTCAACTTACAGAAGAATTCAAGTCAAATCCGATTTTGGACAAGCGTGCAGAGCAATTGGATGTGGCAGATTTTGTATTTTTGACCCAACAAATCGAAAAAGGTCGTGGAGCCAATTAAAAAATTTGAGCTTTCCAAAGAGTATCTGGAGCGTCTCCAAACGGGGATAGAAGCTTCCGATACGGCCTATATTTTAGATTCCCTCGACGGAGTCAATGTGGCAGATATTGCCGCTATTTTGGATGAGTTGGATACTTCTGAATCTTTATTCGTCCTACGTTTGATTGAAAGCCAATTGGCAGCAGATACCTTAATTGAACTTTCGGATACCACTCTTGATAAAATCCTTCAAGAGTTAGAAACGAAAGAAATCGCCTCTTGGATCGAGTTGATGGATTCCGATGATGGGGCAGATATTTTAAACTTTTTTTCCGAAAAAGAACGGGAAGCCGTAATTGCTGAAATAGACGATCGGCTCAAGTTGGAGCAGATTCTTGAATTGCTTCGCTATGAGGAAGATACTGCAGGGGGGATTATGGCGAAGGAATTTATCCGTGCCAACAAAAACTGGAATATAGTTCAGACGATCAATGAGATCCGGAGACAGGCGGAAAATGTAGAGAAAATTTACTCCATCTATGTGGTCAACAACAAGCAACAGTTACTAGGACGCGTATCCTTAAAAAAGATCATTCTTACCGCTGCTGAAACAAAGATTGAAGACATTATCGATGAAAATATCATCTCCGTCCCAGTGTACATGGACCAAGAGGAGGTAGCAACCTTGATGCGAAAGTATGACTTGGAATCTGTTCCGGTGGTCAATGCCAAAAACAAGTTGGTAGGAAGAATCACGGTCGATGATATTTTGGACGTAGTCCAAGAGGAGGCGGATGAAGATATTCAAGCAATGGCCGGGGTGTCTGCGGACATCGAAGAATCGGATTCGGTATTTACGATTTCCAAAGCACGTCTTCCTTGGCTGCTCATTGGCGTAATTGGGGGATTGTTGGGAGCCAAGCTGATTGGGTTTTTTGAAGTTGGACTTTCCAAGTACCTTGCGCTAGCTTCCTTTATTCCTTTGGTAGCAGCTACGGGCGGGAATGTGGGCATTCAAGCCTCGTCCTTAATCGTGCAATCTTTGGCATCCAAATCGGCATTTGATGACACCCCTTGGCAGCGTTTTTTCAAAGGGTTTTTAGTGGCTTTGCTTAACGGATTCGTTTTGGGGGGCTTTGTGTTTTTGGTAGTCATCTACCTCTATGGGTTTGAACCCTTATTTGGCATAACGGTTGGCTTTGCACTATTCTGTGTGGTGCTACTCTCTTCATTTATGGGTACGGTTACCCCCCTGCTATTGCACCATTTTGGCATCAATCCAGCCATTGCTTCTGGACCATTTATCACGACCACCAATGACTTGTTGGGTCTAGCTGTTTATTTTGGGGTAGCTATGTTGTTGCTGAATCTCTAAGCATGAAGGTATTGATTGTAGATGAGATGCACGATAGCATCCTAGGTTTATTGCAAAAAGCTGGTTTTCAGGTCAATTATGCACCAAAAATCACAAGAGCCGAACTTATTGAACAAATAGGAGATTTTGAAGGCATCCTCATTCGCTCCAAAACCCCTCTGGATCGGGAATTGCTCGAGCGGGCATTACGACTAAAGTTCATCGGTAGAGCTGGCGCAGGCTTAGACCAGTTGGATCTAGATTATTTGGCCGAAAAAGGGGTCAAATTATTCCATGCAGCCAAAGGCAATCGCGATGCGGTAGCAGAACATGCCGTTGGAGGCCTTTTGGCACTCTTCAACCACTTAGCACAGGCGGACCAACAGGTACGTAAAGGAATCTGGGATCGAGAAGGAAATCGCGGGGTGGAGTTGATGGGTAAGTCCGTGGGTATTTTTGGGTATGGAAATATGGGTACTGCCTTTGCCAAGCGCCTGAAAGGGTTTGGGGTAAAGATCCTCGCCTATGACAAATACAAAAAAGGTTTTGGAAAAAATGGAGTGAAGGAAGTGAGTTGGAAGAACCTCAAGAAAGAAGCAGATGTCTTGAGTATCCATGTTCCCTTGACTCCTGAAACGCGAGATTTTTTCAGTTTGGAAGAACTGAAAGCGTTCTCCAAACCTTTTTGGCTGATCAATACAGCAAGGGGAGAAGTGATTCGTATGGAAACGCTCAACCAGGCGCTCGACCAAGGGATCCTGAAGGGTGTGGTTTTGGATGTCTTGGAGAATGAAAAATTTGCCCGATTTAGTAAATCGCAAAAGCATCAATTTGAACTACTAGCGCAGCGCGAGAATGTCCTTTTTACCCCTCATGTAGCGGGTTGGACCCTAGAATCCTACCAAAAAATCAACGAAGTACTCGTCAAACAAATCCTCAGAGAATTCGGAAACAAACTGAAGTAATCGTGGAATAAGGAAGAAAGGGAGGCACTTGCTTTGTGAAAATGCTTTTCTATCTTTGTAAGGTATTTAAAGGCAACAATAAGTAACGGTCCCCGAAAAGCGACCGTTACTTTGTTTTTTGAGCCTTTTGAAAATTAATCAGCTATGTCAAAAGTACAGTATTACACCGAAGAAGGATTAAAGAAATTGAAGGACGAACTTCATGATTTGAAGACGAAGGGAAGAATAGATATTGCCCACCAGATCGCGGAAGCGCGTGACAAAGGTGATTTGAGCGAAAATGCCGAATACGATGCGGCAAAGGATGCGCAAGGACTTTTGGAACTGAAAATCGCAAAGTTGGAAGAAGTTGTGGGCAATGCGCGTGTGTTGGATAATAGCAAAATGGACACTTCCAAAGTGGGCATCTTGAGTACAGTAAAAATCAAGAACGTAAAGAATGGCATGACCGTGACCTACACACTTGTGTCTGAGGAAGAGGCTGATTTGAAGGCTGGAAAAATCTCCCTTGCTTCTCCATTTGGAAAAGGATTGGTTGGAAAAGTCATTGGAGACATTGCAGAGGTAAATGCGCCAGCAGGCAAACTTCAATTTGAAATTTTAGACATCACCTATTAATTCCTGGTTCATCCAGGAAAAATCTGATTAATTCGCACCTATGGCTAGTTTGTTCTCCAGAATTATCGCTCGCGAACTTCCTGCTCAAATCATCGCTGAGGACGAGCAGTACATTGCTTTTTTGGACATTATGCCTTTGGTCAAAGGGCACGTGCTAGTAGTTCCCAAGCGGGAGGTGTCTTATATTTTTGATTTGGAGCCAGGAGAACTCACAGGGCTACACCTTTTTGCGCAGCAAGTGGCGAAGGCCATGGACAAGACCCTGACCTGCACCCGGATTGGGATGGCAGTGATTGGATTGGAAGTCCCTCACGTACACATCCACTTGGTACCCTTGCGTACTGTAGATGACATCAACTTTACCCGTCCCAAATTGAAGTTGACCGAGCAGGAACTTGCGGATACTGCAGCTGTAATCCGTAAAGGATTCTAAACCCGGCCAATTTGGCCTAGTTCAAAGGCTTAATCCAGATATTTCGGTAGAGGACGTCGTGACCTTCTGCCTGTAATTTGAGTCCACCTGGTGTATCGGTAATGCCTTTTCCTCCTTCATTTCCACCATCAATGCCTGAGTTGGGACCACCCCATACTTGCTGAATGGATACTTGGTCGTGAATTTTGACACCATTAAAGTGGATCGTCACCTTCGCTTTTTCTACTAATTTCCCTTCGGTAAATTTTGCCGCTTGGAATTTGATGTCGTAGGCATTCCATTTACCCACTCCATTGTAAACTTGTGCCGTAGGTAGCGTTTCATTGATTACTGCTGCCATGCCATGCAATCCGTAATCCCCATCCAAAACCTGAATTTCATAGCGATTTTGGAGGTATACCCCACTATTACCGCCTTCCTTGAGAATCAAAAACTCCACATGGGCTTCGAAATCTCTGAATTCGTCTTTGGTGACAATGTCCGCAGCGCCGTATTTACCACCTGCTCCTGCGGGGTCGTTGCTGGAAATTGCTTTTTTGCCATCTACAGGGTCGATGACCTCAGGCCATTTGAGGGGTGGGGTAGCGGCAAGTCTTGGTCCTTTCCAATAGGTCCAGTTTTGTTGCAAAGATGCATTACTTCCATCCAAGTAGAGTTTTGCACCCTTGGGTGGAGGTGTTCCTAGGTAGGATTGCTTCTGTCCAAAACTATGGGTGTAGGCAAATAGTACAAGGATTAAAAAAAGACTTGGCTTAAGAAGGGATTTCATCTGCAATCTGGGTTAGTGTTAATCGATATAAGTTCGGTAATTTTTATTCAATTCTAGCAATTCTTGGGACTTTCCTGCATTTAGAACCAGCCTACAGCTGCACCAAAACTTTTTATTCCAAGCACAAGTGTGATGGCCCAAATGAAGACTCCAAAAAGGATTCCCTGAGAACTAAGTGCATGCGCTCCCAATAGCTCTTTTTTGGTACTCATCCAGAGCAGCCATCCACTAATCAGGGGAAGTAAGATTCCATTTGCCAGTTGGGCTAGCGTGATGAGCGTTACAGGCTTGATTCCAAAGGAGGAAAATAGTATCCCTAAGAAAAGAATGGTGCCCATGCTCAGGCGCATGGCGGTAGATTGAATGTTTTGATTCCAACCAAAAATCCCACAAATCACTAGCCCTGCTGCCAAGGGAGCGGTGAGGGAAGAGGTTAATCCTGCAGCCATTAGGCCGAATCCCATCAAATAGGTTCCAAAATTTCCAAAAATACCGGTAAGGCCTTTGGCAATGTCCTGGGCAGTTTCCAATTCCTGAACAGGGTTGGCAACACCAGCAACTAAGATGGCCATGGAGACAATTCCACCCAAGACAATTGAAATCCATAAATCTTGTCTCATGGATGGCAATTCTTCCTCTTTTGTCCATTGCTTTTGAACCAAACTGGCGTACAGAAACAAGTTGTATGGGACCACCGTAGTGCCAATCAAGGCCACTATAGTTGGAAGTTTTTCCGAAGAAAAAGTAGGGACAAATCCTTGAAGCAAGGCAGAAATATTGGGTTTGGTCAAGGCAGCCGCAATGCTAAATGCAATAGACATCAGGATCACAAGGCCGACCAAAATGCGTTCCAGTCGCTTGTAATTACCAGTCCAAAGTAATCCAGCAGCAAAAAGACCGATTAACAGATTGCCAGATTGAATGGTGAAGGGGCCAAGGTTCCAAGTGGGTAAATCAATAAAAATACCAAGGCCCAAGTAGGTTCCTGTAATGTTCCCGCTTTGGTAGGCGGCATTGCCAATACCAATTGCCAAGAGAATTAGCCCCATAATGAAGTAACGGCTCCATGTATTATTCGTTCTATTTCGCACAAGCTGGCTAAGATCCATCCGAGTGACAATGCCCAATCTACCTGAAAGCTCCTGCAAAAAAACGGTGGCGATCACGCTCAGCGCCAGTGCCCAAAGGAGCGTAAAATCAAATCGAATGCCTGCTAAGGTACAGACAGTCACTGTACCGGGTCCAATAAAGGCTGCAGTAATTAGTGGTCCTGGGCCAACCGATGCCTTCAATTTTTTTAGATTCACGCTGTTAAAATTTTCTCAAAATAGGTAATTGGGTAGAATTTTTGTAGGTTTTAAGGTGCACATTTAAAAAATTCTTATGATTTGGTTAAAAAGGTTCGGAATGGTTTTGGGAGGGATTTTACTTCTTCTGTTAGTTGTATTGGCCTCCGCTTACCGCAGTGATATTTCTCCTGAATCAGTAAATGAAAAATACCTAACTCCAGAATCTCAATTTGTAGAGGTGAATGGGATGCGAATCCATGTACGAATTGTTGGTGAAGGTGAACCTGTCTTCTTACTCCATGGGAGCTTTGCTTCCTTGCATACTTGGGATGCTTGGCAGCAAGCCATGAGTCCCTACTACCAAACCATCGCTTTGGATTTTCCAGGTCATGGACTGACAGGGCCTGATTCCTTAAAGCGCTACAGTACAAAAGATTACAGTGAACTAGTTCATGCCTTGGCTCAAAAACTAAACATCTCCCAATACCATATGGCTGGTAATTCCATGGGAGGTGGAGTTGCTTTGCAGCATGCCTCCGATTATCCAGGGAATGTTATTTCCTTAAACCTAATTGATTCAGGTGGGGCACCATCAGCTGACCTGGGGACTGCAGATTCCACATCCCAAAAGAAAGCGAATACAGGTGGGGCTTGGATCTTCCAAGTAGCTCGTCATCCTGTTTTCTCCAAGCTATTGCTTTCTTGTACTCCAAAGTTTCTTTTTTCGCTCAATATGGAGCAAGTTTACGGGGACGATACCAAAGTTACGGATGAGGTTACGACGCGCTATTACGAGTTGATGCTACGCGAAGGAAACAGACAAGCTACCTTAGATCGTTTGAGCCAGCCAAGAAATAGCAACATCCAATTTGAACGACTTACCATGCCTACCTTGATTCTTTGGGGTGCAGAGGATACTTGGATTCCCGTGGCTCAAGGAAAACGCTTGCAGCAAGCCTTACCCGGAGCAAATCTGGTGATTCTAGATGGGGTGGGTCATGTCCCAATGGAAGAAAGCCCGACTGAAACTGTCGCAGAATACCTCAGTTTCCTCGGTGTGGAGGTACGAAAGGATTACCTTCAGCCTTTCAACCAAGTTGCCTATGCACATTGAACTTTTAGTATACCTCCTCACGGGATTGTCTACAATCTTATTGGGAATTTTACTTTTTGGTAGAAGAAAAGGAAATACGGACAAGGAGTTGCGTGAGGAACTGCAGGTCTTAACCAAAACGCTGAATGAGAATTTGGCTGAGGCGCGAAAAGAAGCTTCCGAAAACTTGCTCCGTCAATTCCAATTGGTGTTTGACAATCAGCGATCTTCTGCTAAGGACCAAAACGAAGCCTTGCAACAGTTTGGGGAGCGGGTACGCCAATCCTTGCTGGACTTGAGTAATGTGCAGCGGGAGAAGTTATCGGAATTGAGTCGTCGCCAAGACGAACTCTTGAAAAACACGGAGCAGCGTCTGGAAAAAATACGGGAGACGGTAGACGAAAAGTTGCAAAAGACCTTAGAGACCCGATTGGGGCAGTCTTTTGACTTAGTGAGTACCCAATTGCAGGCTGTTCAAAAAGGGCTTGGAGAGATGCAAAGTCTGGCAAGTGGAGTAGGAGATCTCAAACGGGTATTGACCAATGTAAAAAGTCGTGGCCTTCTAGGGGAGTACCAGTTGCAGGCTATTTTGGAAAATATCCTGAGTCCAGACCAATACGTAGCCAATGCAGCCGTGACGGGTACCCGAGAGCGCGTGGAATTTGCCATCAAGATGCCTGGGCAAGCGGATGAAATTTTCCTGCCTATCGACTCTAAATTTCCTCAAGAAGCGTATTTGCGATTGGTTGATGCGCTCGAAATTGCAGATAAAGGCTTGGCTGACCAATACCGATTGGAGTTAATCAAAGCCGTGAAAAAGTCTGCTGCTGATATTTTCAACAAATACATTCATCCTCCCAAAACGACCGACTTTGCCATCCTTTTTCTCCCCATGGAAAGTCTCTATGCGGAGGTGCTTCGTGAACCGGGTCTTGCGCAAATCCTGCAGCAAGAATACAAAGTCATCGTGACGGGACCAACCACGCTCTCTGCCATTCTCAACTCCTTGCAAATGGGCTTCCGTACCCTCGCCATCCAAAAGCGCAGTTCGGAAGTATGGCAGGTGTTGGGAGCCATTAAAACGGAATTTGGAAAGTTTGGAGTCTTATTGGAGCGAACCCAAAAGAAACTCAACGAGGCAAATTCAGAATTGGATAAGTTGGTGGGGGTGAGAACCCGTATCATCCAGCGCAAACTCAAAGAGGTGCAGGAACTACCTGAAGGAGAAAGCAGGCGCTATTTGGAGGAGTAATGGAGTGATTCCCCTTTCCTTATTTAGGAGTCCAGATCCATCTGGGCCAATATTTTCGCAATCTTATCCTCCACGGACTCGGAAGAAAGACTCGTTCGACTCAATCGATCCACTAAAATCGGAAAGGAGAATGGGGTGAGTTGGCTTGGGTAGCGCACCTGTATGGACTGTCTATTGATTTTACGAACGGCTTCGATGAGCAGTTCCTGCTCCATTTGTTGGTTTAAGACCTCAGCACGGGCTTGCTTCAGCAGGAGGTTGTCTGGTTCATAGTCCTCGAATACTTGAAACAATAAGCCTGAATTGGCTTGGATGTGTTTAAAACTGGTGGGCTTGCCTGGATAACCTTGAAAAACGAGTCCTGCGATACTGGCGATTTCCCGAAACTTACG
>CANGYY010000057.1 GCA_947458585.1 Cyclobacteriaceae bacterium | reverse complement strand
TGCTTCAGCAGGAGGTTGTCTGGTTCATAGTCCTCGAATACTTGAAACAATAAGCCTGAATTGGCTTGGATGTGTTTAAAACTGGTGGGCTTGCCTGGATAACCTTGAAAAACGAGTCCTGCGATACTGGCGATTTCCCGAAACTTACGCTTGGCGAGTTCACTGTCATTGATACAATGCAAGATATCTTCTTCCAAATGATCCAGGCTAAATAGGTCCTCTTCCAGTAGTTCCTCAATGTCAAGCTGTACATCCGAAAACAATTCAAAGCCATAATCATTCATCGCCATGCTGAAGGATACAGGGAGCCGCTGTGCGATTCGGTAAGCCAGCAAGGCGCTGAGGAGTTCGTGCACCATTCTGCCTTCAAAGGGATAGAAAAAGAGGTGAAAACCCTCGCGAGTTTGCAAAGACTCAATCAAAAACGTTTGGGTATCGGGCACCAAGGAAAGTTGCTGCTGCAGGTCCAAAATTGGCAAAACCTGCCGCACTTCCTCAGAGCGCACAATTCCCTGGTTGTAGGCTTTGAAGATTTCTTGAATTTGCTGGGAAAGTTTGGAAGAAAGAGACATGCGAGCCCCCATCCAACTGACCACTTGATTGGCTTTCTTCGTGGTCACCTGCACCACGGCATCCAAGCCTTTCACATAGAGCAATTCCAGATTTCTTCCCGCAAAATAGAAGCGGTCACTCACCTTTAATTTGGCAATGAAGTATTCTTCTACCGTCCCTAGGTAGGCTCCATTTTTAAATTTCACCTTCATCGACACATCGCTGACGATTGTACCCATGCTCAGGCGGTGCTTCATCGCAATTTTCTTGTTCTTGACCCGATACATCCCGTCTTCCTCGACGACCACTTTTAAAAAGTCATCGTAACTCCCCAGGGAACTTCCTCCTTTGGTGATGAAGTCTAGGATCCACTGGTATTCTTCGGGACTAAGTGCTGCGTAGGACTCGGTCTTTTTGATGATTTCATAAAGCGAATCGGGTTCAAACCCTTCTCCCACTGCGAGAGTCACGAGGAACTGAATCAATACATCGTAGGGTAGGGATGGAGGGAATTGGGATTCCAAATCATCCTGTTCAATGGCATGACGTAAGGCAGCCGCTTCAATCAATTCCAGGGCATTGGTAGGTACAAAGAATACCAAGGAAGGTAGCCCAGGTTGGTGCCCTGCTCTGCCTGCACGCTGCACAAATCGGGATACCCCCTTGGGACTTCCAATTTGAATCACTCGGTCCACAGGTCGAAAGTCCACTCCAAGATCCAAACTGGAGGTGCAAACCACCACCTTGAGGATACCTTCGTGCAGGGCGTTTTCTACCCAAGCGCGGATCTGGCTATCCAGGGATCCGTGGTGCATGGCCATCCATCCTGCCCAATCAGGCCTAACTTCCAAGATTTTTTGGTACCACATTTCCGTTTGGGAGCGGGTATTGGTAAAGACCAGCACGGATTTCCCTTCTTCAATGGTTTGGATTACCTGGTCTATCATCCGAATTCCCAAGTGACCTGACCAGGGGTATTTTTCTATTTCGGCTGGAAATAGGGAGGTGATCCGGATCTCTTTTTGAACCTTGGCCTTGATGATATGGAGCGGTAACTCGTTGCCCAATAAGGTCTTTGCCGCTTGTTCCAAATTGCCCAATGTAGCGGAGATCGCCCAGCGCATAAATGGATGGCTACATTTCTCTTGCAAATAGGCGAGAGCAAGTTGTACCTGTACCCCGCGCTTGTTGCCCACCAATTCATGCCACTCGTCTACCACCACACACCGAAGATTTTCGAAAAGGGGGTCGGTTTCCTTTTGGGACAGGAGGATATGCAGCGTTTCTGGAGTGGTAATTAGGCATTCAGGAGGATTTCGTTTGAAACTCGCTCGGGTCTTTGCATCCGTATCTCCATTCCGCACTGCCACTGTCCAAGGCAAACCAAGTTCCTCGCAGGCTTCCTGCATCGCTTTTTGAAGGTCCTGGGCAAGAGCCCTCAAGGGTGTCACCCAAATGATTTGAATCCCATTTTTTCGGAATTTTTGCCAGTCGTTCGGGTTGTTTTGAATGTAGTTCAAAAGCACTCCAAACCAGAGGGCAAATGTTTTCCCAGATCCTGTGGGAGCATTGAGTAGTCCTGATTTTCCGTCCAAATAATCCCTCCAGGCTTCCATTTGAAAGGGGAAGGGGCTCCAGCCTTTTTGGCGGAAGTAGTCAATAGCCGGTTGTAGGCGTGCATCCTCCATATCAGGGCAGCAGGGCTTTCAAATCAGCCAGTTGGTTGGCCTGCTCGATGGTTTTGTCTTTGCGCCAGCGAGCAATTCGTGGGAAGCGGAGAGCCACCCCACTTTTGTGTCTTGGACTTGCTTGGATACCTTCAAAGGCGATTTCAAATACCAATCCAGGGGTAACCGTTCGCACTGGACCAAATTTTTCCTTGGTGTTTTTTTTGACGTAGGCGTCTACTTCTCGGATCTCCTTGTCTGTCAGACCAGAATACGCCTTGGCAAAGGAAACCAACACTTGCCCATCCCATAGGCCAAAAGTATAGTCGGTAAAAAGATCAGCCCGTCGACCATGACCTTTTTGCGCATAGATGAGCACCCCATCGATGTGCATGGGGTCAATCTTCCACTTCCACCAAGCCCCTCGCTTTCTCCCGGTTTCGTAGGGAGAGTCCTTCTTTTTGAGCATGAGCCCTTCTGTTTGAAGTTCTCTGGCATTTTCCCGGACCTGAGTGAGTTCTTCCCAAGAATTGAAGGCAAGTGTCTCTGAAAGTTTTAATCGTGGATGATTTACAGACTTTACCAACTCCTCAAGTAGCGCTTTCCGGTGAGATAAGGGTTCGTCTCGAAGGTCTTTACCTTCCCATTCCAATAGGTCAAAAGCGATGAAACCGACAGGGGCATCTGCTAAGATTTTCTTGGATAAGGTTTTTCTAGTGATACGTGTTTGAAGAATAGAAAAAGGAAGTGGAACATCGTCTTGGAAAGCCAGGATTTCTCCATCGAGAACCATACCGTCTGGGAAGAATTCAAGGAACTCCAAAATCTCTGGAAATTTTTCATTGACCAATTCTTCGCCTCGGCTCCAAATAAAGGATTGTTGCCCTCTTCGGATCAATTGGCCCCGGATACCGTCCCATTTCCATTCGGCAAGCCATTCGGATATGGAAAACTGGTCCTGGAAACTGGCTTCGATGGGATGGGCCAAGAAAAAAGGATAGGGTTTCGACTGATCCTCCCCCTGATCATCTGGATAAAGTAGTTCTTGAAGGCTTATTTTTTGCGGATCCCAATTACCCATCAACCGGTGCGCTACTTGTGCTTGGGACAGTCCGGAATGGCTGGCAAGCGCTTGAATCAATAGATTTTGACTTACGCCGATTCGAAAGCCTCCAGTGATTAGTTTATTGAAAACGAACCGCTCCAGACTTGTAAACTGGTCCCAGGCTGCTGTAATCTTGGTTTTCTTCACTTCCTCTTCATCCTTCCCCATGTCTTGAAGCCAATCAATCCATTCGGTGAGTGATTGGGAATGAGTTCCTTTCGCAGAGGGAAGAAGCAAGGCAATCGTTTCTGCTAGATCACCCACGGCCTGGTAAGATTCTTCAAAAAGCCAATCGGGGATGCCTGCTTTTTCTTGGCACCAGGTCTGTAATTGTTTCGTACTCACTTGTCGCTTGGGTCGCCGATGGGAAAAAATGGCGATGACCCAGACTGAATCCGTAGCCGAGGCATGCTTAAAAAACCAAGCCAATGCCTCGAGTTTGTCCCCAGTTTTGGTGGATTGGTCGAGTCTATGGATTAGTTCTGCAAAAATTTGCATCGATTCAAGGATCTAGTCGTGTATTTAATTCAAAAAGAAGGAATGCTAGCCAAAAGGAATGCCTAAATTGGGTTTCAATTAAACCACTTTTTTGGAATTGCGTTTAACAAGAAAACTTACTTCTTATGAAAAGGTTACTCCTGCTACTAATTTTATCTTTTGGATTGGGATCCTGTGCTGATCCGGAGAACCAGTATTATACTGGAAGAAGTTTGGAAGTGGACCTTTTTCAAGCCAGTACCTATGCTTACAAAGGTAAGGTAGAATTCAAGGAATTAGTAGGGGGAAGTTTAGAGTTATCCCTTCGATTGGATGGGGCAAAATCGAATACAGGAGATGCCTTTCCTGCCCATTTGCATTTTGGAAGTTACGACCAAGTCGATGCGCCCATTGCACAAGTGCTGAATCCGGTTTCTTCTAGTAAGTTAGCATCCTCTACCTCGTTGGGGCCACTTTCGGATGGGAGAAATTTAAAATTTGATGATTTAACTGCCTTTGATGGGCATATCAAAATTCACTTAGCAAATGAAGGACCCGATTATTCGGTCATATTGGTGGCCGGAAATTTAGGTCCGAAATCCAAAGCGGATTTTGATCCGAATCAAGTGGCCATCTGCGGCAAAACGTATTAATAAAAAAGGGGCTAATTCACTGAATTAGCCCCCTTTTTAGTGGTAAGGAAGATTAGTTTAAAATCACTGGGAAGGTGATGTCCAGGTCAGTTTCTCCACCTGCCTGTGCAAAGTTTGCAAAGGTTGGGTTATTGGCACCAGCAAAGCTTTTGTTGAGGTCGTGACGAAGTACCACACGCATGCTGCTGTTGTTGGTTCCAGGAGAGGAAGAGACAGTCACGGTGTTTTTCAATCCTAAGGCAATTCCGCCTGCATCGGCATACTGGATGCTGAAGATATTGCTGTCAAAAACAGGTCCCAAGAAGAAAAATTGGTGCTCAGCAGCCTCAGTTAGAATTTCTTGAGTGATGTCTTCTCCTTCAATGGAATTGGTCACTTCAATGGTCATTTGGTATTTTTTACCTTTAGCCAAACTGATGGACTGTACAGTAGGAGTCTTGCCTACTTCAATTCCCTGAGGGTCACTGGCTTTAAAACTTAAAACAGATCCGACCAGCGCATTCGATGAATTCAATTCTTGAAACTTCAGGGTCACGTCGGTGATTACTTCACCTTCATTTTCTTTTTCAGGATCTTCACTTTCGCAAGAGGCGAAACCAAAAGCCAACAAGGCTAGGAGGTAGAGGGATACTTTTTTTAGGTTTTTCATGGTAGTAAAATTTAGAATTGGTAATTGAATTTGAGTTGAAAATTTCTTCCCATATCGGCAGTGAAATACCGAAAACGGTTCATGTATTCCTTGAATTCGGTATTCAACAGGTTGTTTACCTGAAGGCTTACACTCAAGGTGTTTTTAAAGAGTTCTAGTTTTTTGGAATACCCCAAGTTGACGAGAGCATAAGCAGGTGGAGCAGGTGCTAGGTCAAATACTGGTTCCCGATGCTGTTTGGCGACCAGCACATTACTCAGAGTAATTCGATTTTTTCCCTGGTCAGGATTTTTACCCAAGGAATAGGAGAGTCCCCAATCCATTCGATCCGAAGGGATAAATGGGAAATAGGTATCGGTTTCGGTATTCTTAGCCCGAATGATTGATCCTTTGGCATAGCCATTCAGATTCTCAGTGAACGAATAAGTTCCTGAAAGATCTAGGCCATAAAAGAAAGCATCTGCTTGAAGATACTCGTAGACATTAAAGGTGCCTCGTAAACTCACGAAGGTCTCTCCAGTCGGGTTGAGGTAGATGTAGTCTCGGATTTGGTTGGCATAAGCAGTGAGTTCCACAGTCCCTTTCTTTCCTTCATATTCCAGTCCATTCACCCATTTGAGAGACTTTTCCGAATCCAGATTGGCATCCCCCAATTCGACTGCTGCTGCGCCATGGTGTAGGCCTTGGCTAAACAGTTCATTCACATTGGGGGGTCTCCAAGCGGTCCCTAGGTTGGAGGTAAATGCCCAATTTGGATTAATCTGGTACCTGCCTCCCAGAAAAACGGATCCATTTTGGTAGGTCAAATTGGCTTCTTGCAAGTCATTGCCCACATACCGCGCGGCAGAAACGGTGCGGTAATCGTAACGTAGACCGGCTTCGAGTTCAAGTGGGCCTTTCAGGTATTTTTCCATCAAAAAGACCCCACCATTCAAGAGATCATAGTTTGGGATCAACGGAGTCACTCCTGTACCCGGTACATTGCTATTGGCTTGTTGGATCAGGTGAATACCCATCGAACCAGTCCAGTGGGATTTCAAATTATGCTCAAGAACCAACTCGGCCGTATTCGTAAATAATTCCAAATCCAAACTCGGCCGAGCATTCAATTCTCCCCTTCGTCGATCAAATTCTTGACGGTTATTTTTTTGAAATCCATACTGAAAATTGAGTTTCCAGGAGGGATTCAAGTGGTAATGTGCTTTCAGTTTGGCCAAGTGGTGGGTGACCACCTGTTTGGGATTGTTGATGGTGTAGGTAAACTCTGCCTGGGTAAAAGGCGCACCGTTCTCGATGATGGCAAGTAAGTCGGAAAGGTTTCCTGTATGTGCATCACGAAGAATGCCCAATTCAGTAGTAAAGAAGCTGTAGTAGGCTTCGGTCCCGATTTTGGAGGAACTGTAGCCCAAAGCCCCGGAGAGGCTGGATTCAGACATGCCCGTATTTCCTTGGAAGTAATTTGGGGTTTGTACATTTCCTGCGCGTCTGCTGGCTCCTTGGATTCGGTAGCCCAATCCTGGGTATTTTCCGGATCCGCCGGCATGGGAAACAGCCACATTGCCCGCTCTGCCATTGGTATTGCCAACCAAGTTGAGTTCTGTAATGGATTTTTTAGAGGTTGGCAGGGCAGGAGGGTTGACCAAAATCACACCACCCATGGCTTCAGGTCCATAGCGAACCGTCTCTGCACCTTTGACCACCGTAAGTTCATCCGCCAAAAAAGGATCAATTTCTGGAGCATGTTCCGCTCCCCATTGCTGTCCTTCCAGACGGATGCCATTGTTTAAGATTAGGATTCTGTTGCTGTGCAGCCCGTGAATTACCGGCTTGGAAATGGTGTTTCCAGTAGAAAAGGTAGTCACTCCAGCAACCCGCTTCAAACTTTCGCCCAAACTCTCTCCTCGTGATTGAAGGAGGGCTTCCCCGTAAAGTGTGGATACGGCTGTAGTCGTTTGTACTGCTTCTCGGTGTCCATGGACTTCAACCCCGGTAAGGGCTACCGCCTCTTCCTCCATTTTGAAGGTCAAATTGCTAGTTGCGGAATTCAGAACAATGGATTGCTTGATTTCCTTGTGTCCGATAAAGGTGATCTGTATCGTTTGCTGACCTGGGCAAAGATTGGTAAGGGTAAAATTGCCATTGGCATCTGTGGCTACCCCAGTAGCTGATTCCGATAGCCACACGTAGGCGGCTTCAATGGGCTGGTTATTTTCCAAATGCAAGACCCTTCCTCGTAGAACGAGGCCGCATTTTTGAGCGGAAAGGGTGCCTAGAGAAACTGCCATAGCTACACAAAGCAAAATTGCTTTTTGAATCATAGTTGCAAAAATAAAGTATAACTTAAAATTACCTAGGATTTTTGTAACAAAGTTGCAAATGATGACCAAAGGTAAAATTTATAGATGTGCAGTGACCAGGGATGGACTGGAATTGAATTGTCAAAAAAAAATCCAGCACTAGGCTGGATTTCAAAAAGATCGGAGGATTAAGTTCAATTAGTTACTATCCAATTTTCCCAAGGGATTCGGCTCAAAATCAAAACTAATCCGACTGCATACAGCATGTAAATGCTGCGGAATTTGGCTTTGGAACTTTCCAGTTTCTTCGCTCTGCTGTAGCCAATGGTGATCAACACAATGGCCAGGATATTGATAACCGGGTGTTCCAAGGCAGTTAATCGAGCAACTGGATCGGACATAGCTCCACCACCTGAAAGCAATTCATAGCCTTTAGAGCTAATGAAGTACAGAATCAAGCCCACTAGCAATTGCACATGAGATAGGATAAATGCGATAAGGGCTATTTTACGGTCTTTCTCTTGAAACTCGCGACCTGAAAGTGCGCCTACTAGAGACCAAAGGATAACAAGAATGAGAACAAGCAATACCAAATAGGCTAGGCCAGAGTGTGCGTGTTGAAGTCCAGTGTACATGGGATATGTGTTTTTGTGATGGGTTAACTACTGAAATGAAATTCGTTGGCAATATGTTTGAAAACTAATCTACATACAAGACTAGCCCCTTCAAATATTCTGTTTCCGGGTGAAAGCAATTGATTGGGTGATCTGCAGGCTGGGAGAGTTGATGCAAAATCCGCACATTTCGTTTGCTCTCTAGTGCTGCAGCGGTAATGGTATTGGCAAAAAGCCGTTTGTCGACCACCTGACTGCAGGAGAAGGTAAATAGGATACCTCCAGGTTTGATTTTTCGAAGTGCTTCGGCATTCAGGCGCTTGTAGGCTTGCACCGCATTGTGCCTCGCCTTGAGGCTTTTGGCAAAGGCTGGGGGATCCAAAATGATGAGGTCGAAGTCATCGCCAATCTCCCGAATGTATTTGACCACATCCGCCACAATCGATTGGTGCTTGCCTTTAAATCCAGTATTTATTGCGACGTTTTCTTCTGTCAGATCAATTGCTTTTTGAGAAATATCTACGGAATGCACTTCCGTGGCTCCCTCTTGCAGTGCCAGAACCGAAAATCCTCCTGAATAGCAAAAGGTGTTCAGTACTTTTTTACCCTTGGAGTAGCTGGCGACTAACTTTCTGTTTTCACGTTGATCGATGAAGAAGCCCGTTTTCTGGCCTTTTTCCCAGTCAATTTTATAGGAAGCCCCATATTCCTTCACCAAGTCGGTTTCAGCCTTTCCCCATACCCATTCGTTGGAGGGAACAGCCTCTCCTTTGGGGAGGGTTTCTCCGCTTTTGTCGTACACTCCTTTGAGCTGCTTGCCATAGACTGCGCGTAAGGCTTCCGTGATGGCCTGCAGCTGCTGATGCATGCCAATATGGTGCGCCTGAATCACTGCGGTACCGTTGTAATAGTCAATGATTAAGCCTGGCAGCCCATCGCCTTCCCCATGAACTAGCCGGTAGACGGTCGTTTCTTTTTGTTGAGTTAGGTTTAGTGCTTCCCGTACGGCATAAGCAGCACGAATCTTCGCTGTCCAAAATGCCGCATCAATGGCACGTTCTTCGAAGGAAATAATCCGAACCATGATGGATCCTAAGGCATAATGCCCAATTCCTAAAAAATCATTTTTGGAAGAATACACGGCGACCAAGTCTCCATTCTCGATACCCTCTTCTTTTTTAGCAAATGCGCCCGAAAATACCCAATGGTGTTTTCTGAGCAAGGAAACTTCTTTTCCTTTTTGAAGAAATAGCTTAGGATAGTTCATGACTGCTTGGTGTTTTTTTAGGGAAAATAAGGCTTCCTAGTACCATCCCGAGTCCACTTGCGAATAGTCCAATGAGATGGGTTTCTTGATCAGGTAAAAAGGATTCTGCTGCAAGATAGGCTGCCATACCCATAAATAAGGCAAGAAAGGCTCCTCCTGGTGAGGATTTTTTCCAATAGATTCCAGCTGTTAAAGGAACAAATAAGGAGACCAACATTAATATCGATGCTCCAGCTACCAACTCGTAAATATCTGATTTCCAATAGGCCATGAGTAGGGCAACTGCTGCCACAAAAATGACATTTGCACGTAAGATCCACAAAAAGTGTTTGTCGGATAACTTCTTTCCAAAGTAGGGACGAATCAAGTTTTCAGAGATGATGGCCGCAGGGGCCAAAAGTCCGGAGCTTGTCGTGCTCATAATTGCAGAGATCAAGGCCCCAAAAAAGAGCACCTGAATGGGGAGGTTGCTGTGCTGCAAGACCATGGAAGGCAAGAGCATTTGCTTATCTGCCAAGTACAACTCAGGATACAGGATTTTGGCTCCTAAGGCGATGAATAGCGGCAGCAACCCAAAAGTAAGGTAGAAAATTCCTGCCAAATAGGTGGATTGTACGGCCACCTTTTCAGATTTGGAAGACATCACCCGCTGGTAAATATCCTGGGAGGGAATGCTTCCCAAACCCAAGATGATCCAGGCTCCGAAGTAGGTCGTCCAGGCAGAAAAGTTGGCTTCAGGGAAAAATTGAAAACTTTCGGGAGGAGCTTTTTCAATAATCACAGCCACACCACCCGCCTTGTCCGCTACGAGATAAGCTACTGCCAGCAACCCGACCACAATCAAGGTAGTCTGCATAAAGTCGGTAATGGAAATGGCCCACATTCCCCCCAAAAAGGTGTAAAACACGACAATGAAGGCAGAAATAACCGCCCCTTCTACTAGGCTTAGGTCCGTGACTGCTCCCAATACCAGACTCAAGGCAATGAGTTGCGCGGCAACATAGCCAAAGTAGGCGGGAATCATAAAGATAGAGGCGAAGAAGGCGAGTCGTTCGCCAAAGAGTTTCTTAAACACGTCTCCGATGGTTAGTACATTCATGCGGTACATGGGACGGAGAAAGAATAGCCCAAACAAAATCAGGCAGAGGGCCCCTCCAAAAGGATCCTCAATTACACCCAGTAGACCTTCTTCGAGGTACACCGAGGAAGCGCCAAAGATGGTCTCTGAGCCAAACCAGGTCGCAAAGAGCGCCGATGCAGACAAAAACAAGGGTAGAGATCGCCCAGCAAGCACAAAATCGTTCGAATTTTTAACTAACCTTGACGACCAAGCTCCAATAGCAAGGGTAATGGCCAGATAAATAAGAATCGCAGTGAGCAGCACGACTGGAATGCTTAGGGATTAGACGGTACCCCCGTACATTTTTTCACGCAAGGCCTTGATTTCAGGACTCAAAAGGTAATCGTCGTAGGACATGCGTCTGTCGATGGTGCCTTTCGGTGTAAACTCGATCACCCGGTTACAAGAAGACTGCACAAAGGTGTGGTCATAGGAGGACATCAGCACGGTACCATTGAACTCAATGATGGCGTTGTTGAAAGCGGTAATCGATTCCAAATCCAAGTGGTTGGTAGGTTCATCCATGAGCAACAAGTTTGGATTCTGAAGCATCATTTTGGATACCATGCAACGCACTTTTTCTCCTCCAGACAAGACGCCACATTTCTTCAAGGTCTCTTCCCCTGTAAATAGCATGCGGCCTAGGAAGGTGCGCACATAGGCTTCTTCCTGGTTGCTGGAGTACTGTCGCAACCAATCAATCAAGTTGAGATCCGTTTTAAAGTAGTCGGAGTTGTCGTTGGGTAAGTAGGCCTTATTGATCGTTACTCCCCACTTCAATTCCCCTTTGCTTGGCTTAATTTCTTCCACAATGGTTTGGAAAAATTTATTGACGGCCTGCTTGGTTTTGGAAATAAAGGCAATCTTGTCGCCTTTGTCCACCATGAGGTTGACATCCGTGAAATAAGTGACTCCGTCGGCCTTGAGCTCCAAGTTTTCAGTCATGAAGATCTGGTCACCTGCTTCGCGCTCAGGCTTAAATAAGATTCCTGGATATTTTCTGCTGGAGGGCTCAATATCATCTACATTCAATTTTTCGAGCATCTTCTTTCGAGCGGTAGCCTGCCGTGACTTGGCCACGTTGGCTGAGAAGCGGGCGATGAAATCCTGCAATTCTTTTCGTTTTTCATCCGCCTTTTTGTTTTGATCTCCACGCTGCTTCAAGGCGAGCTGGGAGGATTCGTACCAGAAGGTGTAGTTACCGGAATAGATTTTGATTTTCCCGAAATCAATGTCTACCACGTGGGTGGAGACGGTATCCAAGAAGTGACGGTCGTGGGAAACGACAATCACTAAATTTTTAAAATCAATCAAGAAATCTTCAAGCCACACGATGGTGTCTGCATCCAAGTCGTTGGTCGGTTCATCCAGAATCAAGATGTCTGGATTTCCAAACAGCGCTTGTGCTAAGAGTACGCGTACCTTTTGGTTACCGGCAAGGTGCTTCATTTGCTGGTAATGCAAATCTTCAGAGATTCCAAGACCTGAAAGAAGGGAAGCGGCATCTGACTCCGCATTCCAGCCATCCATCTCGGCAAATTCGGATTCCAGCTCGGAGGCACGGATGCCATCAGCTTCTGTAAAATCTTCTTTGAGGTAGATGTCGTCTTTTTCCTTCATGATGGCATACAGTTTTTTGTGTCCCATCAACACTGCTTTCAATACCTCTATTTCGTCAAATTCAAAGTGATTTTGCTTCAATACCGCCATGCGTTGCCCAGGAGTGATGTTGATAGCTCCTGAGGTGGAGTCCATCTCTCCAGAGAGGATCTTCAAAAAAGTTGATTTTCCTGCACCATTGGCACCAATCACCCCGTAGCAGTTGCCTGGAGTGAATTTTAAGTTTACTTCCTCGAAAAGGGTTCTTTTCCCAAATTTGAGGGAAAGGTTATCTACTGAAATCATGTGTATCGCTGAATTTGAGCGAGCAAAGATAGCGAAATATCCCTTTTGACAGGAGGCTTCACTTGGGTAATCTTTCTGCAATACTCCGTCGTCTATGCATCAACTTCTGAAAATAGTCTAGTATATTCACTGCGTTATTTAAACAAAAAACCGTTAGTCCGCCAAGATGCGATTCATTTTACGCCTCGTATTTGTTTTACTTTTCAGCTTGGGGGCTACTTTTTCCAGCTATGCGCAGCTCTCCACCACGGGAACGGAGTTTTGGGTTGGCTTTATGGAAAATAACCGAAGTCTACCTGCTACGCCGGATTACGCGGTGTTGTTGATTACGGCCACTGAAAATACGACTGGGGTAATCGAGTACCTTGGGCAGACGACTCCTTTTTCCCTAACGACTGGCCAGCAGTTTATTTTTCGCTTGTCTTCTGCTACTTTAGATTTGTTGCACCGGAGTTCGGGAGTGATTGAAAACTTAGGGATTCACATTACCGCTTCGGGAAAAATTGCGGTTCATGCGATCAACGAGCGTTACCGAAGTGCGGATGGGACAGTTGTTCTCCCAATTACGGCTTTAGGTAAGGACCATTACATCACTTCTCATTTTGAAGTGAATCCTTCCGCTAACCTTAATACCAATAATGAAAGTACGCTTTTGGTAGTGGCCACGGAAGACAATACTCGGATAGAAATCACGACTACCGAAAATTCTATTTCAGGTAACGTCAAGGGAATTCCATCCGAAATCACCTTGAATCGAGGGCAAAGCTACCAAATCAAGGCTCGGGGAGATTTGACGGGTTCACGGGTGCGTGTGGTAGGCTCCAATGCGGATGATTGTAAAAAAATTGCAGTATACGGTGGAAATAAATGGACTTCGGTAGGAGCCTGTGGTCAAGCCAATGACCACTTGTACCAGCAAGCCTATCCCATCAATACCTGGGGGAGTTCCTTTGTGCATACCGCCTTATTGGGTAGGTCTTCAGGTGAATTGGTCAAGGTATTGGCTTCAGAGGATAATACTGAAGTTCGTGTAAATGGAATTCTTCAAACTAGGGTTTTGAATCGTGGAGAATGGATGTCCTTAGAGTTTGGGGCGAATGTATCGGGTAAAATAGATACTTCTAAACCTTCCTCTGTTACCGTTTTTTCAAAAAGCCAGTCTTGCAACAGCCCCACGGATCCATTTGCGAGTAATGGAGATCCCTTCATGATCTCCTACAGCCCTACGGAGCAATTGCTCACGGATTTAACCTTCAATGCCTACGCATTGCCTTCCATCGTCAATCATTATGTCAACATTGTAGTGAAGGCAGGCGAAGAAAACAAAACTCGCTTGGATGGGGTATTGGTGGGTACAAGTTTTCAAATGCTTCCAGGTGATCCAAGCTACAAGGTTGCGCGTATAGAAATTACACAAGGAGTTCACACCCTTTCCAATCCTTCAGGCTTTGCTGCCTATGTCTATGGATTTGGAAATATTGAATCCTATGGCTACGCAGCAGGTGCATCGTTAACTAATTTGAATTTTGAAACCGAACCAGAATATGCTTTCGATGTAGAAGGGGATAATGTCGCCTGTCTCAATCAGGAAGGATCCTGGACCGTGAATCCCGAAAACCCGGACTTTACTTATTTTGTCTGGAATTTTGGTGATGGTACCGCAAACAAAATCGGGAAGAATGTCACCCATACCTATTCCAAACCAGGAAAATACGAAGTCAGCATAGTTGCCTCCTTGAGTCCAAATTCTTGTGATGAACAAGAAGAAACTACTTTTCAAGTGGAGGTTTTGGAGACTAAAGTAGAGTTGGTGGGTTCCCAATCTGTTTGTCCAGAAGTGGAAGAAGTGATGTATCGTGTGAAAAACAAGGAAAACATCTCCCGGATGACTTTTGAAGTAGAGGGAGGTACCATCCTACAGTCCTATTCTGATTCAGTCCTTGTTCGATGGGGGCCTTCTAATCCCAATGCCAAAGTGCGCGTATTGCCATTCTCTGCCAATGGTTGTCCAGGTGCTGCGGTTGAACTTCCCGTTGTGGTTGAACTTCGAATAGTAGTCACTGAAGCTTTAGGTGAAAAAGAGGTCTGCTATGATCCTTCAATTAATTTCACCTACTCGGCACCGGATCCTTTACCTGGTAGAAGGTATGAATGGATTGTTAAAGGAGGAACCCTAGTAAGTGGTCAAGATTCGGCCAAAATAGTTGTTGTTTGGGATCAAGCAGATGTTACGGGTACGATAGGGTACACGGCATACAGTTTGGTTGATAATTCCTGTGCTGGAACCGCCCCTGATATCCAAGTCAAAGTTGCCAAGGAACTTATCTTGAGCACCCAATCGATCATTGATGTCGCTTGTTTTGGTCAGGCTACAGGAAAAATTGAAGTGATAGCCAATGGAGGAACTCCTCCTTACACCTTTACATGGAGCCACGATGCTACCTTAAAAACCGTGCTCGCTTCAAATCTAAAGGCAGGATTGTACACGGTGAAGGTTACTGATGGTCTTGGCTGTGAAAAAACAATTACAGGAATAGAAGTAAAAGAACCTCCTTTATTGGAATTAGCTGGAGTCACCGCAACAGCTACTACCTGCTTTGGAAAAAAAGATGGAAAGGTGAGTTTGAAAGTGATCGGAGGAGTAGCGCCTTACAGTTTGGAATATGGAGGAAAACAGGTATTTAATGGACTGTTCGAACTAGATACACTTAAAAAGGACACCTACGCTTGGGAAGTCACGGATGCGAATGGCTGTAAAATCCCTGTTTCTTTTGAAATCACTTCCCCTCCGCCTTTGGTAGTAGATGTGACTTTAGCAAAGACAGCTTGTCCAGGGGAAGCAAATGGAGAGCTGCTTGTTGTACCTTCTGGTCCTGCAGGGCCATTTCAGTTTCTTTGGACACCTTCCAGTCAACTAACTGACCTCGCAAAAGGCTTGGCTAAAGGGACCTATCAAGTGCAGGTAACTGATGCTGCGGGCTGTGTATCTTTTGGTTCGGGTACGGTGATTGAGGAAGCTCCGAAAATCCGGATGCCAAATGCCTTTAACCCTGCTGAGGCACCGGGCAAGTTTACAGGGGTATCTAATTGTGTAGTTAATTTTTCAATGGTGATTTACAACCGATGGGGCCAGCTCGTCTATTCGGGAAATGAGGGTTGGGATGGAACTTTTGCTGGGGACAATGCCCCGAATGACACCTACGCCTATGCCACCACCTACAGCTATTTGATGGAAGGCAACACGGTTCAGGTGACCTTCAAGGGTTCTGTGCTATTGGTTCGCTAAGACTACAGCAAAGACGATTTAGTGCTCCTTTGGTCTCTTTTGGGATAAATTTCCTAGTTTTGTTTGCCTTATCTTTTTAGTTGAAATGAAAAAAATTTTAATCACCGGTGGTGCCGGGTACATCGGTTCACATACTGCGGTTGAACTCTGGAATGCAGGCCTAGAACCCATTATTTTGGACGATTTTTCGAATTCCCAGGAAGATGTACTTGACCGTTTGGAAGAGATTACCGGCAAGCGCTTTGCTTGTTACCGGGGGGATTGCAACCAACGAACGGTATTGGACCAGATCGCCGAAGACCATCAACTCGAAGGAGTGATTCATTTTGCAGCCTTTAAAGCCGTAGGAGAGAGTACCCAGCAACCTTTGGCCTATTACAAGAATAACTTAGGTTCTTTGCTCGTTTTATTGGAGTTTATGGAGGTGAATAAAATTACCAATCTGGTATTTTCTTCTTCTTGCACGGTATATGGACAGCCAGATGTGCTACCTGTGACCGAAGCAACCCCTCGAAAAGATGCGGAAAGTCCCTACGGCAATACCAAGAAAATAGGAGAGGATATCCTCGTGGATTACGTCAAAAGCAAACCTGGGATTCGTGTGGTGGCACTTCGCTACTTCAACCCAGTCGGGGCGCATCCTAGTGCTAAAATCGGAGAATTGCCGATGGGTACTCCCCAAAATTTGGTACCCTTCATTACGCAGACAGCAGCAGGAATTCGTCAGAAACTCACTGTATTTGGTAACGATTACGATACTCCCGATGGCAGTTGCGTCCGCGATTACATCCACGTGGTGGATTTGGCAGATGCACATGTGAAGGCGCTTCGTTTTCTCTTTGAAAAGCCACTTGATTTTTTCGAGGTATTCAATGTTGGTACAGGCAAAGGCAATACCGTTCTTGAAGTAATCCATGCCTTTGAACAGGTAAATGGCCTAAAATTGGCTTATGAAATAGGGCCAAGAAGGGCAGGCGATGTAGTCAAAACCTGGGCAGATACTCAAAAAATCAATGCAGTATTGGGCTGGAATCCCAAATACGGCCTGGAGGATTGCATGCGCGATAGTTGGCGCTGGCAACAGACATTGCCAAGTTCCTAATACCGAATAGCAGATAAAAAAAATCCCCTTAAATTGGACTAGCCCCCAAAAGTTGGACGGATTAAGAATGATTTAAATTTAGAGAAAGAGCTCGGTATTGTACCGGGCTTTTTCCATTTAGTTTGGATTTTATTCTCTTATGGTTGTAGTAGTGGATGTATTCTTTTATTTCTTTTTTGAG
>CANGYY010000056.1 GCA_947458585.1 Cyclobacteriaceae bacterium | reverse complement strand
TGAATAAAAAAAAAGGATTTCAAAAAGAGAAAATTAGGGTTTCCTGCGCCTAGAAACTACGCAACCTAAGGGTTAGGTCTGCCTGAATATTCAGGCGAAAAAAAATCAAATGAACTGAAGAGGAAAAATTAGAAGATTAACTTGTGAACATGCTTCCCTAAGCAGTTTCAATTCTCAAGGAATCATACGAAAATACAATGGATTCTACAGCAGCTTCGCTACTTTGAGAATTTAAATCGGTACAGGTTACCTGTTTAGCGAAGGCATTCGTTAAAGTCCAAGTAATTTTGGGTTCACCAGACTCATCTAGCAAGCGAATCACTATGGTCAATCTTTCATAGGTATTCAAATTAATCATTGAAATCCACTCGTAAAATTTATTATCACGAGTAAAAACCCCCTTTTTAAGCGTAAGGTCTGTACCCTTACCTAATGCGGGCATTTTGATTGTAGAGTGGATTTTACTGTTCCCGTGCCTGTATTCAATTACCTCAGCCTCAGCATCTAATCCTGAAACTTCCTGAAAAGGCAGGTCGGTTTGATCTCCGATGTCAACTGAGAAATAAAACTTGGGTAAAGGCCAAAATTGGTCTTGTTCTCCACCTGTACCAGCTGTAGGAGCAGCCATAATTAGCTATTTTAAAGGTTTGAATTCAACCAAAAACCACGAGAGACTATATTTTCCCCTTAGTAACTAAAATACCCAATACCAACCTGACTAGTCCAACTAGAAAAATTAGTATTGGGTAGAATTTTGATTACCAAGCGATTAAGCTGCTTCAATTCTCAAACCTTCGTGTGCAAACACAATGGTTTCGATCGCTGCTTCACTGCTTTGAGAATTCATGTCCGTAGGAGTGATTTGCTTCGCAAATGCATTTGTCAAGGTCCATGTCATCTTTGGTTCGCCTGCCTCGTCCAACAATCGGATTACGACCGTCAATCTTTCGTAGGTGTTCAAGCTGATTTTAGAAATCCAATCATAGAAGTTGTTGTCCGTAGTAAAGACACCCTTCTTCAATGTAATGTCTGAATATTTCTTCATACCAGGCATTTTGATGGTAGAGTGAACAGGGCTATTGCCATGTCTATATTCAATTACCTCGGCATCAATATCGAGTCCTGAAACTTCTTGAAAAGGCAAATCGGTCTGATCCCCGATATCAACGGAGAAATAGAACTTTGGTAATGGCCAAAACTGGTCCTGTTCTCCACCTGTTCCTGCGGTTGGTGCTGCCATAATTAGTATATTTTAGTTAAGTAGTTGATTATGATTTTTGTTGTTGCTGCTCAAATGTGATGACAATGAATTCAGCTGGTCTTACGATAGCAACCTTAATGGTCATTTTCATCAAACCATCCAAAATGTCATTTGGAGTCATGGTAGTTCCCAAACCGATCTCTACTGAGAACGCATCGTCAGGGCTTTGTCCTGCCAAAATACCTGATTGCCACTGGTTCAACAAGAAGTTGGTAACCGTAGCCTTCAACGTAGACCAAGTGGTCGTGTTGTTTGGCTCAAATACAAATCCTTCTGCAGCTGCTTTAATGCTTTGCTCCAAGAAAGTCATGGTTCTACGTACAGAGATGTATCTCCAGTCTTGGCTATTTCCATCCAAGGTACGAGCTCCCCAAACCAACACTCCTTTTCCTTGGAAAGTACGGATCGCATTGATCGCTTTACCATTCAAAGGCAAGTTTAGTTCTTCCTGGTTGTCGCTTGTAATCTGAACACTTGGGCTGATCACAGAACCTAGAGATAAATTTGCTGGTGCCTTAGCCACATTGATAGAGCCATCCACCATAGTGTAAACTCCAGCCATAGCGGAACTTGCAGGC
The DNA here is from genome assembly GCA_947458585.1 of Cyclobacteriaceae bacterium. Classification (GTDB taxonomy): domain Bacteria; phylum Bacteroidota; class Bacteroidia; order Cytophagales; family Cyclobacteriaceae; genus Algoriphagus. The sequence goes on along the minus strand of CANGYY010000056.1, from coordinate 15,224 downwards.
AACAAATTCAAAGTTTCTGAAATATCAGTCAAAATTGAATTCAATTTCGCACTTACCACCTTCAAAGTTGCCTGAAGAGAAGTAACTTCTTCTTTAGTAGAAGCAGTTTCGATTTTAGCAAGTTCTTCTTTGATTGCATTTGCTCTTGCTTCGTTGATACGGCCATTGGCCAAATCTTCGTTTACATCATTGGACAAAATCTCAATCAAATCAGCGGCATTGCTGATGTTGGTAAAGTTAACGTCACCAGAAGATACAATGGTTGTTTGTACAAAAGGATAGTAAGCAGCACCCCATTGAAGGAAGTTGGATCCTACACCCTCTCTAAACTGATTGATTACGTCATCGTCCCCAAATGTTCTCTCTTTAGCTCCATCATAAACGTCCAAGATGGCAAAACGGCTCTTTGTTGCATAACCGCAGTGACTCAACATCGCCTGCTGTAATGAGAAACATTCTGCTTTTGGAAGTAAAACAGCCTCAGGAATCGCCAATAGGGTAGGCTCATTGTATTTCAGCAATTGTGGCAACCCAGATCCTGTAGCCTCATCGTTGAAATCCTTTGCACGTACGCCAGAGCTGTAATCTCCAACTGACAAAATATAGCAATCCGCTCCACCATTGGAATAGAAAAATTTGACAGCAGCATGCAAAATGTAACGTGTAGAAGCATCTACCTTCAATTTGTAGCCATTTACTGCGCTAGAATCTTCGCTGATTTCAAATTTAGTGCTAGGAGCACCTCCAAAGAATTGCTCAAACTCCGCAAAAGAGGAGATTCGGGTGGGAACATTTTTTAAAGACTTTGTTCCGCGTGAAGCCTTCTGCGTATACCCTAGAAAGACAGGAATAGCTGTCCCTACAGGAACCACAGAGGAAGCAAAGGCGCTTTTTTCTTCAATGTAAACGCCTGGTGTTGCTAATACAGTTGCCATAAATTTGATTTAAGTTAAAGATGTTTTCTATTTAGGAGGGGTGCTGAATCAACAAATTCGATTACAGGTAGGAAATAAAGCTAAAAGAAAAGACTATTTAAAATTTATTATCAACTTTTTTTTAAAAAAAAAATTTCTTCACACCTGATAAACAATTACTTAAAAAAAATATCTAGCAAGCCCTAACTTTTAAAGACAACTTTATCCCTAAATAGGGCATTTTTGATGAATTAAGACCCTTAAAAAATACCGCAAAGGCAAAATAGTCCAAGTTGTCATAGACCAAAACCATTTATACCAATAGAAAAAAATCAGGTTTAATTCCTTCTACTTTTTTAAGGGAGAGTCGATGCCAGGAAGGTTTTTTTTTAGCAAATCAAGTTTAAAGAGAGGGTCTTTATATAATTAAATTACAATTATTTGAATAAATAAATCAAAATGAATTATTTACTTATGGTTCTATATAAATTTTTATTGCTTTTTATTAATAAAATCTCTTGCCTGAAGTAAGTCTTCCGTGGTATCAATTGCTATGGCTTGATGAAATGTTTCCACCATATGAATTGCCACCCCACGTTCAATAAGCCGAAGCTGCTCCAATACCTCAATCTGCTCAAGGTTACCTTTGGGCCATTGGGTAAAAGAAATCAAGAGCTCGCGACGGTAGGCATAGACCCCAATATGCTTCCAATAGGTGATTGTTTTTCCCCCACGGTTGTAAGGAATAGGTGATCTCGAAAAATAGATGGCGCGCAGCTGCTCATCGACCACCACCTTTACAAAATTTGGATTCTGTACTTGATCAGCATCTAACTTACACATCAAGCTTGCTACTTTGACTTCTTCATCATCAAACGCAGCAACCAGGTCACGAAGCGTCTTTGTGTCTTGAAAGGGCTCATCCCCTTGCACATTGACTACGAGATCTGCATCCACTTGTGCTAGGGCCTCTGCAATCCGATCTGAACCGCTCTCATGCTCTTGAATACTCCTCACTACCTTTCCTCCAATCTCAAGAATTTGCGCTTCAATTTGATCATGATCCGTAACTACCCAAACGGCATCAAACACACCAGTTGCTACCGTACTTTGGTAGGTACGCTGGATCACGGAAAGTCCTCCCAAGTCCTGCACGAGTTTGGCAGGCAGACGGGTGGATGCATAACGAGCGGGAATAAGAGCGGCGATTTTCAAAGGCATAACTACTGTTGAAGTTAAATTTACCGAATAACTTGATGCAGCATAAAATTTTCGAATTCCTTCAAGCTGCCAAAAAAATCAACTTAATAAAAACGAACCTCACATTTAGGAAAGGATTCCTTGAAGGAATCTACAGCTCGAGGAGTCAGACGTGTATTGAAACAAGTCAATTTTTTCAATACACGCATTCCTTCCAAGGATTTCAAAGATCTTAAATCTGTGCTTGCTACATCCAATTCCTCCAAATTAATCAGCGGCTCCAGGCCTTTCAAGGACTTAATATTGGTTCCGGAGAGGTTCAATTTTTTCAGTTTAGTCAACTTGCTCAAGGCAATCAACTCTTCGATTCCAGTATTGGAGAGATCCAACTCTTCCAAATCCGTAAGGCCAGAAATCGGCAGGTAATTTATTGCTGGTAGTTGAGAAAGCTTCAGGGCAGTAAGCTTAGTCAACTTACTCAAAGGCCCTAATTCCAATGTTGGAGCATCAAAAAGAGCTAATTTTCTCAAATTAGTAAAAATTATAAGTGGCTCTAAATCAGAAAATGAAACTCCTTTTAATTCAAGTGAAGCTACCGATGTCAGTTGATGAAGCTGGTCGATAGTTGGATCTCCAGAAACTTTGATTTTATCGAGTAAGACCTGTTGCCATTCCTCATCCAATCCTTCCCACCAATCGACCAATGATTCAGATCGGTAAATCACCATGACATCAGGTCTTTGAAGGTGAAACTCTGGTAGATCTACCTCATCAATCAGCGATGCGTTTACATTCAAATAGCTTAGCTTAGGAAGTTCTGCAAGCTCTTTCACCGAACGAACTGGACTAGATTCCATGTCAATCCGTTCCAATCGGCTGTTTTCCTTCAACACAGTAAGGTCTTGAACACCCGTATTTTTCCCCACCACCTCTTTCAAAGTTTTTACCTCAGTAAGGGGAAGAAGATCGATAATAAACGGATTATTAGAAAAGCTGATGGAGGATAAAGAAACAAATCGAACCACAGGGCCAAGCGTCTCAATTCCTGCTCCGTCCAAATTCAAATGCGTAAACTTGAGTGTTTGCGTCAAATCCTCAATATTGGGCTGGGTAGTCCCTAAAGCTGGATTTGCTTTGATAAGTACTTGCTTCCATGCTGAAGATAAACTCTCCCACCAAGACTGTAAATCCTTAACATGGTGAATCAGAAGCAGTTCAGGGTGATTTTGAATAAATACGTTAGCGTCTTCGATGCTTAATTTGGTTTGATCAGCACCAATTCTTTTCAACTTCGGGAGGGAGCCAACAGGTGATAAATCGGAAACTTGGCTGGAAGAAATATCCAACAAGGTCAATTCAGACAAATTGGAAAGTGGAGAGAGGTCTGAAAAATTGGTCTCCACAAGATCCAAATCCCGAAGGGAAGTAAGTTGAGCGAGGAAAGAAAAATTCAAAATGAAATTTTTCCTCAAAGACAACACCTCCAAATTGGTCAAGTCTTTGATGTTTTCCATATTGTTAAACCCACTTTCGTTCAAGTACAATTCCTTTAAATTTTTAAATTGATTGAGAATTGCAAAACTCTGAATTGGGGTTTTCTCTGCCCGAAGGACCCGAAGGCTTTTCAAATTCACCAAATCACCAATGTTTTCAATTTGGGTATTCGAGAGATCCAAATCCTGAAGGCGATCTGCATACTTAATAAATTGAATGGCTGAGGTAGGCGTATTCGCTAAATTAAGCGTCTCTAAAAAAGTAATGTTGGAAATGGGAGAAAGGTCTGAAATAGCAGTATTGCTAATATCTAAGTATTTAAGATCCCGAAGCTCTGAAAGAGGGGCTAATTGACGAATTTGGCGATTCCCTGCAAGGTGCAGCGAATCCACGGCTACAAATTGGTAGAGTTGCGGCATGCCCACTGTGTCAGAAGCCGAAAGTTGAAAGCGGGACTTGAAGTAAGATTTCCAGCCCGAGTCTAGGGAAGTCCACCAGGCCTTCAACTCTACATCTCGGCTTACTTTGGTGGTATAAATACTCGCAATCTTGAGTTCTTGGGATTTCTCATCCAAGTTGATCTCAATAAATCTCAATTTGGTATTGGAGATCTTCTCCCCTTTCAATCCTACGGCTGAAAGGGTACGATCTAGGGAAGCGAGAAAGAAAACGTCTCCATTCTCCTTCTGTCCTGGTTTGATCTCACGTATTTTAAATTTGAACTCTACGTTTTTGTAAAAAAACTCAATGTCCTTGAAATAGGCGGTCACGTCTTTGTTGGTGACTACCTTTCGATCGAGGAGCAGGTCATCTTCCACTTGTACTTTTCCATCTCGAAAAATCTTCAAATAACTTTCTCGAATGATGACGTCTTTGTCTCTTGCTGAAGTTTGGGCATTGCCCACAGTATTGAGGAGAAATTCTAAAAACTGAACCTGGTCCTCCACTTTGGTACTCAGTTCAGCCAATTGGTCTTTGGAATACCCCTTTATGGTTTGCCCTTGAACAGCAAACGACAGGCAAAAAAATGTGAATAGAAGCGCATATTTATTAATCCTGATCATAAATATACCGAAGTAAGGTCTCTTTGTCACCCGGGCCCAAACGCATCAAATTAGAAATCAACCAACCCGTATTGAATCCAGGTCGGTTAAACTGGTTCACTTCGAAATACCAACCCCCGATTTGAAAGAAGTGGAACTTAAGACTGTTGACGGTTTCAAAACGAAGATTATTCTGCTTCATCTCGAAAAGAAAGATGGCCAAATAATCCGGTGAATAACTCGAAGGTGTGAATGACTCAGGGTTGTCAGAGTCCTGAAAAGCACGCCTCATGTTCATAAATCCTAACTCATGACTCAAGGGGTGAAGAAAGTCTTTGGCAGGACCTACCTGCTTATTGAATAAATCCTTGAAAGGATCAAAAATCACTTGGTCGATCACCCATTCGTAACCCAAGCCTTCGGGCTGAATCTTCATGATGAAGGTCACATTCTCCTTTTTTCCCTTATAGGAAAATACCGCGTCTACTTCGGCAATCCAACCTGGCTTATGAAAAACAAGGTATTGAGGGAAGTTGGGAGAAAGGAGTGTGGAAATAAACTCATTCTTTAATTCTGGACTAATGCCAGCAGTTTGATTATCAAAAAGTATGGAAACAAATCCCCTTCTTAATTTCTCATTTTGAAAAAGAGAATCTTCTGGGTAAAAACGTTTGGTGCCATCCACGGATTCCTCCCCATTGAATCTTCTAAAAAATTGATTCATTTGTTTGGTAGAGGCGGCAAATCTTCCGTCATCTTTTATTGTCCCGGGGCTGCCTAAGCCTTGCCCCGAGACAATAGAGATGTGGGTAATCAAAAAAGCAAAAATCAGTACGCTTTTTCTCATGCGGAGGTTTCAGTCACTCGTACATCACCTAGCATAACGTCCCAAAATTCAATGGTACGGCCAGCAATTTGAGTTTGCTTCTTCTCTACGTAAATGGTAATGTCCTTTTTGGTAGTATCCTTGTAATTCATGCCAGTTTCAATGGAAGTTCCTTCGAAACGCTGATACACTGTAATTACACCTACATATCGACCATCAGGTTGACGCTCCAAATCGGATACGTACTGAATATCGTACCAGGTAATGTTTACTTTGTCGTAATTCAAGGCCATCAAACGCTCAAAGTAACGTCTTACCTTGTAGTAAGCGATGTCTTTGGTGTTGATTGAAGATACGCCCATTTCTGCACCGGCTGCGAAGAGTTCTTCAGCACGATCCATTACGCGATTGGCTTCAGAAAACTGAGTTTCTTTGTTTCCAATAATCGCAATGTACTTGGAAAGATCCTTCACTTTTTCCAAAGCAAGGGAGTCAATTGCCTGCTTACGCTTTGGGCTAATGTTGTCCTGAGCCAAAGCGACTACCGAGGTAGCCAGGAAAATTCCTAGGAAGAGAATAAGTTTATTTTTCATGTGTTCTTTTTTTTCGAGTAGCGATTATTTTCTTCTTAGTTCCAATTCTGTCACTTTACCTCCTGCCAAACGGATATCAGAGATGTAGTTCAAGTTTTTCTTGGTGTCCTTCAAGTAATCTACGTATTTCTTGATGGTAGTCGGCTCATCGTAATCTTTTACGCCGCCTTCTTCATGAATTACGATTAATACAGGAGTTTCTTGGTTTGAAAACATGCCCAAAGCATCCTGAATAGATTGGTTGGCAGCAGTTGCATTGCTAGAAGTAGCAATGGTATTGAAGTAATTTTCAAGTTTCTCTACTGCAACTTCTTCAGCAGAACGAACTACTGGAGCAGGTGCTGGAGCGGGCTTAACTACTTCTTCCTTCACTTCTGGAGCAGGAGCAGGCTCAACAGCCTTCTTTTTACTTTTACATGCGCCCATAGCCAAAAGGACTAGGACTGCCATCAACATGGTTTTCCTTAAGGAAAGAGCGAACATTGGGTGTTTCATCATGGATTATAGGTTAATTATTTCGTTCAAGTATACCTAACACGGTAATTAGATCATGCAAATTAAATAAAACATTGCTCAGATTTTAATTACTTACACAAGTAGTCTATATTTTTTTTCATTGGAAAACTTTGGAAAATACAGGTTCCAAAATCAAGGATTCAAACCTTGGTAAACTCTTTAAATTTTTCTGAATCAATAAGTTGAATTTAACCTATTTAGCAAGAATAACTTAAGCGCTTTATAGTCGTGCATCTACCAAATCCCGATCCAAAAATCCTTTGACGTCGTAGATTACCTGCTGTGAATTTTTTTTGAGTGGAAGCGATGCAAACTCATCGTGCGAAACAGCCAATACCACTGCTGCATAAGTTGAAATCGCTGGGACTGCCTTTCCTGTATGGATTTTTATCCCGTATTCCTCCTGAACTTCCTCGGCACTAGCCCATGGATCGTACACGTCTACTGCCATATCAAAGGACCGCAACTCATGGTAAATGTCAATTACTCGTGTATTTCGGACATCTGGGCAGTTTTCTTTGAAGGTAAATCCAAGAATTAGCACCTTCGCATCCAGCACTTTGATGTCTTTTCGCATCATCAATTTGATGATTTCCGTAGCCACAAACTTGCCCATGCTGTCATTTACACGGCGACCCGCCAAAATGATTTCTGGGTGATAGCCTACTTCCTGTGCTTTTTGGGCCAGGTAAAAAGGGTCTACTCCGATGCAATGCCCACCCACCAATCCTGGCTTAAATTTTAGGAAGTTCCACTTGGTGCCAGCAGCATCCAATACCTCCTGCGTATCAATACCCAATAAATTGAAAATCTTGGCCAACTCATTTACGAAGGCAATATTGATGTCACGCTGGGAGTTTTCAATCACCTTGGAGGCTTCGGCTACTTTGATGGAGGATGCCTTGTAGGTACCCGCGGTAATGATGCTTCGGTAAAGCGCATCCACAAAATCCGCTACTTCCGGCGTACTGCCTGAGGTAACTTTTACAATCTGTGCTACCGTATGCACCTTGTCACCAGGATTGATTCGCTCCGGTGAATAACCTGCGTAAAAATCTTTATTAAATGCCAAACCAGAAACTTTCTCCAAGACGGGAACACAATCCTCTTCGGTTACCCCTGGATAGACCGTAGATTCATAGATGACCACATCTCCACTTTTCAAGTAGCGCCCAATGTTTTCGGAAGCCTTCAACATCGGAATGAGTATGGGGCGATTGTGCTTGTCCGTTGGCGTAGGTACAGTCACAATAAATACCGTACAATCACGCAAGACATTCGAGTCAAAACTCGGGAACAAGCCTTTCTGACCTACTTGAGGACTAGAAGTAACCAATACCGAAGAAAGCGCAGCATCCTCCACTTCCAAAGTGGCGTCATGACCAGCGACCAACTCTCCTACCCGCTTTTCGTTGATGTCAAAACCAACGACGGGGTACTTTTTTGAAAATTCTACTGCCAAAGGAAGGCCTACATAGCCAAGTCCTATCACTGCAATTTTTACTTCTTGTATTGGCTTCACTCGCTTTTTAGTTTATTCCAGATAAGCTAGTTAGACTAGCCAAAGATTTTACTCGATTCATTTTGGCCCAAGCCACTCCAAGGAAATTGAGTCTTCCACACCTCAAGGGTACAAACTGCTACAGCGCAGCCTTTCCAATTCCCTGGAAGCGAAAGCCCAACTTTTCCAGTTGCTCTCCATTCAAGATATTTCTACCATCGAAAAGCGTGGCAGGCTGTCTCATATTGGAATAGATTTGTTTCCAATCCAAGACTACAAATTCATCCCATTCGGTCAATATGGCCACTGCCGCTGCATCAGCGCAGGCTGCATACGCAGAGTCAACCACTTCTACCAACTTCCTATTTTCTTCACTGGAACGGGTTCCTAGAAAATCAAGGTCTGTATAAATTTTTTCTTTGGGCACCTTAGGATCGTAAACCACCACCTGTGCACACTCATCGAGCAGGTAGTCTGCTACATAAATTGCCGCCGATTCTCGGGTGTCGTTGGTGTCTTTTTTAAAAGCCCAACCTAAAAAGGCGATTTTCTTACCATTTACTGTATTGTACAGACTTTTGATGATTTGCTTGGCAAATCGTTCGGTTTGGTGATCGTTGATTCGGATCACCTGCTCCCAATAATCCGCCACTTCATGAAGTTGGTAGCTTCGGCAAATGTACACTAGGTTGAGAATGTCTTTTTTAAAGCAAGATCCTCCAAACCCAACGGATGCTTTCAAAAATTTGGAACCAATACGAGAATCCATTCCTATCGCTTTGGCCACATCATCTACATCTGCACCAGTCGCTTCGCAGAGCTCCGAGATCGAATTGATCGAAGATACCCGCTGCGCTAAAAATGCATTGGCAGTCAATTTACTTAATTCTGAAGACCACAAGTTGGTCGTTAAAATCTTCTCTTTCGGTACCCAGGCAGCATAAATAGACGCCAAGGCTTGGATAGCGGCTTTTCCTTCGGTACTCTGATCGCCACCGATCAAGACGCGATCGGGATTCAATAGGTCTTGAACGGCAGTCCCCTCCGCCAAAAATTCAGGATTGGAGAGTACTTGGAAAGAAATTTTGCTTTGGGAATTGTGTAAAATATCCTTGATAGCCTGAGCGGTTCGAACGGGTAAGGTGGACTTCTCAACCACAATCTTGGAAGTAGTGGCCACTGCTGCAATCTGTCGTGCGCAAAGTTCTACCCACTTTAGGTCTGCAGCCATCCCCTTCCCTTCACCATAGGTTTTGGTAGGGGTATTGACAGAAATAAAGACCATATCCGCCTCCCGAATTCCTTGATCTACATCCTTGGAGAAAAACAGGTTTCGACCCCTAGCCTCAGCCACTACTTCTGCCAAACCAGGTTCATAAACAGGCAACTGGGTCAAATCATCCTGATTCCAAGCATCTATACGAGCAGCATTGGCATCCACCACCACTACACGAATGTCTGGACATTTGAGCGCCAAAACCGCCATGGTGGGACCTCCCACATAACCGGCACCGATGCAACAGATATTTTTAATTTTTTCCATCGTATTCAAAACTCATTACTCAAAAAAATCAAGCCATCTTCGATTGAATTACAGGCCCATGAATTCATCCCACAAATAACGGAAGGAATTGCTGTTTTTTTTTAGGATAGGCAGAATTTGTGCCCTATGAAATTAAAACAAACTGATTACTTCCTTTTTTTAATGGGTGCACTTGAAATCCAAAAGGGGATAGTTATCGCAAATTCAAGAATTTTTTTTTACCTTTTTCACATTAACAGTGAAACCCATGACCTACCCAAGCCTAATCAGAGGGCTTATTTGGACCTTGAGCATCGCAAGTTTGTGGAGTTGCTCCCAAAACGCTACTGCTCCTCCTGAATTACTAGAAGGGGAGCAAGTCAGTTACAACTTCCATATACGCCCCATACTTTCTGACAAATGCTTTGCTTGCCACGGCCCAGACGCAAATAAGCGAGAAGCAAACCTCCGATTAGATACGGAAGCAGGGGCCTTTGCCGCACTGAAAGACAGCCCTGGAAAATTTGCCCTAGTCAAAGGCAAACCGCTCAACTCAGAAGTGTACCACCGGATCACCAGTACTGATCCAGGGTTGATCATGCCTCCTCCTGAATCCAACCTAAGCCTCACAGAATCCGAAATTCAACTCATCACCAAATGGATCGAACAAGGGGCTAACTATGAGCCCCATTGGGCATTTACTCGGGTAGAAAAGCCAAAAGTACCTGCCACCGATTGGGGCACGAGTGAAATTGACCGATTTGTAGAAGCCAAAATGAGATCCAAAGGACTGGAGCCTAACCCAGAAGCCAGTTCCTACGAACTCATTAAGCGTGCAAGTTTGGACCTTACCGGACTCCCTCCTTCGCTGGAAATTCTTGAAAAATATGCAGGTTTTAAAGGGGCAAACACCTACGATAAATTACTAGATCAACTACTCAGTAGTCCCTCCTACGGAGAAAAAATGGCGATTCTCTGGTTGGACATCTCTCGCTACTCCGACAGCTACGGCTACCAAGACGATAACATTCGGTCGCAATGGCCTTATCGGGATTGGGTGATTCATGCCTTCAATAAAAATCTGCGCTACGATCAATTTTTGACCTGGCAGCTTGCAGGTGACCTCCTTCCCAATCCAACCAAGGAGCAACTTTTGGCGACAGCCTTTAATAGAAACCACAAATACACCGAAGAAGGGGGAATCATTGAAGAAGAATACCGAGTAGAATACGTGCTCGACAAAACAAATACCTTCAGCAAGGGAATCCTTGGCATCACCATGGAATGTGCGCAGTGCCATGACCATAAGTATGATCCTGTATCCCAAAAAGAATACTACCAACTCTATGCTTTCTTCAATAACTCTCAAGAAAAGGGATTTGAGGGAGATGTGAGTGTTTCCAAACCTGCCAAAACCCCAATCCTTTGGGTAGAACAAGAAGATTTGGATGGCATCCTCAGCTTTATCAATCATCAGGATACCAGCAAGTTGAGCGTCTCAGTCATGGGTGAGTTGGAAGAAAAGCGAACTACCTACATCCTGAATCGAGGCGCTTACGATGCACCTACGACCCCTGTAGAGGCAGCTACGCCCACTTCAATTTTGTCGTTTTCTAATTCCTTTGAAAAAAATCGCTTGGGCTTAGCCAAATGGACTACGCATCGAGACAACCCGCTGACGGCACGCGTTTTTGTGAACCTCATCTGGCAAGAAATTTTTGGAAGAGGGATAGTTAAATCTGCCGGCGACTTTGGCATGCAAGGTGACCTCCCCACGCACCCAGAACTCTTGAATTGGTTGGCCGCCGACTTCATGGAAAAAGGATGGGACATGAAAGCACTGTTGAAAAAAATCCTGCTATCCTCTACCTATCGGCAATCGGCCAGTATTTCCTCCAAACACTTGGAAATTGACCCGGACAACCTCTACTTGGCTCGAGCACCTCGCCTGCGCTTACCTGCAGAGAATATTCAGGACCTAGTCCTTGCCTCAAGCGGTTTATTGGTAGGAGAAATTGGAGGACCTAGTGTCAAGCCGTACCAGCCCTCTGGACTTTGGGAAGCGGCCACCTCAGGTCGTGGGGTCCTAGCCAACTACCAACAGGATACAGGAAATAAATTGTACCGTAGGGGGATTTACAACTTTATCAAACTGACAGTCCCACCACCCAAGGCGATCATCTTCGACTCCAGCAACCGGGATCGTTGTGAGGTATCTAGAAATAGAACCAACACCCCACTTCAAGCCCTTGCCATGATGAATGATCCCATGGTTCTAGAGGCTTCTCGTGTCTTAGCCACCAAACTTTCCGAGAAGTATACCAACGCTGATCAAGCCATTACCGAAGCCTTCAAACGAATTGTCTGCAGAGAATTGAAGTCGGAAGAAAATGAACTGCTCCAGAATTACTACGACGCGGAACTCAAACACTTTCAATCGAATCCAAAAGCTGCTGCTGCAATCTTGGATGTGGGCGAATACCCCATCCATCCCCGGGCCATTACCCCTCAAAATGCAGCACTCATGCAGGTCATTGTAAGTATGTACAATTTGGAGGAAACCATTACCAAAAGTTGATATGGAAAAAGAATTTTTAGAACAGGGACTCAACCACAACAGAAGGAAATTCCTTTCTCGCTTGAGTTTGGGCGTCGGCAGCGTAGCCTTGGGATCTTTATTGATTCCAGATCTCTTTTCAGGTAAAAAGGAAGCGGAAGAATCCTTGATGCGTGCCTTGCCGCACTTCGCTCCCAAAGCGAAGCGGATCATCTACCTCTTTCAAAATGGTGCTCCTTCTCAATTGGAGACCTTCGATTACAAACCCCAACTCATCAAAAATTTTGGGCAAGAGCTTCCAGAATCCATTCGCATGGGGCAGCGCCTGACTGGGATGACAGCGGGCCAAAGTTCCTTCCCCTTGGTTGGTTCCTATTTTGAATTTAACCAATATGGACAGAGTCGAGCATGGATTTCTTCGCTTTTCCCCCACCTATCTGCGGTAGTCGATGACTTGTGCATCGTCAAATCCATGCATACCGAAGCGATCAACCATGATCCAGCATTGACCTTTTTCCAAACTGGAGCACAGGTGGGCAACAGACCTAGCATGGGTTCTTGGTTGAGCTATGGGCTTGGGAGCGAGAATGAAAACCTACCCGCATTCTGTGTGCTGCTTAGCCGGGGCAAAGGAAATGGGCAGGGAGTCTATTCTAAATTATGGTCCAGTGGCTTCTTAGATGCGCGGCACCAAGGGGTACAATTTTCAAATTCCGAAGACCCTGTACTCTATCTTTCGGATTCGGAAGGCATGAGCAAAGATCAGCGAAGAAGAATGCTTGATCAACTGGCTGCCATGAATGACCTCAGCTACCAGGAATTCAATGACCCGCAAATCACAACGAAGGTACAGCAATACGAAATGGCTTTCCGTATGCAAACGGCCGTACCCGAAATCACGGATGTAAGCAAGGAGCCAGATGCAGTGGTCAAATTGTATGGCCCGGATTGCTTGGTACCCGGTACCTATGCGGCAAATTGCCTATTGGCACGAAAACTTTCAGAAAATGGCGTACGCTTTGTGCAACTCTACCACCAGGGATGGGATACACATGACAACCTGCCCAACCAGATGATTGGCCAGGCCAAGGATGTAGATCAAGCGTCTGCAGCACTCATTACAGACTTAAAGCAGCGCGGACTGCTCGACGAAACCTTGGTGATTTGGGGAGGAGAATTTGGTAGAACCAACTACTGCCAAGGAAAAATCGCCCCCGAGAACTATGGTCGAGATCACCACCCACGTGCCTTCTCCATATTCATGGCTGGAGGAGGAGTAAAATCAGGCATGGTCTATGGGGAAACCGATGACTTTGGATACAATATCCAAGAGAATCCAGTTCACGTGCATGACTTCCAAGCCACCGTCATGCACTTGATGGGGATTGACCATGAAAAACTAATTTACAAACACCTGGGGAGAAGGTACCGACTTACAGATGTGCATGGAAAAGTGGTGAATGATTTAATTGCTTAAACTCCCACTTCGTGAATTCTACCAAGCTCAAAAACTTACTTGAAAACCTCCTCATTTTTTGGTGTGGGTTAACAGCCATTTTGCTCGTTGGAGGGGAAAACATCCAACTACCTACCTGGCTTCAGGTGGTAGGAAGGTTGCATCCCCTATTCCTACACTTCCCCATCGTACTCCTCCTTTTGGCAGCAGCCTTACTTTGGATTCGTGATGAAAATCGAATTCGATACTTCAGTTGGCTGCTCCTATTTGGAGCCAATTTGGCTGGGGTTACGGTGATTGCAGGACTTTTCCTGGCCACAGAAGATTACAGCAGTGATTCACTTAACTGGCACAAATGGACCGCCATCTGTAGTCTAGGGGTGGCTATAGGTTTGTATTTTCTTCGAGAGCAAACCTTACCCATTCTGCGCTCCCTATCCATCAGTCTGGGTCTAATCCTTGTCCTGACGGGACATTTCGGCGCTGAATTAACCCATGGATCGGATTTCTTACTTGCCCCTTTAAAGGATCCAACTGACGAGCAACTTACTTTGGAGAAGGCAGAAGTATTTAAAGATTTGGTGCAACCGATTTTACAGTCCAAATGTGTGGCCTGCCATAACGCAAGCAAGGTAAAGGGAGAGCTTCGGCTGGACCAACTTACTGGTATCCAAAAAGGAGGAAAGTCAGGAGCACTCTTTGTAGCCGGCAACCCAGAACTCTCCCTGCTGATCCAGCGTATCCATCTTCCTCTTGAGGATGAAGATCACATGCCCCCTAAAGACAAATTACAGCTTACCGATGAAGAACTAGAAATTCTTCGTTTGTGGGTGATTTCGGGAGCACGCTTTGATCAAAAAGTAACTGAACTCCCGAAAGAAGAAGCCTTTTTCCAGTTGGTAGCCAATCGATTTTCCCAAGAGAAAATTTACGACTTCCCAGCGGCTGATCCAGATGAAATAGCCTCCCTCACTACATTCTTTAGAAAAGTTAGTCCGCTCTATCCTGGTTCCCCCGCACTTGAAGTGGCCTATTTTGGAGCTTCTGCCTTTGATCCCAAGTCGCTGACAGAATTGAGTTCCATCCAGGATCAGGTGGTCAAACTGACCTTAAATCGCATGCCTCTCCAAGATGCTGATCTAGGTATATTGGCTGATTTTCAGAACCTTGAATCGCTTCACCTCAACTTTAGTGATGTCCCTAGCCAGGAACTAGAGAATATCCTCAACTTACCCAAACTTAAGGTCCTTGCCCTTTCTGGAAACCCATTGGATGAAACAGGAATCAAGACCTTGGAAAAGATGACCCAATTGGAGAAGCTTTACCTTTGGCAAACAGGACTGGATGAAGCCAAAAAAAATAGGTTAAGCAAAGCCCTATCTTCCACAACGATTGATTTTGGCTATTCAGATAAGGGCATCATTTACCCACTCAATCCTCCAAAGATCAAGATAGCTAAAACCATCTTCGAAGGGCAAACAGAGGTGATTTTATCGCATCCGATTAGTTCCACTGAAATCCGATACACGCTAGACGGTAGCCTCCCGGATAGCATCAGTAGTCCCGTTTATAAAAATCCAATTAACCTCACCGCCTCTACCT
>CANGYY010000055.1 GCA_947458585.1 Cyclobacteriaceae bacterium | reverse complement strand
TTGAGTATGTGACAATTAGGAAATTGTTTATATTTCACAGAAAACATTAAGTATTATGAAAAAACACTTATTTCCTCTGTTACTTTTAATTGGGTATCTGTTTATTTTAATTAAGGTATTGGTCTTCAAAGATGTAGCACTTATTAGAATTGGTGAATTAAGACTAAATTTTGGTGGAACACAGGAGGGGCCTCCTAACCTTATTCCATTCAAATCTATCCTTCCATATTTGCTTGGAGAAAAAGGGTTTTTAATCGCATTTATAAATTTATTAGGTAATATAGTGGCATTGGTTCCGATGGGATTTTTAGTGCCGAATATTTTTTCAAATTTCAACAGGAAACAAGTAGTTGTATTAGCCGTTGCTTCAGGTTTAGTCGTTGAATCCACCCAATTTTTTTTAGAAATAGGAATTTTTGATATTGATGATGTAATCTTAAACGGATTAGGAGTAATCATCGGGTTTGGGATATTCAATCTTTACACAGGATTTTCAAAGCCTATTAAAAAAGTAGCAACTGGACTTAGTTTTACTATTCTGGTGACCATTTTTTCCCTTTACGTGATTACATCTTATGAATTAATTCATCTGCCTTTTGGATTAGAACCTACTATAAATGAACAAAAACAAATAAATACCCCCATCGGTGCTGTTAATAATAATTGCTGTGATTTATGTAATGGGACAGGAGGAACTGGTGTTATTACAGCTATTGGGAAAAACTATTTTACTTTAGAGCGAAGAGATGGTAAAAGAGAAATAATAAAACTTACTACACAAACTACCATTAAAAATTCGGCCGGCCCAGCAACCAATGCAGATTTAAAAGTTGGAGATAGGGTTACCCTTGTTATAGATGATACTGAAACAGCATCACTTGTATTAGTTTGTGGAATAATAGATAAACCATCAGTGTTATTAAAGTAACATCCCAAAAAAACCTCTACTGACCTCGAACCACAAATTCCAATATTAAAACTTTCTTTTGATTAGATGGACCACATTTTTCCTCAAACCTGTGATTTAAGGTTGCAGCTTATAAGAAAAACAAGGTATTGAAATTGAAAAAGTTGCAACCACAAAAAATATGTCTTTACAGAAAGATATGATGGTTTTTAAACAAAAAAAGAGGTCGAAATGACCTCTTTTTAATTACCGCTCCCCCTATTGACGAAAGCTGCAGCTGAAAGTATATATTTCTAAATCCCCTTAATCGGTTTACCCTCTGTATTTACAGGTGCGTAAGGTTTCTTATTTACTTTCAAGTCCTTAAAATACCCTACAGTACCAATATCAACGTATAAACCAACGCCACCTTTTTGGTTTGTATTCAATAATTGATCTACACTAAATACTGAGTGTTTTATAGAGTTGATGAATAATTCTGCTTGGTTCCCATTGACTACAATACGCATGGTGACCCATTCATTGAGCACCACAGGAGCAGCACCTTCGTATTTGAACGGGGCTCTTTTTCGCAACATATCAAACTTTGCATCCGGATAAGCGATATATTGAACGGTGTGATTCCGCACCCATTGATCCTTTGAACTTCCTGCTTTTGGCCTTAGATAAATTCCGTCAAACGCCTTGTCTTCCGGATGAATCCTAAAATACACCCCGATAAATCCAGCGATTCCCTCATAGGGCTTGGGATCTTGTAATTGACTATAAACCTTTACCTCTATTTCTCCATTTTCAAAATCCTCAAGACCAACCAGTCGAGCGTAATGGGGTTCATCTACCGTTTCCTCAATCCTTGACTCGTCAAATGGTATCGCATTTAAATCTCGTTCGATTTTGAGCACTTTACTTCCTTCAAACTTTACAATGGAGCCTGTTACATTGTGGAGTTCAAATTGATTTTTTTTGAGTCTAATCTTCTCCCAAGAGGTATTTGATTCTTGAGCATATCCTTGATTTAATACACCAAAAAGGAGAAAAACTAGCTTGAGAAATGGTAAAGTTTTCATCGTTTGAAAATTTTGAGCAGAGTTTGAAACAAAGAAGAAAACAAAATTACCTAATTACTATACTTTTGTAACTAAAATAAGTGAATCAAAGTAACCAACTGGTAACCACTTTATGAGATATATTGAAAATCCATTTGACTGCCCTGTTACAAGAACCATGAACCTTATCGGTGGCAAATGGAAACCTATCATTCTAAATATTATTGGAATGGGGGAAATCCGTTTTGGAAAGCTGAACCAACTCATTCCTGCCATTTCCAATAAAGTTTTGGCTAATGAACTACAGGAGTTGGAAAAACTTGAGCTCGTGATCAGAAGTGTTTACAAGGAGATTCCTCCTAGAGTTGAATACAAACTGACCAAAAAAGGAGAAAGTTTAATTCCTCTATTGAATCAAATGGCTGAATGGGGAAAATCCAATACAGCAAGAGCATTAGAGAATACATCAAAGTAAAAAACTATCAGATCAAAAAGGAATACCAACTTTAAGCAGTCTGAATTTTAGGGGGAATTAAACTACGTGCATTTTTTCCCTAGTACCTTTTAAAAAAGATGCAGGGGATAAAATCCTTGTTTAAACAAAACTGGAGGGTATAAAAACAAAAAAAGAGGTCGTTTCTGACCTCTTTTACCCAACGCTCCCCCTCCTGGGCTTCCCGATTTCACTTCGTTGCATCGGGATAGACTTCTCGACCAATAGGGGGCACAAAAAAACCCGATCTACCGCAGCGGATCGGGTTTTGTTTTGCTCCCCCTCCTGGGCTCGAACCAGGGACCCCATGATTAACAGTCATGTGCTCTAACCAGCTGAGCTAAGGAGGAATTTTTACCCCTACCGGGGATGGTTATGACGCACCCTTTCGGGAATCGTGTTGCAAATGTAGACCTAGGAGATATTTTTTCCAAATGCAGGATGTAAAAAAACTTTGCTTTTCTTTCCCTTTTCGAGGTTCTGCTTCGCAGTCAAGGACTTATTTGCTTCCAACCTCCAAAAACAAAATTACAAAACCGTAAATCTTCCCTTACCAAGCCCCAATCTTCCCATCCATCCAAGCGGCACGCGCAGTCAAATAAGCTTTCAAGTTTTGAATGGCCTGATCGTGATTTACGCCCATTCCCTGATCCCAACGCTTGTAATTACGCGCCACAGCCCCATTCTTGTTCAGCACCTGTACCGCATCGTCTACTACCTGTTGCATGGCACCCGAACTCAGTTCATTGCCCCGCAGCGCTTGCCAGCGCAGCTTCACCGCCTGACGAAATACAGGATCCTCTAGCAAACGCGGCCACCAAAAAGGCACCATCCAAGGATCCTTGTCCACGTACTTGTTGTAATTGGCTACCCAATCGTTCATCGGAATCCTTCCCCCCTCGTCAAACCCAATGTTCATGTCCCAAATCGGCCCCATCGCCAATTTACCATCCCGGTCCTTTTGTAAAAAAGTACTGATCCGGTACGCATCCACATTTCGACACAACTCGGTCAAAATAAAGAAGTCCACAAAGGTAGACAGCTCCATAAAGTTGGTATAGGTGCGTGTCGTGCCCGTGAAATTATCGTTGATCAAAGCCCGTTCAAACTGGTCCACATAACCCGCGATGTAGGTCTTTTGCGCAGCGGTGATCTCCTCTGCCTTGGGGTACTCGTAGAGGAAGTAGGTTTCCAAGTACTGCTCGGGATGGTAGGGTGCCTGATAGGCCGGGAAGGTGATCTCCTTTTTCAAGATGTCGTAGCGGCTACGAAAACTATTGGCAGCCGTGTAGAGCGCATCGTCATTCCAGTTATTCATAAAGTAGGAATTGGGCTTACCACTGTGCTCCGGCCCGGCATCCGCCTTGTCAATCTTCAAAATATAACCCCCCGTCAAGTTGGTCGAGGAAGTATTCAAGGACTTGATGTCAATCCGCTTGCTGTCTCGCTTTAGCTTTTCACAGAAAAAATAAACGCCCTGGTACTCTCCATTCACCTCAATCTCTACAAACTGCCCCCGACTGGCGTACTTCCCGATGCGGCGGGATAGTTCGTAGCCTAGGTAATTGTAAATCAAACTTTGGTCGACAAGGTATTTTTCCTTAAGGTTGACAATATGCCCAATTAGCCGCCAATCTTCCTCCACAGGCATTCCCAAAAAGGATACATCCACCCCGGCACCGGAAGCATCCACGGTCTCTACATTGTAGCCTTTTTTATCTGAGAGTCGAAAAGAGGTTTTGCCTCGGAACTCCAAGGTGATCGTTTGGGTTTGCACCAACTTCTTTTGTTTGTACAACTTCAGCGTAGCAGGTACAGCAGGCTCGTAGAGTACCTCTTTTCCCTGCGTATCGATGACCAGGTAGGGTAACTCACTTTGCTCCGTATCAACAGCAAATACCTGCCCATCATCGCCTTTGGAGATAGGGACTACTTCTTGCTCCTGGCAGGAAACAAAGAGGAAAAAGGAAAGGACAAAAAGAAGGGAATAGCGGAAAAATGAAATGGATTTGATGTTCACTGGGTCTAGTTAAGGGTGAATTGGGAATTTTACTTTCTAAAACGGAAAAATGAGGTTTGAATTGCTTTCAGCAAGTAGAATACTGCTAACATTTAATCGTGCCGAGCACCTTCCAAGACGGAAAAGGCATGCAGCAAGGCAGGAAATACCGCATCCATCCCTTCTGCGGCTCCTGAAGGAGATCCGGGAAGTGCAAGAACGAGGGTTTTGCCAATCTGCCCAGCAAGGGAGCGGGAAAGCATGGCCGTAGCCAAGCGCTGCTGCCCATAGGCACGAATCGCTTCTTCCACACCCGGAATGCGTCGGTCCAATAAGGGTTCCAAGGCTTCAGGGGTTACATCCCGTGGAGACAAGCCGGTACCTCCCGTCACGAGCAAGAGGTCTACCCCCTGCGCTACAAAGTCCTTTGCTGCTGCTTGAATGGCATCTAACTCATCCGCCACAATGCGCTTCTCGGCCACGGTGATGCCCAGCTGAACTAACTTCTCGCGGATCACTTCTCCAGAGCGGTCTTGCCCCTGCCCTGCGGCAAGGGTATCGGAGCAGACGAGAATGGCCGCTCTTCTCGCTTGGCCCAAGGCAGCATTGCGATCGGACTTACCTCCTTTTTTCTCGAGCAACTTGATCTGCTCGATGCTCACCCCCTTGTCGATGGGCTTCAGCATGTCGTACATTGTCAATGCTACGACCGAGGCTGCATGCATGGCCTCTACCTCCACACCTGTCTTGTAGATGGTGTGGATCTCTACTTGGATCTGTATTTCTAGTTCACCCAATTCGTAGCGAACGCCCGTGTATTCAATCGGCAAGGGATGGCAATCGGGAATCATGTCAGCGGTACGCTTGGCTGCAAAAAGGCCTGCAACCCGAGCGCATTCCAAGACCTCTCCCTTCGGTACAGTGCGGTTCCGAATGGCCAAAATCGTTTCTGGCTTGCTGACGCGCACGATGGCCTGGGCGATGGCTTTACGAAGGGTGGTCGATTTGTGGGTAATGGGCACCATGGGGATCTGAATTGAAAAAGAAAGTTAGGCATCTTCTTCCATATCTTTTAAGCATCGAACAACAAGTCTGGAAAGGACGCCTAAGACTACTCGTCCTTTTTGGATTTTTTTCGCTCTTCCAGCAACTTTTTGGTGACTTCTATATTGGAACCAAAGGCTGGGTTTTTCTCCAATCGATCCAAATACGCGTCCAAGTAGCCTTGGGAGATTTCTGCACTATCGCCATACTGCTTGCGTAGTTCCTCTAGTTTGAGGTGGAGTTCAGCTACCACAGGGGCATAGGTAGGGTCATCGTAGACATTGCGTAGTTCTTGGGGATCTTTGATGCGGTCGATCAGTTCCCACTCATCCACATCGTAATAGTAATGCACCAGTTTGTACTGTTCGGTCACGACAGCATAATGCCGCTTCACCATGTGCACCGCCGGGTATTCGTAATAGTGGTAGTAAACCGCATCTCGGGTCCAAGATTCGGAATTTCCGGTAAGCAGTGGAAGTAAGGACTCCCCTTGCATGTCTGCGGGTGCAGGAATACCTGCGGCCTCTAGGAAGGTTTGGGCATAATCCAAGTTTTGCACCATGGTAGTCGAGGTACTCTTAGGAGCGATTTTTCCTGGCCAAGCCACCAAAAGTGGTGTCTTAAAACTTTCGTCGTACACAAAGCGCTTGTCAAACCAGCCATGTTCTCCCAAGTAAAAACCCTGATCCGAAGTGTACACGATAAGCGTATTGTCCATCAAGTTGTTGGCCTCTAGGTAATCCAAAACGCGCCCCACATTCTCATCTACCGCACGGATGGTGCCCAGGTAGTCCTGCATGTAGCGTTGGTAGCGCCATTGCATCTTTTCCTTGTCATCCATGCTTGGGTAGGATGCTTTAAAAGAAGCATTGACCTGATCGTAGGAACGAGTCCAGTTGGCCAGCTGCCCTGGTGTCAATCTCCCCACCTCGCGGGAAAAGGCTAGCGTGTCCCAATTGGATGTTCCGGGAATACCCAATTCCCGCATCACCGCTGGGTAAATCTTGGAATCTCCCGACCAGTTCATGTGCTTGAGCAGGTTCATCTCGGCTTCCTTGGCCGCACTCCCTCGGCCCGAATAGTCGTCAAAGAGTGTGGCCGGCTCGGGGAAAGTGCGCTGGGTAAATTCTTCCAAGTGCCGCTCGGCTGGAAGCCATTCCCGATGGGGGGCCTTGTGTAGGTAAAATAAAAGGAAGGGATCGCTTGGGTTTCGTTCCTCCTTGAGCCAATCCAAGGTCATGTCGGTGATGATGTCGGTGACATAGCCTTCTACGCGGATGGTGCCCTCGTTTTTGGTAATAAAGTCAGGGTTGTAGTAGGATCCTTGTCCGGGCAAAATTTTGTACTCGTCAAATCCTTTGGGGGCATTGCCGAAGTGGAGTTTGCCAAACATGGCCGTCTGGTAGCCTGCCTGCTGAAAGAGCTGGGGAAAGGTGACGTTGGTGGTATCGAAGGGAAAGTCGTTGTCGATTTTACCGTTGAGGTGGGAATGCTTGCCGGTGAGGATGGTGGCGCGGCTTGGCGCGCAGATCGAGTTGGTCACCGTGGCATTGGTAAAGAGCATGCCCATCTTTGCAATGCGGTCAATGTTGGGGGTCTGGATGAGTCGATTGCTGTAGGCCGAAATGGCTTGGTAGGCATGGTCATCGGACATGATAAAGACGATGTTCGGCCTCTTGGTGGTGGGGGCTTGGGTTGACTGCGCCCAAGCCGAACTGCTGAGGATGAAAAGTGTGAGGGTGAGGGTGAGGAAGGATAAAATTTTCATAGGTGCCTGAAGTCTTGAATCGAAGCTTCCAAAGAATTGACGACTCCTTTGGAATACCCTCAACCTACAGAAAAAGATCTAAAATTCCGAAGTAAAAAATAGTTCACGCAGATCCTAAAGGAAAAATAACGCTAATTTATCCTTGGGCAAAACCAAAAAATCTGCGGGTCCGCCGCGACGGTTTTTTTTTGCGCGAAAAGCCTGCCGGTCGGCAGACAGGACGCCAAGGCGCAAAGAGGATTCCTTTGCGGCTTGGCGCCTTTGCGCGAGTTATTTCTTTTTTTTCTTTTCGTCCGCCGCGGCGGACTAGCCGCAAAGGGGAATAGAAATCAGTCCTTTTCGGCCTGCCTGCGAGAGGCAGGCTTTGCGAGATTATTTTTTTTTTTGTCCACCGCGGCGGAATAATAACTTTTTTGCGCGCAAAGACGCGAAGGCGCAAAGGGGAATCGAAAGCAGTCCTTTGCGCCTTTCCTGATTTGCGGCTTTGCGAGAGTTATTTCTTTTTTTTCTTTTCGTCCACCGCGGCGGACTAGGCGAAAAGAAGAATCCTTTGCGTCTTGGCGCCTTTGCGCGAGTTATTTCTTTTTTTTGCCGCTTGACTGCCTAGGTCAGGACGAAAAGAGAAAGGAAGAAAGGCTTATTTAAAACTTAAGCGCGGCAGTCAAGTAAAACGTACGTCCATCGGCAGGCATGATCCCTGGACCGGGATATCCCCCCGCACGACGGGTAAAGTAGCGCGCATCGGTCAAGTTATTTACCCCTGCCTTCACCGAATGCTGCTTCCAGAAATTCCAGCTGGCAGAAAGATCCTGCACTTGGTAGGCAGGGATCAAGCCCACCGTTGCCGCTGTATTTGGCGCAAGGGTATTCGAAGCATCTGCAAAGGCCTCTCCGATGTCACTCAACTGCCAGGTCATGGAGAATTTAGAGATGTTGTATGTGGCTCCAAAGCGGTTGATTTTGCGCGGCGCATTCTCTACGCGATTACCCTCTAGGTTGCGGATTTGAATCTGTCCATTGCTCACCGAGGTCACTTCAAAATCCCCGTATGTAGCATCTACAAATGCGATAGAGGCAAAGAGGTGCAAATAACCCACCCGTGAACTCTCAAAGATCGCCGTGATGGGATCCACCTCCACATAGCCTTCAAATCCTCGGCTGATAGAGGTACCCAAATTGGTTCGGAACTGCGTGATGCGTCCATTGGATTGCAACTGCGCGATCGTTCCGATACGATCCGCATAGTGTAGGTGAAAGTAGCTTAGGTCAAATTTGAGTGCAGGTGTCCAGTTGCCGCGGTAACCCAAATCAATATTGTATCCCTTGGAATCCGTCAAATTGGGATCGATGATATCTGTCGTTGCGGGAGGCGTAAGGTCAGAGATCAAAACAGGACGATAGGCCTGAGACAGGTTGGCATAGAACTCCGAATTCTTGGTCACATGGTACTCTGCTCCCACACCAAAAATCGCAAAAGAGCGGCTTCGGGTGATGGGATCAAGAAGTTGCGGTACGCCATTGACTCGGTTGAGTTGCCCTTGCATCCTAGACTGGATCTGCTCCAGACGGAAGCCTCCTGTCATTAGGAAGCGATCGGTGATGCGAAAGACTTGCTCCACAAATGCTGCCCAATTGGTATTCGAAAAGTCCAGGTCTCGCGCAAAAGGTCCCGCTGCCAGACTATAATCTAGGTCTAAACCGCTAGTACCTGCCCCAAGCTGCTTTCGGTCGATATGACCATTGAAATAGCGAAGTCCACCTACTAGCGACTGCTCTCGGCCCAACAAGGTATAGGAAGAACTGAATCGAATCTCTGATCCATAGGTGGTGTAAAAATCTCGGTCCACCTGACGATTTCCAAGATCATCTTCTACGTTGATAGGGCGCATAAAGCCCACACTATTGCGCTCGGCAAATGTCCCAAAGGCTTTCCAGCTGACTTTGGTCTTGGGTGAGATCAGGTATTCGGCAGTGACTGCCGGGATAAACCAGGGTGTGCTAAACCAGTTGCGCGCACGGGTACTTTGCTGGGGATTGTCTTCAAACTGTGCATCCGTCAATCCACCAGGCTGCTGCGTATCTGCAGTCATGTAGGTCATCTCCATACCCAATTTGAGGCGGTTGCTTGCCGCATAATTCACCTCTAGGTGGGCGTGATTGGTATCAAAAGCACCGTTTGCTCGCCAGCCATTACCCATCCGCTTTTGGAAGTAGGCGGTGTAGCTCCATTTGCCTTCGGTGCCCCCCAGGTAGTTGAAGGAACTAAACAGCCCATTGCTGCCAACGGTGTTGACCGTCTCGGCAGTAAAGCGGGTGGAAGGGTCAGGTTTGCGCAGCACAAAGTTCATCAAGCCCCCAAACTGCGAACCGTACTGCAAGGAAGAGGCTCCGCGCACGATTTCGATTTGCTCCACCACCTCCATGGGAGGGGTAAAGTAGGCCTCTGGGTAGCCCATGGGATCTGGGGTAATGTCGTAGCCATTCATGCGCACGTTAAATTCCCAGGAGCGGTTGGGATTCAGTCCACGGCTGGCCACGCCGAGCTGCACCCCGGAGCCGTCATTCTCCCAGATGCTGATGCCTGGGGTCTTGGCAAAGATTTGGCGGCTATTGTTCATGGCGAGGTTGGCATTCAGTTCCCCGATGCGGATGATTTCATTTTTCTTTCCTGCATTGATGCGGTAATCGTCCACTTCGGGGAGGTGCCCCTGCCCTTGGATCCCTCTGCTGGCAGAAATGCTAAATTCTCCGAGTTCAAGCGTGGCTTCCTGCAAAGTGATAGGAATCTCTTGAGTAGCGCCTGCTTCTAATTTTATTTCCTGGGTGTAGGTTTGAAAACCCACCAGGCTCACCACCAATTTGTAATTCCCTGCAGGGATATCCTTGATAACATAGGCCCCCGTGCGGTCCGATTGAACACCACGAACGGTGCCCTGTAAGTACACGGATACACCGGCCAAGGGCTGCCGTTTTTCATCCAGGATGGTCCCTGAAAGGGTGTTTTTCTGCGCAAAACTTCCGGAGGAAACTAGCGCAAAAGCCAGAAAAAAGAAGCAGCACCCAAGGGTTTTCATATTCTTATTTAGACCTATTAAAAATAGTAGTGCAAACATACATCAACCCGATTTACGAGTCAATTTTTATTTAGACTTTTTCTAATTAATATTTTTTAGGGTTAAAATAAGTTTCCAAAAAGAGGAAAAAACCAGGGATTTTATGACCAATCCGCCCTAGAAGCATGATGAAAATCAGTTTTTAACCTATTGATTTTCTATTACTTGTATTCCATAAAAGGATCAATTGATGCAAAAAGTCAGTTGGTCCATCCAAAAAACCAACTTACACATGGAATCAACTGCCTTTAAAAAAATCGGACTTTGGATGGACCAAAGCCATGCCCTCTTTCTAGGTTACGCCGATGAAAAAGGTGTACTCCTGGCAGATCTCCCCTCAGCCATTGTATCCCGGTCTAGAATTGCCGGAGAGGGAAGTGACACCACACTCTTGGGACCATCCCCTGGTCCTGCGAGCAACAACGAGAAAAAAAAGAACAACATCCACAGCAACCAACTCAATGCCTACTTCCACCAACTGGAGAAAAAACTAATGGACAAGGAGGAACTGCTACTCATGGGTCCTGGAGTGACCAAAACCCATTTTTTCCACCATTTACAGGGAAATAAACACTTCAGTAAACTAAAAATAGAGGTAGTCGACGCTGACAAAATGAGTGAGAAACAACTGCTGGCTAAGGTGAAGCAAAAATTTTCCTCCCCGAGTTGAGTCCACATGCCTTCCAGAAAATAGGCATCGGCCTTCCCTATCTAGGAAGGCCGATACTCCTTATTTCAATTTCTTAATTCCCTTCAATTCCTCTTTGCTTGCCTCGCGAATGCGGATGGCATAGCCTCCACCTGGAGCAGAGAACTGGCGCAGCACAGATTTTGAGTTTACCGCAAGCTTGCTGATTTGATAGGCCTGGGGATTGGTTTTGAAATGCGCATCCGAACGATCTGCATAGAGTTCGGCCAAGTAGGTTTTGTCTGCATCCAAGAAGTCAAACTTCACAGCACCCGTACGTCCTTCAAATCCATTCACATTACCCACAAACCAGTAACCCGTACCCTTCGCCTTTCTAGCGATGGTTACGTAGTACCCGGGCTCTGCCTCCACATACACACTTTTCTCCCAATCTAGGGCCACGTCTTTGATAAACTGGAAAGCATCGGGAAAGCGATCGTAGTTTTCCGGAAAGTCAGCCGCCATCTGCAAAGGCGAATACAGTGTCACATACAGCGCCAGTTGGTTGGCCAAGGTACTGTTGACATGGGAACCGTTGTGGACATCCATTTCAAATACCCCAGGCGTGTAATCCATCGGACCTCCCAACTGTCGCGTAAAGGGCAAAATGGTCACGTGATTGGCCTTACTTCCTCCAAAGGCCTGGTACTCGGTACCTCGAGCAGATTCATTGGCAACCAGGTTGGGCCAAGTACGGGCAACTCCT
The DNA here is from genome assembly GCA_947458585.1 of Cyclobacteriaceae bacterium. Classification (GTDB taxonomy): domain Bacteria; phylum Bacteroidota; class Bacteroidia; order Cytophagales; family Cyclobacteriaceae; genus Algoriphagus. The sequence continues at coordinate 5,711 of CANGYY010000055.1, read as the reverse complement.
GTTGGACGCACCGCCTCGTGTGCATTGACCATCAGTTTGTATTGGGCAGCCTTCTCTAAGGCATACTGGTAGTGATTGACCAGCCACTGGCTGTAGTGATACTCCCCACGAGGAAGGATATCCCCCACATAGCCGCTTTTGACTGCCGGGTACCCGTAGGTATTCATGAGTTGGTAAGCCTGATCGATGTGGCGCTCGTAGTTGCGCGCGGAGGAGGAGGTCTCGTGATGCATAATCATCTGCACTCCTTTTTCCTTGGCATAGGCACTGATTCCAGGCAGATCAAAATCCGGGTATGGGGTCAAAAAGTCAAACACGTAATCCTTGGAATTCCCAAACCAGTCCTCCCAACCTACATTCCATCCTTCGACCAGCACCCCATCAAAACCATGCTTCGCAGCAAAATCAATGTACTTCTTCACGTTGGCAGTAGTTGCCCCGTGGGTGCCATTCGGCTTGGCCTTGCTGTAATCGGTAAGCCCAAGTTTGACGGCTTTGAAGTCATTCGTGTAGGACCAGGAACTTTTGCCCGTAATCATCTCCCACCAGACCCCTACGTATTTCATGGGCTTGATCCAGGAGGTATCCTCGATTTTGGAAGGCTCATTCAAGTTGTAGGTAATGCGGGAGGCGAGCACCTCTGCCGCCTTATCGCTCACGATGATGGTTCGCCATGGGCTTTGCGCGGGCGTATACAAGTACCCCTTGTCTCCTTGTGCATCGGGGGTCAGGTGTGCAGCAAACACAAACTGCCGATCATCCAACTCCAAATGCATCGCCGGAAAGTCAATTAAGGCTGCTTCATGCAAGTTGATGTACAATCCCTCTGCCGTCTTGAGCATCAAGGAGGTCTGCACACCGGTATCTGAAAAAGGAGTTTGCGAGGCATTCGGGGTGATCGCCTCCTTCATCTTGCCACGGATCTCGGACAACTTGGACTCTACGTAGTCGTACTCTTGCGTATCGTAATCTCCCGGAATCCAAAAGGCGGTATGGTCACCCGTCATCGCAAACTGGGTTTTCTCCTCCTGAATGACAAAATACCCTAGTTTGTCCTGTGCAGGAAACTCGTAGCGAAAGCCAATCCCCTCATTGAAGGCCCGGAAACGAATGTTGATTTTATGTCCAGTGCTCTTTTGAGTTAGACCGATCAGCAACTCATTGTAGTGGTTGCGGATCTGTGACTCCTCTCCCCAAACCGGCGCCCAGGTTTCATCCAGCGAAGTGCGCGCACTGTCTGTAATTTCAAAGCCATCCAGTAGGTTGATTTCATCATTTTTCAAATCAAACCCCAACCTACTCGGTTGAATTACTACCTGCTGCTTACGCTGCAGCGTATAGGTAGGCTCCCCCTTGGGTCCAAGGGAAAATTGAAGGTTCACCTGCTGATCGGGCGACCGCAGGACCTGCGAAAAAAGAGGAGTGGCTGACAGCAGCAGAAGTAAAAATACGGATACACGTATCGCCAACCTCGAAAGAGAAATTTTTGGAAGGGAAAAGTTCATAGCAGTAAAATCAAAATTCTATTTTTAAGTATATTCCTTCTTCAAATCTACATGCAAGTATGGCCCTTAAAAAATATTTTTCGGAGATCCCTGTTTTTTTTCTAGTACTGGCGACTCTTTTCTCCTGCAAACCGAGCAGCCAAGAGGAAGCAAATGTGAGCACTCCCTCACTTCCCCGCTTTACGCTTATCCCCACGGATACCTTCCCCTTCAATAATTTTGTGGATTGCAACATGGCCGAAGCCTGGATTGGCGATACGCTGCGCATTTTCCCGGGCAAATACGGAGAAGATCCCGTCTGGGGCTACGCCAGAGACTTGAAGTTTGCCTCTGGCCCCAACGCAGATGTGGTCTTCAGTACTCCAGCCACGGACTACATCGCTCCCACCCTTCCCAAAAATGCGCCCATCGGCCAACCCGGCCTCCACGGCGCAGTTTGGTTTGAGACGGTGTACCAGGACGAACGGGATCCTTCTGGCAAAACGCTTTACGCCATCTACCACAATGAAAATTACCCAGAAACCCTCCCCTACGATTCCAAAACTGGGGAAGGCTACTTGGACAAAAACTGGCCCCTGGGACTCACCGACCGCATTACCCCTGCAGCCGTACCGCGAATTGGGGTGATGAAGTCCAGCGATGGGGGTTGGAACTGGGACAACAAAGGCCTACTCCTGGAAGATCAACAATCCCGAATGATCCTCAATCCGCACAACAGTTCCAAAACCTTTGCCGGAGGCGTGGGCGACCCGAGTGCGGTAGCGGTAGGCGACTACGTGTACTTATTCTATGGGGAATACGGTTATCCAGGCACCTATGATTCGGCCACCTATGACCCTACTATCGAGCAGTCTGGGCAGTGCATCTCTGTGGCCCGCGTCAAGATTTCGGATTTGGATCAGCCTCGAGGAAAGGCCAAGCGATGGGACGGGACCGGATTTAATGTCCCTTGGAATGAGTTTGGCGCTCCCATCTCTACCCTACAAATCCCTAAAGAAAAAGGCGGAGGTCCTGCCTCTTCCGGAGCGGGAGGCTTTCATTGGGGTCCATCCGTGAGTTGGAATACCTACCTCGAATGCTGGGTTATGCTGATGGGCCATGTGGAAGGACCGCGATGGATTGGCGACAAACTGTACATCTCCTTCAATACAAACCGGGATTTGGGCGAAGGCAACAATTCCCAAGCCTGGTCTACCCCTCAAATCCTGGTTCAAAAACCAGGGCATGTGCTCTGGTACCCTTCCTTGCAGCCGCTCAACACCCCTGAAGATATTGCAGCAAAAAACACCAGCCTCAAACTCGGCAAGCGGGCACGCCTCTTCTTCAAGTACTCCGACCTTGGACGGTATTTTTCAGAATACATCGTGGAATTTGAGAAGTAAGGGAGACTTTTTGCCTATTTCTTTTGAAGTTGCGCTACGGCAGTCTCCAAGTAGGGCAGCCATTCTTGGGCTTGGCGCTCGGCATAAGACGCCAAAAAATAGGATAGCGTAGGCACAAATGGTGGAGTTCGCAATTGCATCCCCACTTGCTCCGGGGTCTTGTCACCCTTGAGTACATTGCAGCGATTGCAGGCGGTTACCAAATTAGTCCAGGAGGTTTTACCTCCCTTAGATCTCGCGATGACATGGTCGATGGTCAGTTGTCTCGTGCTCCCACAATACTGGCATTCTCCTCGATCCCGACGAAACAAGTTGGCCCGATTCAGCAGCACCCCCTTGTAAGGGATGTGCTTGTAATGGGCCAAGCGAATCACTGCGGGGTAGGCAAAGGTTCGGCTGATCGTCCGGATTTCAAGTAGTTCATAAGCTGAAAGTAGTTGGGCTTTTTCCAGAAGCAACAAGACCATGGCCTTTTGAACCGACACTACGGCGATCGGATAGTGATCCAAATTCAATACCAAGACCCGTTTTTCCATCCCTCAATTCAGTAAGCGATGCATGCTGACCTCCACATCGGAGGGCGTACTTTCATTCAAAAATTCTTCCCAATCATCCAAATCCCCGGATTGCATGCGGTGATCCATCCAAAAAACTTGTTCGGCTCCGAGATACAAGGCATAGTAGATTTGATCCTGAACTACATCTCTACCGACCAAAATATCTCCAGGCGCCACTTCCTCAGGCGCAATGGGGCGACCCGGCAGCTTCCCTGCAGGCCATGCGTAGCCAGCCATGGCAAAAATCAAAGGGAATACATGGAGGGCATCCATTCCGAAAATACTGCGCCCTCCAGTCTGAAAAGGAGCATGTAAAAAGCGTAAGGCTAGTTCCAGCAACTCCTCTCGACTGGCCCGAAGCGCATGGGGTCGATAAGTCCCCGTGAATCCCAAGTGGTCTTGCCAATTGAATAATTCTTTTTCTGAAAAATGAAGCCTACTTCCTGGTAGCAAGTACAAATGAGTACCCTGGTAGTCGATTGCAGCAATGGGACTCGTCACTACCTGGAAATCTTGGTTGAGAAAATTGTCGTAGGCTTCCGCTGTAATCTCCTTGATGGACTTGGCCCATACCCAACCACCCGTCTGGGTATCTTCGTGGTACACCTTAAACCAGTCACGGTCGGGGGTAAGGCCCGTAATCAAATAACACTCTCCAAAAAGGAGTTGGGTGACTAAAGCAGTATCAGTTTTGGGACGAAGGTAAACAGGCAGCACAGTCTGCCTCACGATGCCATAGGCATCAATCAAAGGCCATTCTTTGGAGCTCCCTTTTCGCATCTTTTTCCTTCAGGTCTTGCCTTTTGTCGTGATTTTTCTTTCCTCGAGCCAAAGCAATTTCCAATTTTGCTTTGCCTCGATCATTGATAAATATACGAACAGGAATAATTGCAAGTCCTTTTTCCGCGGACTTAGTTTGGAGTTTGACCAACTCTTTTTTCTGAAGGAGTAGCTTGCGATCACGAACGGCCTCGTGGTTGTAACTGCTCGCCATGCTGTAGGGAGAAATGTGGAGCTGCCGAACGAAAAGTTCGTCATCAAAAAAAACACAAAAAGCCTCGGTCAAGGACACCTTCCCTTCGCGGATGGACTTGATCTCGGTTCCTTTTAGCACTAGACCGGCTACATAAGTATCGATAAATTCAAACTCGAAGCTTGCCTTCTTATTTCGAATGTTGACGACCTTTTCAAATCGATTGGACTTGGTAGACATGTTACAATTTTAGTTTGGCCAAAGGAACCAGGTCGTATCCGGCAAAATCTTTTCGAAGATACTTGTAATGTGCGGCCATCGCAATCATGGCTGCATTATCGGTGCAATATTCAAACTCGGGAACATATAATTTCCATCCCTTGCGCTGTGCCAAGGCAGCCAAGGCGCTTCGCAACCCTGAATTGGCAGACACTCCCCCCGCAATGGCCACTTCGCTTACGCCCAACTGCTTCATGGCTTCCTTCAACTTGATGAGCAACATTTCCACCAAAGTGTGTTGAATACTCGCGCACAAGTCGGGTAAGTTTTCGGTGATGAAATTGGGATTCTCTTCCAATCGATCTCTCAAAAAGTAAAGCACGGCAGTTTTGATCCCTGAAAAGGAATAGTTCAACCCAGGCATACGCGTGATGGGGAAGGAAAAAGCCTTGGGATTGCCCTGCTTTGCATGGCGGTCGAGTAAGGGACCTCCAGGGTACGGAAGCCCGAGGAGTTTGGCCGTCTTGTCAAAGGCCTCTCCCACCGCATCGTCCTGAGTTTCTCCAATCACTTCCATGTCCAGATGGTCACGTACCAACACGAGTTGGGTATGGCCTCCACTGACTGTCAGACAAATGAAAGGAAAGTTGGGCCGGGGTTCTTCAATAAAATGTGCCAGCACGTGAGCCTGCATGTGATTGACATCAATCAGGGGAAGATTTAAGGTTTTGGCAAAGGACTTTGCAAAACTTACCCCAACAAGCAGCGATCCCATCAATCCAGGACCACGAGTCACGGCGATAGCGCTGAGCTCGTGCTTGGAAATTCCAGCGCCAGAAAGTGCCTCATGCACCACAGGAATTAGATTTTCCTGATGTGCTCGGGAAGCCAATTCGGGAACTACACCCCCATATTTTTCGTGTACTGATTGTGTAGCCACAATATTATTGAGTACTTTGCCATTGACTATAATGGAGGCAGAAGTCTCGTCACAAGAGGACTCAATAGCAAGTATAGAAATATCGGTTGTACCCATTGGAAAATAAGGCCAAAGTTACGGATTTTTTACACAAAG
>CANGYY010000054.1 GCA_947458585.1 Cyclobacteriaceae bacterium | reverse complement strand
TACGTCGTTGGCGCGAATTCTCTTTAGAGCTGATTTATGATTTGCCATATCTAGTTAATTTTCTAATTCTTGTCCGAGTCCTATTTTGAACGGGAATGCAAAGTTATTGGAAATAATTAATTCTGCCAAAGGAATTTTAAACATTCCTTTCCAAGTGCTGGGGCCTTAGGAGAAAAATAAAAGATTGAATGAAAAAAAGTGCTTAAAAATGGCCCTAAGACCCTATTTATTCGAAAAAATCGAGTAGATTTAATCATGAATTTTTTAATCTTTTCTTTCGCATCCTTTCTTTTTCTTCTTCTTCCGATGCCCTTCTGGGGCTTTTTTGGACATGCCTTGATCAATCGACAGGCGGTATATTCCCTGCCTCCCGAGATGCTGCCCCTGTACAAGAAGGAGCTAGCATACCTCGCTGAAAAATCGGTGAACCCCGACCGAAGGCGCTATGCCGTCAAGGGGGAAGCAGAAAAGCATTACATCGACCTGGATCATTACGGGGATAGCGCTCGCTTCTTGCTTCCAAAATATTGGGCAGCCGCGCTGGAACAGTTTCCCGAAGACTCCCTGCGAGCACATGGCATTGGGCCTTGGTCTACCTACCTCACTTTTCTGAGTTTGACCAAAGCATTTGCAGCTCAGGATAAAGCCGCCATCCTGCGCCTGTCAGCAGACCTTGGTCATTACCTTGGAGATCTGAATGTGCCCTTGCACACCACTCAAAACTACAATGGGCAACTCAGTGGACAAGCAGGAATCCATGGCTTCTGGGAAAGCAGGGTTCCGGAACTTCAGGCCAAGAATTACTCCTTCTGGGTGGGCAAGGCCAGCTATGTCTCAGACCCTCAACAAGCAATTTGGGAGGCCGTGTACCGAGCCCATGCACAGGTAGACTCCGTGTTGAAGTTTGAAAAAATAGTAACGGAGTCGTTTCCCGAGAGCCATAAGTACAGCTACGAGGAAAGAGGCGGACAGACGGTGCGCGTCTATTCCCGAGCATTTACTGAAGCCTATGCCTTGGCACTCAACAAACAGGTAGAGCGGCAAATGCGGGCTTCCATCAAGATGATTGCTGACTTTTGGTACACCGCCTGGGTCAATGCCGGGCAGCCGGATTTAGGTTCACTCAAGCAGGAGCCTTTCCGAGAAGAAGGCCTTCGCCCTGATCCCAAACTGCGGGTGCGGGAGCATTGCCCCTAATCTGGGTATTCCTGTCCTAGATTTTTGGTACCTAGTTTTTTTAAAAAAGCTTGTATTTCGAATACAAGCTTTTACAATTAATTGATTTTCAACAATTTAAATGATTTTTTTAAGTACTCCTAAACTAAAAACCTGATCTCTCTTACAAATACAAGAGGTGGATGCCAAAAATACCCTGCACTGCACTGGCACGCTGCATGTAGCTTCGGTCACTGGGATTGATGACAATTTTGTTTCCATTCAGAAGGCTGTAATTCCCCCCAAAAACCAACTTGAGATCAAATACGCCCTTGACTTCCCTGGCCACGGTGTACTGAAATGCCAGTCTCCCAGAATAATTCCCGTAATCGAGAATAAAACGAGAGGGGCTTAGGCCATGAATCACCTGCAATTGTCCATAACCCAGTTCACCGCGGAGGTCAAGATTTTTGACGAGCGGGACCTGATGGTAGAGGTAAATCCCCGTTTCCGGCATGCGCACCTCCGTAAAAAACCCTCCTAAAAATCGATTGTTTTGAAGGCTAGCTTCTTGCTTGTCAAAGTAAATCCCGATGCCGGGATAGCCATGAAATCCAAAATCTAGGGTAAGGCGGTAGCTCAACCCCACAGCATAGGTATCCCCTAAAAAAGTGCCCTTTTCGAAGGCACGGTATCCCAGCGCTGCCCCTGGGGCAAAGGTAAATTGCCCCTTGGGCAGCCTTTCTTCCTCCTCCTTCACCTCCTGAGAAAATCCGGGAAAAACCGCCCAAAACAAAAGGAATGCAAACAAGCTTTTTCGGATCATTCGCGGACAATTTTTAACACGCCCAAATCCCTGATCCCATCAGCATCTCGTGGCGCATCAGTGGCAAGTAGGAAATTTTCGGTGAGTAGTACGCCATTGAATTCGGTTTGAAACCGAGCCGGCGCAGTCAGCAGCAGGTAGTATTCCTTTTCAAAGGAGCTATCCATGCGAGATGGGAGCACGAAGCTAAACTCCCCTTTTTCATCAGTTTTTATCCGGTAAACAATCGACTTGGCTACCGGAACTTGTCCATTCAAGAAATCAATATTTTGGGATAAAGTAAGTTCCAAACCAGGGACCGCTTTTCCTTCCTTATCCACTACCCGCCCCGTAAACGTATCGAAACTATTGTGGATGAATTCCTGGCAGGCCCCAAGCGGGAACAAGAGAATAGCAAGTACAAATAAGGATTTAAGATTTTTTTTCATTCCAATACTGAAATTCTTGGTACGCCTGCTTAGTCAATTCACTAGTTAATTTACCAAAGGTATGGCCACCCTTCATTGGGAACTTTTCCGATGACGAACTGCCTCCACCACCACAGCGATAGCTCCCCAAACAAGAATGACTGCAAAAACCCAATTCGGCAAAAAAAAGAGATTCAAATACTTTACCAACACCGCCAGTCCGAGGATTAGAAAAGGCAAGCCATAAAGACGATCAATTGGTTTTTTGGTCATTTAACTCGTAGTAAATAGCGCGTATGTCCATTGGAATAGCCAAAAATAAGCGTGTCCCCCAAAAAACCATACCTATTTGATCGAATCCCTAGTGCACCATCATCCAGTTGTAAAGTATTGTTGTCAATCGTAGACCAATCAAAGGTAGGTATCGCTGCATAATCTAGTACTGTCAATTTGATTCCTCTAGCCTTCATGTCATCCATTAAAAAATTAGGGTCAAGAATCAATTTCCCTGATTGGGTATATTCTTCAACATACTTTTTCTGATAGAACTCATCCTTGATTACTTCGCCAGTTGCATCTAGACTAAAGAGCATCATCCACCTTCCTACCAATCGGGGATCGCGTTCTACTTTTTGGCTAAAAGAGCCAAATAGGATCAAAATCAGCAGTATCGATATTCGCATGGTTCAGTGATTACGTTTACTTTCCTTGGTGAAAATGGTTCTAAGCGCGATAGCCTGACTAAAAACCAGTAGCACCATGGATAGGAACGTGAAATTCGGAACCTTGTTTCTTCCCTCCATCCAAAATCCACTATGCCACAAGGATACCCCTCCAATGACCACCGCAGCACACAGGATTATCACATGAAAATAGGTCTTTCTTTTGCTCATCGGCTGGATTAATTTGGTGCCAAAGAAATCTAAATCCTAGTAAAAAAACAACCCCTCTGACAAGTTCTTCTGACAGAGGGGTTGGAGGAATGATTTAGGTCTGGGTGACCGCAACCGTTACTTCAAATTCTTGTAGCGGATACGCTTCGGCATCACATCGCCTAGGCGCTTCTTCTTGTTTTCCTCGTAGTCGGAGAAGTTGCCCTCAAACCAGTACACCTGTGAGTCGCCTTCAAAGGCTAGGATATGCGTACAGATTCGATCCAGGAACCAGCGGTCGTGGGAAATGACCACGGCACAACCTCCAAAATTTTCCAAGGCTTCCTCCAAGGCACGAAGCGTGTTCACGTCCAAATCGTTGGTCGGTTCATCGAGCAAAAGCAAGTTACCGCCTTCCTTCAGCGTAATCGCCAAGTGCACGCGGTTGCGTTCTCCACCAGAAAGCACGCCTACTTTTTTCTCCTGATCCGAACCCGCAAAATTGAACTTGGACACGTAGGCCCGTGAGTTTACTTCCTTATTGCCCAACTTCATCAGCTCATTCCCATCGGAGATCAACTGGTACACGGTCTTGTTGGGATCCAAGGTGTCGTGCTCCTGGTCTACATAGGCCAATTTCACGGTGTCACCCACCTCAAAGTTTCCTGAATCCGCTTTTTCCTGTCCAGTAATCAATTTGAAGAGGGTAGACTTACCCGCACCGTTGGGACCAATGATACCTACAATACCTCCTTGTGGCAAGGAGAAACTGAGGTTCTCAAATAGCAACTTGTCTCCGTAGGCTTTGGACACGTTGTTGACCTCAATCACCTTGGCACCCAAGCGAGGTCCCGGCGGGATAAAGAGTTCCAACTTGGCTTCCTTGTCCTTGGATTCTTCCCCTATCAATTTGTCGTAGGCATTCAATCGGGCCTTGCCCTTGGATTGTCTGGCCTTGGGCGACATGCGAATCCATTCCAATTCCCGCTCCAAGGTCTTCTGACGCTTGGATTCGGTTTTCTCCTCCTGCTTGAGTCGGTTTTGTTTTTGGTCTAGCCAAGAGGAATAGTTGCCCTTCCAGGGAATGCCCTCGCCACGGTCTAGTTCGAGGATCCAACCGGCCACATTGTCTAGGAAGTAACGGTCGTGGGTGACGGCAATGACCGTGCCCTTGTAATTCTGCAAATGCTGCTCCAACCAATGTACCGACTCTGCATCCAGGTGGTTGGTCGGTTCATCGAGGAGCAACACATCGGGCTCCTGCAAAAGCAATCGGCAAAGCGCCACACGTCTTTTCTCCCCACCGGAAAGGTTGGCCACATTGGCATCTGCTGGTGGAAGACGCAAGGCATCCATGGCCTTGTCTAGCATCACGTCCAGTTCCCAGGCGTTGACTGCATCTAATTTTTCTTGTACTTCCCCTTGGCGGGTAATCAACTTGTCCATGGCATCCGGATCGTCCATGAGGGCGGGATCCATGAATTTTTCGTTGATTTCTTCAAATTCTTTGAGCAAGGCTACCGTGCTCGCTACCGCTTCCTCCACTACTTCTTTGACGGTCTTGCTTGGATCGAGCTTGGGCTCTTGTTCCAACATCCCCCCGGTGTAACCCGGAGACCAGACTACCTCCCCTAAAAATTCCTTGTCTAGACCCGCGATGATGCGAAGTACGGAGGACTTACCTGAGCCATTGAGACCCAAAACGCCAATTTTAGCACCGTAAAAAAAGGATAGGTAAATGTCTTTTAAGACTTTTTTCTGTGGTGGGTAGATTTTGGATACCCCTGCCATGGAAAAGATTATTTTTTCTGCACTCATGCCCGAATAGTTAGGAAGTTGGTAAGTAACTGATGAATGAGGCAAAAATATACCTTTCTTAGGATAAGTGAGGGCTAATTGATTATTTTGCATAAAATTGAGCCTCAACACCTATAACTTAGTCTAGTACCATGAAACATTCCTTTGGATATATCAAAGACGGAAAGGTCTTTCTAAAGGGATTTTTAGGGGGAGAAGACCGAGAAATAGGCGAGGTCAAGGGAGATGAGCCCTCTACTTTGCGCTACTTTGAAGCTCGTTTTACCCAACTCCAAGAAAAGGTAACCACGTTAAAGGCTGCCATCCAAGAAAATCAAAACAAGGGCTCTTTTTTGATGAAATTGATTCACCTCAAAGAATCACTCTTTGAAAGTGACGCTTTGGGGGATTTTGCTTCCCTCATCGCAGAACTTGAGGAGCAAGAGGCCATTTTGGGGGAAATTATTCAAGGCAACCGAAGCAAAAACCTAGAGATCAAGCAAGGATTGATTCAGGAGGCCATTGCCCTTCAAGAAAGCAACGATTGGAAGGAGACTACAGAAAAATTCAAGGAACTAAAGTTGCGCTGGATCAAGACTGGTCCAGTGGAGAAAGAGGTTCATGAGGAATTGGAAGGACAATTCAACCAGGCAGTCAACTACTTCTTTGGACAGCGTCAGGAATTCTACGATCAGATGACCCTTCAGGCGGAGGTAAACATCAAAGTCTACGAATCCTTACTGGAGCAGGCACGCGAGGCGCACGACCTCCCCGATGCCAAAATGGCTTTTGACATCAGCAAACGCATTCAAAAAGAGTGGAAAGCCGCAGGGAAAGTTCCTGCCGAACGGCGTCAACCCATCTGGGATGAATTTTCCCGCTTGAATAACCGCATCTTTTCTCGCTACAAGCGAACCCTCAATCCAGGGCCAGAAATGCATCCTCGAGAAGTGCTTCGCAAAATCGACGAGATGGTAGAGGAATTGAAGAAAATGGCCCATCAGCCGACCAGCCAAGAGATTACGGTACGAGCCAAAGCGATCCAAGAGGATTGGAAAAAACTCCCCATGCGAAAGCCAAAGGAAGCGACCTTACCAGCACGCTCCTACCAGTTTTTCATGGATATCATCTTTGAAAAAGCCTTTTTGGAAAAACTTGGACACAGCAAATACGCGGACTTTGATGCAAAGCCTTTTGAGGAACAGCAACAAATCAAAGCATCTATTTTGAAGGATTTGCTGCATCGCGACCAAAGTGAATTGGAAACCATGCAGAACAATTCGGACAACTTCCGCGTTGAAACACCTGATTTCGAAATGATGATGAAAAAGAAGCTTTCCAGTTTGAAGCGAAAGATCGATGTAAAAAACTATGTATTGAGGCAACTTTCTCCGAAAACCTGAGTACAACCTTTATATTAAAAAAATTACTATTCTTGCATTATTAACATCCGGAACACCTCCAAAAACAAAACCTATGTACTGGACACTTGAACTAGCCTCCTACCTTGAAGATGCCCCTTGGCCAGCAACCAAGGATGAACTCATCGATTATGCCATCCGCTCTGGCGCACCACTTGAAGTAGTGGAAAACCTCCAAGAATTGGAAGACGATGGCGAACCTTACGAGACCATTGAAGAAATTTGGCCTGACTATCCTACCAAAGACGATTTTTTCTTCAACGAAGACGAATATTAATGGAAAGTCCCGCATACGCGGGACTTTTTTTGTGAGGTAGCAATTTTAAACTGGCCTTCAGAGCCCAAGCACCTGCCGTAACCGAGCATAACCCGTTTTGCTCAGGGGAATCTTCTGCCCGCTCCGCAGCCGGAGCAAGTAGGACTCCTTTTCGTAGGGCTCTATCCCGGCAACCTCCTGTAGGTTGACCAAAAAAGAGCGGTGCACACGGGCAAACTTTTCTGGATCTAGGCTTTCTTCCAATTGCCTCAAGGTCATCTTCTTCAAAAATTTCCCTTCGCTGGTGTGAATGGAAATGTAATCGTCATCCGCTTCCACGTAGCGAACCTCCTGCACTTGGATCACTTTCAGCTCATTTTTAACTCGAACCACCAAGCGGCTGCTTTTTCCTGGAAGAAGAGGGAAAACCTCCTCAGAAGTCGTACTGAATTCGGAAGCATTCTGGTACTGACTCAAAAACCGAGCAATGGCTTGCGCAAATCGTGCCTCAGAAAAAGGTTTGACCAAATAATCCAATCCCTTGGCATCGAAGGCCTGCACCGCATACTGGTCAAAAGCAGTTGTAAAAAGGACTGCTGGAGGATTTTCCAACAATTCGAGTAGCTCGAAACCCGTGATCTTAGGCATCTGAATGTCTAGAAAAATAAGGTCAGGTTGATGGTGCTGAATTGCTTTGAAGGCCTCAAAACCATCGTGACAGATGGCTACCACGTCAAATTGAGGGTAAGCGCTCAAAAATTCCTTCACGAGACCAGCCGCTAGCGGTTCGTCATCTACGATTAGGGTCTTGATCATCCGGCAACAGGGATTTTTAAGTGAACAGAAAATAGGTCTTTGGATCCGCTTTTTTCCAAAAGATCCGTCCGCCCAAAAATAAGGAAAAGCCGGCGCTCCACAGAACTCAATCCAAAGCCAGTTCCGGCTGGAACTGAAGCTTGGCCATCGAAAGGATTTTCCACGGTTACCTGGAGGTAGTTGCCTTCTTTTTGAAAGCGAAGGCTAATTTTCACCTCGCCCAGGGTTCCATATAGCCCGTATTTGATCGCATTTTCTACCAGCGGCTGTACAAGCAGGGGTGGGATTTTCAGTCCTTCGACGCCTTCTTCTACCTGAAGGTCTACTAGTAAGCGGTGCCCAAAGCGCACTCGCTCAATGCCAAAGTACATGCTCAGGTACTTGATTTCATCGGCCAAACTGATCCAAGATTGGCCCTCCGTGCGAAGGGTGCCTCTCAAAAAATCCGAAAGCAACAAGACCATGTCACGGGCCCGTTGAGGACTTGCAAGCACCAAGGCATGGATGGAATTGAGGCTGTTGAATAAGAAGTGGGGCTGCAATTGCTGCCGCAATTGGGCAAGTTCCGCCTCCTTGGAAAGTTGAAGCAGCTGCCCTTCACGGCGGCTGAGTTCCTCCTGCCCGGCCAATTTTGAGATTACCACTGCCAACACTGCCAGCAGTTGGAATACTAAACCAAGGACAATCCATCGGTAAAAAACACTAGCTTCCAATAGTTCGAGGAAGTCAGCCTCTTTGGCAAACCACCAGGTAAGGAGTTGTACATGAATCCACACAAGGCCACCACTGAGCAGGAGTGGAAAAAGGACAAGAAGGAAGCCGTTTTTGCGATTGGGTGTGTAATGTCGAAACACCCGATCCAATAGTAGTAGGGCTCCTAAGAAAAAGAGCGTAAAAAAGAAGGAATCCACCAAGGCTTGCTCTTCCTCCATTCCCTGGTGCAGCAGTAAAAAATAACCTCCCAGAAACCAGATACATCCGATTCCTGGGAGGATCCATTTCCCAAAATTTGAACTTGAAAAAGAGGTTAAATACAAGGGATTAGGTGAGTTTTAGAATGAATTAAAAGGATTTGATTTCCAAACCACTGAACAAAAGGGTTCCTTTCAGGATCAAGACCTTATTGGTATCCACTCCTCCCTCTCGAAACATGCGCTTGTCTTCAAGTCCAGCAGCTAAATTGGACATTTCAGTACGTACATCCCAGTGCGGTGGAACGATCAATTTGACTCCACCAAATCCTACTTCCAAATTCAAGCTGACTACCCCATTAAAATCCACTTGGGTCAAATCTAAATCCAAACCACCAAAAATTACGGTAGCCTTACCCCCTTGGAAATCTTTGGTCATCAACTTTCGGTTGACCCCGCTAAAGATGACTCGCTCCTTGATTCGGTCCAAAAATGCAGTGCCCGTAGCGCGAACAAAGTCTTTATCTGCTGCCTTTGCTGAGTCATCCTGGGAGGCAGATTCCTCCACAACAAGTACGGCTTCGCTAGTTTCCGCAGCTGCAGCCGCAGCTGCTTCTGATTTCTTTTTTCGAGAGATTTCCCAATTTTTCCTAGCCTCATCAATGACTTTGTACTCCCGTTTTTTATAGGTAATCAAGTAGATTCCAAGAGCGATTAATCCCACAGGCCAAATGAATTGTTCAATGCCTAAATCCAAATCAAACTCTCTTTTCAATAAGAAATAAACCCCAATGAAAAGAACCACAGATCCAAAAAAGCTCTTGAACTGCTGACTGATCAGCGTATAAGTACCCACCGCAATCAGAATCATCGGCCAGCTAAGTACCCAATCCGGTATGAAGAGCCCGAGCTTTCTAAAAAGAAGGACAATTCCTATTCCCAGGATGATTACTCCAAAAGCAATGCTCCCGTCATTTCGTGGTTTTTTGTAGTTGTTCATGTGAAATAAATTTAGTCAAACAAAACTAGTAGTCCAACCCTAGCCTTTCGCAACCCATTCGATGAAGTCCAGCAAAAAATCGGTAAAGGACCCAAACTAGTCGGTAAAAAAGATCCCGCTTCTCCGCTCAACGAGGGGACATCAAAAATTCAGCAAAAGCTAGGTCCTCGGGTGTAGTCAACTTAATGTTCTCTTGATTCCCTTCAATCAGGCTGATTTCCCATCCTTGGTGTTCGTAGACGGTGGCATCATCGGTAAAAATTGCCAACTCTTCCACAGCAAATGCTTGCAGGAGTGGCTTCAACTGAAAAGTTTGTGGGGTCTGAACCAAACGGAAGTGAGTTCGATTTTGAAAGCTACTTTCACCAGCAGTGCCTACCTTCCGCAAGGAATCCTTCAAGGCTACCACAGGAATTGCACTCCCTTTTTCGGCTGCCTGTTCAAAGCTAGTTTGAATTACTTTTTCACTCACAAAAGGTCGTACCCCGTCGTGAATGGCCACAAGACCCTCTTGAAAAGGAAGCGCCATCAAACCATTTTTTACAGATTGAAAGCGACTACTTCCTCCGGCAACCAGCTGATGGGGAAGGTCAAAGGCATGGGAAGCGCATAATTTATTCCAGAACTCGAAGTCCTCCTTGGGCAATACCAAAATCAAGCATAAACTGGGATCAGCTTGAAAAAAGCGCTCCAGGGTATGCATCAAAACAGGCTTTCCTGCTAGGGGAAGGTATTGCTTGGAAAGGGAGGTTCCCATCCGCATTCCTTTTCCACCGGCGACGAGTATTGCTGCTTTGTTCATGTGCGTTGAATTCTTACAAAAATAAAGGCCTATTCGAAACGCGCCTCCTATTTGATCATATTTTTACCCCCAAAATGATTCTGCTGTCTGTGGATGAAAACATGCTGGGACAACATCGAATGGACAAAAAAAAGTCCCGCAGGTGCGGGACAGATTCGGATTACAAGATCAACATGGAGTCTCCATAAGAGAAGAATCGATATTTTTCTTTGATGGCTTCCTTGTAGGCCTTCATGATCAATGGATACCCCCCAAAAGCGGAGGCAGTCATCAAAAGAGTAGACTCAGGCAGGTGGAAATTGGTAATCAGCGTATTGGCGATTTTGAAGTCGTAAGGAGGAATGATGAATTTATCTGTCCAACCGCTGCTCGCCTTGAGGCGTCCACCGGCTGTAACTGAAGATTCTACGGTTTTGAGGGAGGTTGTTCCCACAGCTACCACCCGCTTTTTTTGGTCCAAGGCTTGGTTGACCAATTCTACTGTCTTTTCAGGAATGAAGTAATTTTCAGAATCCATCTTGTGCTTGGTCAGATCTTCCACATCTACTTGACGGAAGGTGCCTAGGCCCACGTGAAGGGTAATCGGAGCGATTTCTACTCCTTTCAATTCCAAACGCTTCAGTAATTGCGGGGTAAAGTGAAGTCCTGCGGTAGGAGCAGCAACAGCGCCCACGTTTTTGGCAAACACGGTTTGGTAACGCTCTCTATCTTCAGGTTCAATGGCACGTTCGATGTACTCCTTCAATAGTGGAGTTTCACCAAGCGTATCGATGGTTTTGTGAAATTCTTCTTCCGTGCCATCAAATAGGAAACGGATAGTTCTACCTCTAGAAGTGGTGTTGTCAATGACCTCAGCCACCAAGTCGCTATCTCCAAAGTATAGTTTGTTGCCTACTCTGATTTTTCGGGCTGGATCTACTAGAACATCCCAAAGTTTGAATTCCGCATTGAGTTCTCTCAATAAAAAAACTTCGATTTTGGCACCCGTTTTCTCCTTATTCCCGTATAGACGAGCAGGGAAAACCTTGGTATCGTTGGTGACGATCACATCCCCTTCACCAAAGTACTCGAGGATGTCCTTAAAGGTACGGTGCTCAATTTCTCCAGTTTTTCGATGAACGACCATCAATCTGGACTCATCCCGATTTTCAGTAGGATAGAGTGCGATCAGTTTTTTGGGAACTTCAAATTTGAAATCAGATAATTTCATATACGGCGTTTAGGAGTAGTTGACTTAGTCGAACTCGATAAGCAGATTACTTTTAAAAAATGCAAAGATAAGTACAATAATGCCCAATTTCACTTAACTTAACAAATTGTTTTAACCAACTACTTATTCTATGCTCTTTTTAAAGCTTTCTTGGGAAAGTTTTAGGTTTGCCATTTCGGCCTTAAAATCCAACCTCACACGCACCATTCTTTCCCTTTTGGGGGTGACCATAGGCATTTTTGCAATCATTGCCGTATTCACCTTGGTGGATTCACTGGAACAGAAAATCAAGTCATCCTTTGCCTTTTTGGGTACCAACGTGATGCGAGTAGATCGATTTCCTTTTGCCAATGGGCCGCAAGATTACCCTTGGTGGAAATATTTTCAGCGGCCTCCAGGCACCTATGCTGAATACAAATTTTTGGAGGAGCGCCTAACCAACGCAGATGGGGTGACCATTTCAGCTTCTTCTTCCGCCACGGTTCAAGCAGGTAGTAATTCTTACGAGGGCACTGCCCTTTCAGGAGTAGCCTATACCTATCAGGATGTATTTGAAGTGGCCTTGGAAGAAGGTCGCTATTTTTCAGAAGCAGAAATCAATGCTTCCCGCAACTTGATCATTGTGGGTAAAAAAATTGCGAACACCTTATTTCCAAACCAGGAAGCCTTGGGGAAGGAAGTAAAAATCAAGGGGATGAAATTTATGATTATTGGGATTTTTGAAGAGGAAGGAGAGGGATTTTTGGAGCTTCCTTCCAAAGACGAAGCCTGCCTAGTGCCCTTTGGCGCATTTAGTAAAATGTACTATACGGGTCGGGATGGACTTGAACCCACCATTGCTGCCAAAGGTAGAGATACGGATGTAGGCCTTGTGGCTTTGGAAAATGAAATGGCAGGTCTACTTCGTGCCAAACGAGGATTGAAGCCTACCCAAGAAGATAACTTTGCACTCAACAAAACTGAGTTTATCCAAAATGCAATCGGGTCAATTTTCGATGTGATCTCTGTGGCAGGCTGGGTGATTGGCGGTTTTTCCATTTTGGTGGGAGGCTTCGGAATTGCCAACATCATGTTTGTATCGGTGCGCGAACGAACCAACATCATCGGAATTCAAAAATCATTGGGCGCGAGAAACTACTTTATCCTATTCCAATTTCTCTTTGAGGCAGTGTGCTTGAGTTTGATTGGTGGCGGGTCAGGGATCCTGCTGGTCTATATTTTGAGCTTCGTTCCTTTAGGGACTCTAGACTTAATTCTATCTTTCAACAACATCATTCTTGGTCTTGGTGTATCCTCCGCCATCGGGGTGGTTGCCGGCATTGTGCCTGCCACGCTTGCTGCGCGGATGGATCCGGTGGAAGCCATACGAACCAATTAATGAACAACAAAAAAGGTCCCGTAGGAGCGGGACCTTTTTTGTTGAATTACCAGTAGGTAACTCCTTAGTCTTCCAAAGAGATGGTCGGCTCGGTTGGCAACAAACCCGAAGCTCCTTTGATTTTTCCTTCCAGCTCATCCAACAATTCTGGATTGTCCAACAATAGATTTTTTACTGCATCACGGCCTTGACCTAATTTCTCTCCATTGTAAGAGAACCAGGAACCTGCCTTTTTGATGATTTCCAGTTCAACGCCGAGGTCAATGACTTCACCGACCGTAGAGATTCCCTGACCATACATGATGTCAAATTCCACCACTTTAAATGGTGGTGCCACTTTATTTTTTACCACCTTCACACGGGTTCTATTGCCCAATACGCTATCTGCACCTTCTTTAATCTGTCCTACTCGACGAATATCCAAGCGTACGGAAGCATAGAATTTCAAGGCATTTCCACCTGTAGTGGTCTCTGGGCTACCAAACATCACCCCAATCTTGTCACGGAGCTGGTTGATAAAAATACAAGCACAGCCTGTTTTGTGAATCGCACCAGTGAGTTTACGAAGTGCCTGAGACATCAAACGCGCCTGAAGTCCCATCTTGCTTTCGCCCATCTCGCCTTCCAATTCCCCTTTGGGAACCAAGGCGGCTACTGAGTCGATGACAATGATGTCAATTGCCCCAGAGCGGATCAAATGCTCGGCAATTTCCAAGGCCTGCTCCCCATTGTCTGGCTGGGAAATAAGCAGGTTTTCGGTATCAATGCCCAACTTCTCTGCGTAGTTTTTATCGAATGCATGTTCTGCATCGATGAAGGCTGCAAGCCCTCCTGCCTTCTGTGCTTCGGCAATGCAATGCATGGTCAAGGTGGTCTTACCGGAAGATTCTGGACCATAGATTTCAATCACTCGACCTCTAGGTATACCGCCAATACCCAAGGCCATGTCCAAGCCTAGGGATCCAGTAGAAATGGCAGGGATATCCAATACTTTATTGTCGCTAAGCTTCATGACGGCACCTTTGCCGTAGGTTTTTTCAAGCTTGTCGATCGTGAGCTGTAATGCTTTGAGTTTTTCTGCGTTGTTATTACTCATGAGTGAGGTAGTTTTGTATAGGTTAAAACGTTCAAGTTACCGATTGTCTGCACAAATAACAAGGCATAGCCTGCGCTTGTTTTCGCTGTGCAAATTTGTACTTTTATGCTTTACAACAGCAGATTTTGTACTAATTATCCGATAATTCTCTGATTTTTGTCACAAATTGTCACATATCAATTGAAGCGCTATTTTCGGCTCCTGCTGTTGGCCTGTTTTCCATTTACTGCTACATGGGCACAGTCTCCAGCCAAGGACATTCCCTTTACTTTTGGGGAGGAACTGCATTTTGAGGTTTCTTACGGATGGATAGACCTTGCAGACGCTCAGCTTCAAATCAGCAAGAAGGCAATTCTCGAAAACTCGCAATCCTATTTCAAAATTGATGCTTTTGGTAAATCCAAGGGTGCAGTGACTGTTTTTAGTAAGGTCAATGACAACTGGGGGACGCACTTAAACACCCAAAGCCTATTGCCGCGCCTTTCTTACCGCTACATCGAAGAAGGGCGGTATCGGCGCAACGAGAAAGTCTATTTTGACCAAGTCAATAAGAAGGCTACCCTTGAATTGTACGATCGAGAAAACAAAAAAGTAAAAGAGGTCAAGGTGTTTTCTCTTCCTGGGACGGTTCAAGATTTGGTCAGCGGATTTTATTACCTGCGCACCTTGGACCTATCGGCACTTCGCAAAGGACAGGAAGTTTTGATCCGAGGTTTCTTCGATAAAGAAATATATAACCTAAAATTAATATTTGAAGGTACAGAAACGTTGGAGACGAATCTAGGCACCAAAGAAACTTACCTCTTTTCCCCCCGCATCCCTAAAAATAGCCTGTTTCGGGGTGAGTATCCCGTGAAAGTCTGGATTACCAAGGATGCCCATAAAATCC
Source organism: Cyclobacteriaceae bacterium (assembly GCA_947458585.1). Lineage (GTDB taxonomy): Bacteria > Bacteroidota > Bacteroidia > Cytophagales > Cyclobacteriaceae > Algoriphagus. The sequence continues at coordinate 3,136 of CANGYY010000054.1, read as the reverse complement.
CGGTAAAAATCAAAGCCAATTTGTTTATTGGTGCTTTGGATATCGACATTACCACTGCCAAAGGATTGAAAAATTAGTAAGGGTGAGTAGTTTAACACTAACTTAACAAAGCGTATTAAAAAGTCTTGTATTTTGGCATTAATTCGATTCGATCGAGGCGGGTTCGCAAAATAGTTGGATTGAAGCGGTAGATATTCATTAATTTTCAACCAACATCTTGGAATTCTTCCCATGGCAGACAAACAAAAAATCAAAGTATTGGTGGTAGATGATGAACCAAACATCGTTGAAATCCTAAAATACAACCTGCAAAAAGAGGGCTATGAAGTAGCTACGGCAGAGGATGGATTGAAAGCAGTAAAGACCGCAATCAAGTTTCAGCCTGATGTAATCTTATTAGACATCATGATGCCCAACCAGGACGGGGTAGAAACCTGCCTTCAGATCCGCCAAATACCTGAGTTAAAGCATGCCTTTATCATTTTCCTAACCGCCAGACTAGAGGAATACTCTGAGGTAGCGGCATTTGATGTGGGAGCCGATGATTACATCACCAAACCCATCAAGCCACGTGCATTGATGAGCCGCATTGCGGCCCTATTTCGACGAGATTCCAAAAAAGAACAAGAAAAAGGTCAAATTAAAATCCGTGATCTGAACATTGATCGCAGCAGTTTTACGATAGACAAGGCTGGTAAAACCATTACGCTACCCAAAAAAGAGTTTGAACTCTTGTACTTTTTGGCCAATAATCCCAATGTAGTCTACAGCCGAGATGAGCTTTTGCATAACATTTGGGGATCCGATGTATTTGTATTGGCTCGTACCGTGGATGTGCATATCCGAAAGGTGCGTGAGAAAATCGGAGAAGAATACATCACTACCGTCAAAGGGGTCGGTTATAAATTCGAAATCGGGTAAGATGCCAACAGGTTCTCGGGGATTATCCTTTTTTCTAGCAATTGCCATCGCCGCTGTGGTGACGGCATTTCTATTCCTCATTCCTTCTACCTCATCTACTGTTCTCTGGGCAGCGCTCTTGCTCTCGTTCTCCATTTCCTACCTTCTAATAAGTATCACCTTAGAGTTTTTGGTTTTTCGAGAGATTGGAAACATTTACACCCTACTGGAAAAAATTCAGAAAAAGGACCTCACCGAAATCAAAAACAAATCCTTGGGGTCCTCGCTGTCCCCTTTAAAAAAAATCAACACGGTCATCAATTCCTATGCGCAAGCACGCCAACGGGAAATTGAAGCGCTTCAAAAAAATGCGGAGTTCAGACGGGAATTTATTGCAGACATCTCGCACGAACTCAAAACCCCCATTTTTGCCACCCAAGGCTATATCCATACGCTATTGGATGGGGCTATCGATGACAAGCAAGTCCGCATGAAATTTCTGAAGAAAGCGGCAAAGAGCCTCGATTCCTTAGATCACCTGGTTCAAGACTTACTTACGCTCAACCAAATGGAATCGGGGGTGATCAAGTTTAACTTCTCTGAATTTGACCTGAAGGAATTGGTACAGGAAGTGATCGAAGAATTGGAACACAAGGCCTCCAAAAGGGCGGTTCACATCACCTTTGAAATTGACAACGAAAAAAGTTACCAGACCCTTGCAGACCGTCAAAAAATCTACCGGGTATGTCAAAACCTTATCTTCAATGCGGTCAAATACAACCACGATGGCGGAGAGGTGCAGGTTTGCTTAAAGTCGAGCAAAAATCAAATTCAAGTGGAAGTCAAAGACAATGGCCCTGGGATTCCTCCTGAAGATTTGAAACGAATATTTGAACGTTTTTACCGCGTGGAAAAAAGCAGATCCAAGGGCAAAGGAGGCACCGGTCTAGGCTTGGCCATCGTCAAACACATTTTGGAAGGTCACAAAAGCAAAATCTCCGTCAGCTCCGTATTGGGCAAAGGGTCTATTTTTAGCTTTGAACTCCCACTAGAAAAGGAGAAAAAGAAAGAGGAAGTGCTCCCAACTAGTTGATTTAGTACAACTGATTTTTCTTCCATTCACGAAATTCTGCCTCAGAAGGACTTAGTTTTCGCAACTTTTTTGGAACCGACAAAGAATGGCTAGCTTTGTGGCCACTTATCGGAGCAAGCCATCCATGAAAAAAATTACGTTTGAAGACCTGATTCTCCTTGAAAACTCGGATTTCTTGGTCATCAACAAACCTCCCTACCTATCGAGTTTGGATGACCGCCACGAAGCACAGAACATCCTCGACTTGGCGAAGACCTATTGGGAGGATGCGCAGCTCTGCCACCGCTTGGATAAGGAAACCTCTGGCTGTCTCGTAATCGCCAAGCATGCGGAGGCCTACCGCCATTTGGCCATGCAATTCGAAAGTAGGCAGGTAGAAAAAATCTACCATGCCGTAGCGGAAGGCATTCATGACTTTCAAAACCTTCTCGTAGACCGTAATCTGGCGGCCAATAACAAGGGAATTGCCAAGGTGAGTAAGGATGGAAAGCCGGCCCAAACGGTAGTAAACACGGTACGGACCTACTTTGCCCATACGCTAATTGCTTGTAGTCCGATCACCGGCAGGTTGCATCAGATTCGGGTCCATTTGGCCTACTTAAAGGCTCCCATCTGTGGAGACACCCTGTATGGAGGCAAACCCCTTTACCTCTCCGCCCTGAAGCGCCGTTTCAATTTGAAAAAAGACACGGATGAGCTGCCCATCATGCAACGGGTATCCTTGCATGCCTTCAGCATACAGTTTTTGGGTTTGGATGGAAAAAAAATCACCGTACAAGCGCCCTACCCTAAAGATTTTCAAGTGCTGGTGCAGCAGCTTGAAAAGAATCGATAAGCTGTCTTTTTCGCCTAGCTTACGCTTCTGGAATAAAAAAAAGTTTGCTAAACTAATGAAAATTAGGGTTTAGTATCGCAAATAGTTTGCATAGAAAAATAAATGCTTCTATCTTTGTGTCCCTTTTTGGGGTCGATAATTAATTAATAAGCTAAAAATTAAACAGTTACAAAGTGGATACTCTGAGCTATAAGACCATCTCAGCCAACAGCTCCACCGTAGAAAAGCAATGGGTGATCGTGGATGCCCAATCTGCAATTCTAGGACGCTTGGCTAGTGATGTTGCGAAAATCTTGAGAGGAAAGACG
>CANGYY010000053.1 GCA_947458585.1 Cyclobacteriaceae bacterium | reverse complement strand
TGGCTTTGCATGCAGAGCAAAATGCCATTCTCTATGCGGTAAAAAATAATACTTCTGTAGAAGGGTCTACACTGTATGTAACCTTGGCACCTTGTTTGGCCTGTGCTCGCATTATTTTTTCCATGGGGATTTCCAAGGTGGTCTACCTCTTTTCCTACGCAGAATACAAGGGGATAGGATCAGATGAAGGCGTTGACTTTTTGGTCAAATTTGGAGTGAATGTACAGCGCTACAGCAAGTCGCTTGAAGTAAGCGATCGCCTGATTTAAATAAAGTTGACTTCGGGATGTAGTTGAATCCCGAATTTTTCAAGTACAGACGCCTGAATCTGTTGGGATAGCCTTTTTATTTCCTCCCCTGATCCTTCACCATAGTTGACTAGCACCAGGGCTTGCTTGGCGTGTACCCCGACATCGCCAATTCGTTTGCCTTTCCATCCGGCTTGTTCGATTAGCCAACCTGCGGCTACCTTTACGCCCTCTATACTTGGATAGCCAGGAATGCTGGGATAGGAGGCTTTAAGCGTATCAAACTGGGGGCTTGGAATGGTGGGATTTTTGAAAAATGAACCTGCATTCCCAATTTCTTTGGGATCTGGTAGTTTGGACTGCCGAATTTGGATGACAGCATCACTAATGGCTCGAATGCTAGGTCGATCGATTCCATTGGCTGCTAATACCTCTCGAATGGCCCCGTATTCCAGGTGAAACTTAGGAGTTTTAGACAAGCGAAACGTAACTGAGGTAATGACGTATTGGTCTTTGAAAGTTTGTTTAAATACACTTTCTCGGTACCCAAACCGACATGCTTCCGCATCAAAGGAATGCATCTCCAAGGTTTCCCGATGTAGGGCCTGCAAACTATCAAACACGTCCTTGATCTCTACGCCATAGGCTCCAATATTTTGCATGGGAGATGCGCCAACAGTTCCAGGGATCAAAGAGAGGTTTTCTAGTCCTGCCCAATCCTGTGCGATGCTGTGCAGAACCAACTCATGCCACATTTCTCCGGCACCTACTTCTATCCATAGTTGGTCTCCTTCCTCTTTGACTAGGCGGATGCCTTTGATTTCTAGTTTGATTACTAGCCCTTCTATATCCTGAGTCAATAAAATATTGCTTCCTCCACCCAAGATGAATACAGGTAATTGCTTTTCTTTTGCAGCAATTAAGGCGGCTTTTAAATCTTCTAAAGTCTCGACAGTAGTAAAAAATCTGGCCTTTTTGTCGATTCCAAAGGTGGTAAAGGGTTTCAAAGAAATGTTTTCTTGTATCTTCATGGGCCAAAACTTAATCTGCGAATTAAAGAAGTTTTTGCGCCATTGTGAAATGGAATCGCAGAAGGATCTACTTAAATATGAAAGAATTAATCATTCAAGGAGTACAAGTAAGGGCCGGGGAAAAAGCCAATATCAAAATCCCAATTGCCAAACTACCCACCCATACGCTCATTGATTTACCCATATTTATCCGGTCATCCAATCAAGAAGGTCCCGTAGTATTGATTAGCGGGGGTGTCCATGGGGATGAAATCAATGGAATCGCAACTGCAAAGAAATTATTGGAGGCCTTTGACCAAGAATTGGATCTACTGCGTGGGGCCGTCATTGTCATTCCGGTGGTCAATATTTATGGATTTCTTTCCAATAGCCGCACTTTTCCAGATGGCCGAGATTTAAATCGGAGTTTTCCAGGAAGTAAGAAGGGTTCCCTCGCTTCGCGAATTGCCCATATCTTAAGCGAGGAAATATTACCCCATATTGATTTTGGGATTGACTTCCATACGGGAGGACGCATGATTTCGAATCATCCTCAAATCCGTGTGGATTTTAAAGATAAAATTGGAGTTGAACTTGCCAAGGCTTTCGGGACGCATTATGTGGTACATTCCAAACACATCGATAAATCCTTCCGGAAGACTGCCTACAAGAACAAAAAGCACTTGTTGGTCTACGAAGGTGGGGAATCCATGCGACTGGATTCCTATTCCATAGAAGAGGCGATTACGGGTACCAAACGCCTTTTGCACCATCTAGAAATGATCCATTCCCCGCAAATCCTCCAAAGCACCCTCGTGTTGAAAGAGAGTACTTGGATCCGTGCCAAGGCCTCGGGGATATTTTCCTGTGTCGCTCAACTCGGGGATTTCGTTCGAAAAGGGGAGGTATTGGCTTCCATTTCAGATCCTTATGGACAAGTAGTGGTTCCAATCAAAGCCACGACTACAGGGCACCTGATCGGGGTAAATAATAATCCAGTAGTGAATGTAGGCGATGCATTGCTACACGTAGGAGAAGAGTAAACCTAGATCCTCGCTAAAACCAAAAAAAAGGCCCCGTTTATGTAGGGCCTTTTTTGCTTAACTGAAGTAAGTTTTCAGTCCTTCTAGTTTTTCAAGTAATACATGCTCTACCTGTCTGTAATCACTTGTATTTGATAGACTTGTGTTTACTGAAAAGTAGTATTTTATCTTAGGCTCTGTACCAGATGGCCTTGCGGAAATTTTACTTCCATCCGCAAGGTAGAATTGCATGACGTTGGATTTATCCAAGTCCAAAACATCTACTTTTTGAGTTTTTGGATAGTGGATGCTCGCGTTTTTCACGTCGTAAATCTTCTCTACAGCAGATCCATTCATCTCTAGCGGTGGATTGGTTCGGAACTGATTCATCAATTTTTGAATCTGCTCTGCACCGTCTTTTCCTTTCTTAGTCACTGAAATGAGGGCTTCCTTGTAAAACCCAAATTGCTGGTACACTTCTGCCAATACGGCAAAGACGTTTTTACCTTGAGTTTTGTAATAGGCTACCGCTTCCGCTACGAGTGCACAGGCGCTGACCCCATCCTTATCTCGGACGAAATCACCTACCAAGAAACCAAATGACTCTTCTCCACCTGCAATAAATGTTTCTTTGCCTTCTTTTTGAAGGATGATGGAAGCAATATTCTTAAATCCAGTAAGGACATTGTAACAAGGGATTCCGAAACCTTCGGCAATTTTATTGATCAACTCGGTCGTGACGATGGTATTCACCATAAAGTCCTTCCCAGTCAATTGACCCAACTCTTTCTTTCGTGAGAGCAAGTAATAGACAAGCAGTGTCCCTGTTTGATTTCCATTGAGCAATTCGTATTCCTCGGCTTCGTTGGGTACTACGGCAGCGTATCGATCTCCATCCGGATCGCAGGCAAGTACTAGGGCTGCCCCTGTCTTTTTACCCAAGGCTACGGCTAGCGTAAGCGCTTCGGGTTCTTCTGGATTGGGATAAATCACCGTTGGGAAGTTCCCATCAGGTTCGGCTTGCTCCTTGACCACTTGGATATTTTCAAATCCAAAGGCCTTTAGTGCTGCAGGAACCATTTTGCCGGAGGCGCCATGGATAGGAGAAAAGACAATGGGCATGGACTTTTGTGCCTGAATTGCTTCCTTCGAAAGGCTTAATTCCTTCACTTTTTCCAGGTAAATGGCATCAAAGTCTTCTTCGATGTAATGGATAAGGTGATCCTGCTTGTTCCAGTTGACCTGCTCAAAAGAGGTGATCTTTTGAACCTCTTTGATGATGTTGGTATCGTGCGGGGCTACCACCTGTGCGCCATCTTCCCAATAGGCTTTGTAACCGTTGTATTCTTTGGGGTTGTGCGAAGCGGTAATCATGACCCCAGATTTGCATCCAAAGTGCCGTACCGCAAAGGAAAGCATGGGAGTAGGTCGCATCTCTCTAAAATACATCACCTGGATGCCATTTGCGGTAAATACATCCGCAGTGGTCATTGCAAAGAGTGTATTGTTGATTCTGCTGTCATGGGTGATGGCTACCTTGATTTTTTCACCAGGGAAACAGGCGATCAGGTAATTAGCCAAGCCTTGAGTAGCCATGGCCACGGTGTAGACATTCATCCGGTTGGTGCCTACACCCATCAGTCCACGCAATCCTCCTGTACCGAATTCGAGATCTTGGTAAAAAGAATCTACCAATTCGGTAGGATTCGAAGCAATCAATTGCCTAATGCTCGCCTTGCTGGCTTCATCAATGGAACTAGCCAACCAGCTTTCTGCCTTTTTTAAAATCGAAGAATCAATGGAACTCATGGAATATAAAAATTAGGTTAGTACTACAAGTTAGGAAAAATGTCAGGAGTTGCCATGAATCAAAATGGCCCATTTCCTTGATCCAAATAGGATTTATAGATTTCCTCTCAATTGTTGCTCCCGTTCAATGGATTCAAACAAGGCTTTGAAATTTCCTTTTCCAAAGGAAGTTGCCCCTTTTCGTTGAATAATTTCAAAGAAGAGGGTAGGGCGATCCTGAACGGGTTTGGTAAAGATTTGAAGCAAATAGCCTTCCTCATCGCGATCAACCAAGATGTTTAGTGCTTTCAAAGGAGCGATGTCTTCGTCGATTTTTCCTACTCGGTCTAGTAGGTCATCGTAGTAGGAGCTAGGAACTACCAAAAATTCAACCCCTCTTTTTCTCAATTCTCCAACTGTATGGATGATGTCGTAGGTGGCTATGGCTATATGTTGTACTCCAGGACCACCGTAAAAATCTAGGTACTCTTCGATTTGTGATTTTTTCTTTCCTTCAGCGGGTTCATTGATGGGAAACTTGATGTATCCGTTGCCATTAGATACCACCTTGGACATCAAGGCAGAGTACTCCGTGGAGATGTCTTTGTCGTCAAAGGTCAAGAGTAATTTGAATCCCATGACCTCCTCGTAAAAGTTGACCCAGCGATTCATTTCGCCTAGCGCCACATTTCCCACGCAGTGATCAATGTATTTCAATCCTATGGATTGGGCAGGATAGGTACTTTTTCTCGGTTGATAGCCGGGAAGGAAGACTCCTTGGTAGTTTTTGCGTTCGACGAAGGTGTGAATGGTATCGCCGTAGGTTTGGATACTTGCTACCCGAACTTCTCCATTCTCGTCCTGAAGCGTTTTTGGTGCTTCAACTGACACTGCTCCTCTGCTCGTAGTTTCTTTCCAGGACTTTTCCGCATCATCGACCCAAAGTGCCAAAACCTTGACTCCGTCTCCATGCTGGCGGATGTGATCGTTGATAGGATGATTGGCCGCAAGGGGAGAAGTGAGTACCAATCGGATTTTTTCTTGCTTGAGCACGTAAGAAGCACGATCCTTCACTCCGGTCTCGGGTCCAGCGTAGGCAATCAATTCAAATCCGAAGGCATATTGGTAGTAGAGTGCGCTCTGTTTGGCATTGCCAACATAGAGTTCTACGTAATCGGTACCATTGATGGGGAGAAAGTCTTCAGTCATGGGCTGTATTTGGGTTAAATCTTGGGTCAAAGGTAAAAAAGTCTGCCCAAATTTTTGATTGCAGTCGACTATTCCTGAGAATTTTCATTTGCCCAAAGGCTTATCCAAGCCATCAGCAAAAAAGAAATAGCCCAGGCTCCGTATTCCGGATGGAAGCAGCACAGGATTAGCACGAAATAGTAAATCGGTGCCAACACAAACCCAACTAAAAACTTCCAGGTGCCCGTAAATACTTCATCCTCAACCTTAGGGGCAATGCCAAACAACCAAATCCAGTAGAGGGGAAGGTGAAAAATCTTCATCAGTTTGTTTCCGAGCGAACCGACAGACTTTACTTTAGATGTGATTGGCTTTCCGGAAAGAAAATTATCAACTTCCTTCTTGCTACTGACATCCACTTGATTCGCAAGGATGTTGGCCAAGGTTTCTGGATAGTGCTCATCTGGAATATCTACCACCAAGGATTTCAAGGCCTGCTCTACTTGTTTGGTCAGCTTGAGCGCCTGTGCAGGATCTGGGTCTACCGGAATGCTTTTTCCTACGGTAATTCGTGCTAGTCCGGCGGATTTTTTGTGGGCGCTGTATTCAATACCCACAGGTAAAATCAGCGGGGTAATCTCAGGATATTGGGCCAAAGCACCGTAAGCCATTCGGGTAAATCCTTTGCTCAGTGGTCGAATGTTTCGCACCAAACTATGGTTTCCTTCTGCAAAAATTAGGACCGCCCCGTTTTCTTTCAGGACTTGATCTGTCTTTTGAAAGGTCTGTTGGTTTTGAGAAATCGTCGAAAAACCATCCCGTACCCGGTATACCGGCAGCATTTGAATGAGGTTCAATAAATAGGCTGCTAAAGGATTTTTGAAGGCGGCAGCGCGAGTAAGGTAGTAGGGACGGAGTGGAAGTTGAGTTGCTACAAGTAAAGGGTCAAGTAAGGCATTTTGATGATCCGCAACCAAAATTAAGGGATGGTTTTTGGGTATATTTTCGAGTCCCTCCACCACGATACGTTTGTAATAAATGTTTAAGCCTACCCTTAACAAAAAGCGCAGGCTGGTGTAAAGCAAAGTTCTCATGCGTACTTTTTCCAGATGCTAGCTAAGATTATTCCAGAAATTAGGTGCCAAATTCCCCACCAGGCAGTAATTAATGCCATACCACCCAGTCCAGCAAAGAAACTAAAAATCAGGACCAGTCCTAGACCTGAATTTTGAATGCCTGTTTCGATGGTAATGGTCTTCACGTCCTTAAAGGGCAATCGGGCGAGTTTAGCCGTCAGGTATCCTCCACCCAAACCTATAAAATTATGTGCCAGCACCCAAAGGAAGATGGCGCCGATGTAGGTCATAAAGAGTTCGTAATTGCCAAGCAGGGCAAGTAGTACCAAGGCTCCAAAAATCACTAGGCTAAGCGGCTTGATTGCCTTTGCTAACTTCTTAGACAATTCGGGAAATTTGGAGGTGGTCAAAATCCCAAGGATCAAGGGTATGCCCAAAATGAGACCTATGGTCAAGAAGACTTCAAAGGTATCGAGTTGAACTTCTTGTAAGAGTTGTGCAGTAGGAGCATAGTTACCGGCCCAAAAGGAAAAGTTAAATGGAGTCAGAAAGATGGCTGCCACGCTCGAAACGGCTGTTAAACTCACTGAAAGTGCTACATTTCCTTTGGCAAGGCTGGTCAAAAAATTGGAAACATTTCCCCCAGGACAAGCCGCCACGAGAAACATGCCCAAGGCGATACTGGGTGGGGGATTGAGGAGTATGATTAAAACCCAAGTGAAAAAAGGAAGTATAAAAAATTGAGAGAAAATTCCGATCACAAATCCCTTCGGGTTTTGTACAAGGTATTGAAAATCAGCCCATTTCAACTCCAAGGCTACCCCATACATGATGATTGCAAGTGCGCTATTGAGCCCAAGCAAGTTGTCTGGAGAAAAATTGAGTTGTACTGAATCTAGCGCATTGGGTGAAGCCATTGCCCTAAAATCAAGTTATTATCGGAAAAATCAAAACTTCAGAACAAACTACACTTTCCTTTTCCTTTTTTTGGGATTTAATTAATTGGATTATGCGCTTTAATGCCAGAACCAAAATTAGGTTTGAGGTCTAAGTGGATCTGCTGTGGACCGTGGACTGTCGGCTGTCGACGATTATCCGCAGTTAGTGATACTTATTATGAGACACTGATAAGATTGCAGATAATCTTTTTGATTAATTTTCTTCCACTTTCCCAATCCCAGTTACTTCTTTTTTAATCACTCTTGGATTTCCTGTGTAACTGACTTTTCCAATCCCATCAACAACTAGGGATAGGTCCCCTACACAATTCACTTCCACTTTGCCAATGCCCGAACTATTGACATCCATATCCTGAACAATCAGTTCGGATGCGTCCAAGTTTCCAATGCCATTGTTTTTGAAAATTGCTCGGTTGGCTTTTCCTCGAAGTTTGATATTTCCTACCATATCAAAATCTGCATCAATCTGTTGGGCATCCAATTCCAACTCGAGGTTTCCGACTCCATTGCCTATCAATTTCAGGTCAGCTACTTTGAACAAGCCATCTGTTTTTACATTGCCTACGCCCTCGTAGTTGAATTCCTTCAAGTCCTTTATCGTGATATGGATTTTTAGGTTTTTATCATCAAAAAAAACGTCATCTCCATCACCCTCCAATTCAAGGGTAAGTAAATCTCCATCCTGATCAATCAAAAGTTTGTTTACCATGGCTTCATCTCCTTCCACTTCAATCGATTCTTCATCCGATTGGGTTATAGTCAAATTAAAGACACCATCTACTTGCAATCGCGTGACTCCAGAAAGTGCTTTTTTCTCTTTTACTTCATCACCTGAACTAATATAATTTCTTTCTTCACAGGAGATGGAAAGCAAGAGTAGGGGAATGGCGATGAAATGGAAAAAGTTTTTCATAGTAGTGCGATGTTTAGATTGAATTAGCGAAAAATAGACCAATTCAAAAAATCCCTTTTTTAGCCAAATTAGGGCTTATTTATAAAATAGGCTGTCCGTAATCGAACGCCTACTTGCATCTTTGTCCACTTTTGGAATTGCGAAATTCCAGTTGCTTCTGGTTGAGTGTTAAAATTCCCAGCGAGTAAAGACTCCATAATTTTCCCTCGCCACTTTGGATGGTCCATAGGCATCAAAATTGGCACCTAGTCCAAATCCCAAGGGTCCTTTTTTAAGACCTGCACGGAGGTAGAGGAAACTTCTGTTGTGAAATCCTTCTGCCATGCCCTGGTTGTAGGTGAGTTGCAGTCGACTGTAAAGGGACCATTTCTCATTCAGGGTGGGCTTGTACTCGTAAAGTCCAAAAAACTTTACATTCTTTGCGCTACTCAATTGATAGGAAAGGACGCTGATCGCTAAAATTTCTTTAGTAGCCTTGCTATGGGTGAGTCCAAGGGTGGTTCCAAAGCCTGCAACTGAATTGGCCTCTGCTCCGGCAGCAAGTGAAAGTCCCGAATTCCCTAAGGCATAGTTTACCTGAAAAGGGATCACTACCGAATCGCCCAGTCGCTTCCCTTTGGCATAGTTTTCTGAGAACACGGCAATGGCCAAAACGCTAAACTTGCTCTGGGGTGCAAAATTCCGTTTGAATACCAATTGGAAATCCAAGCGTTCGTGGCCAAACATGAATTCCATGGGTGTTGGCGGGTTGGGAGCTTGGGCCCAGGTTGGGGCTATGGAAAAGAAGAATAAAATGATTCCCAGAAGAAAAACCGAATGTAGCTTGCGCTGAGGGTGTTGGGTTTCCATAAATGCCTTTGAGGTCATTAGAATTGAGAAATCAAGTTAACTCCCGCAAATCCACAGGGACCACACGAGACACACCTGCTTCAATCATGGTGATGCCATAGATGATATCCGTGCTGGCCATGGTTCGCTTGTTGTGCGTCACGATGATAAACTGGCTTTCCGCACTAAACTTCTGGATGATCTGATTGAATTTATCAATGTTGGCATCGTCAAGTGGAGCATCCACTTCGTCAAAAATACAGAAAGGGGCAGGCTTCAAGAGGTAGATGGAGAATAGCAAGGAGGTTGCCGTCAAGGTTTTTTCTCCACCGCTCAATTGGTTGATGGTCAATGGTCGTTTACCCTTTGGTTTGGCCATAATTTCGATGGCTGACTCCAATGGATTTTCGGGATCTACTAAGGTCAGATCGCAATCGTCCTGTTCGGTAAAAAGGGAACGGAATACCCGAACAAAGTTCTCCTTAATCTTTCCGAAGGCATCCAAGAAGGTTTCTCGAGCCACTAAGTCAATCTCCGAAATCGTCGAAAGGAGGGATTCTTTGGCCTTAACTAAATCCTCTTTTTGGGTACTGATGAAATCGTAGCGAATCTTGATTTCATCGTAGGCCTCCATAGCCATGGGGTTGATCGGGCCTATTTTTTCAAGACGTTCCTTTTGCTTGTGAACCAATTCCTTGAGATCTTCTTCCTTGAAGTCAAGAAAGTCTTTGTCTACCATTGGGTTTTCGGCCATCAGGGCTTCCAAATCCAAGTCAAACTCCACATTCAAGCGTTCTTTCATCCCGGACATTTTGAGACGAATTTCATTGATTTGGGACTGAAGGGCGAGCACTAAATCATCGTATCCTTCCTTGGCTTTTTGCAAACTTCGGATTCGTGTATCTAGTTCATCAATCAGTCCTCGAGTCCCGTAATAGATTTTTTCTGCTTCCGTTACTCCCAATTCAATATCCTCCTTTTCGGTGTACAGTGCGATCAATTCATCGTCCTTCACTTCATTATTGTCCAGAAGCGTCTTGATTTCAGCATCCAATTGAGATAGTTCTTCTTGGGATTTTTCAATGCGCTCTTTTGAACTTTCAAAAGCACTTTGCTTAAACTCAATCTCCTGCTCTGCATTATTCACGCGGTTCAACTGCTGGATGTAGGTGATATTTTCCTGGTTGAACAGTTGAGACTTCTCTGCAAGCAACTTATTGGCTAGGTCCAACTCCTCAGTCAGCAGCAGCAATTGCTCATTTAATTCCTCGAAAAGGGCTTTTTCCTTGGTGAGTTGAGGTTGGATTTGCTCCAAACTTTCTTCTAGACTCGCAATTCGAGCCAAGATATCTTCTCGTTTGGTTGCATTGGAGGTCAATAATTCTGAAAGTTGCTCCTTCTTGGTACGAACAGAGATATATTCAGAATTTGTTACCTGCAATTTGGCCTGACTTTCTTCCAAAGCCTTTTTGTAACTCAACTCCTTCAGTTTGGTCAATTCACCCAATTTTTGATCTAGGTTGGCCCTTGAGGTGCTCACTTTTTTGTTGAGTTCCTTTATTTCCTTCTCTAACTTTTCCAGGTTCTTCGCTCTACCGATTCGCTTGCCTTCAAATAAGCCCACTGAACCCCCGGATAGCGAAAACTTCTTTTTGATGTACTTACCGGATTCAGATAGAAAAACGCCTTCTTTTTGGCTCGGGAAATCCGGATAATCACCTTGGACGATGTAGACATTGTCTAGGATGTAATTGATTAGGCGACTGTATTTGACATCAAACTCAATGATCTCTGTAGCAGCACGTGCATTTGGGAAAATCTGGCTTTGGCTAGGAGAAAAATGTTCAAAATGCGCTAGAATAAAAAAGTTGGCTTTTCCTCGGGCCGCATCACTGAGCAATTGGATGGCTGCAATGGCTTCCGCTTCGGTATCTACCACGTAATAGTTGAGGTAGTTTTCCAGGTAATTTTCGATGGTCACCCGGTACTTTTCATCGGTAGTAAGAAGATCAGATAGGAGGGGAACATCCTTGCCCCAACTTGGATTCTTCTTTAAAAACTTGATAGCCTCGGGAAATCCTTCCAGATTTTCAACTAAGGATTTGGTCAAGTTGTATTCATTCGTCTTCGAATCCAGTTTACGTGAAATCTGAGTCAATTCTTCTCGGATCATTTCTACGATTCGGCTTGTTTCTTCTACTTTTTGATCCTGCTCCTCTTGTTTTTGCTTGAGCAAGTCAAATGCTTGCTGGGCCTCATCGAGGTGAGACTTGATTCGGGTTAAATTATGCTCAAAATCCGCGAGACTGGCTTCCTGGGAACTATCGTCTGAGGAGGTACGCTCCAATTCTTGTTTGAGGGTAGACCATTGAATTTGCTTGATTTCAACTTCTTTACCCGCCTGGTATACGCGCTCTTTGATTTGGGAAACTTGCAGACTGAGTTCCTTGTGCTGCTCTTGCTTTTCTGATGCAGCAGTTTTTTGAAGGTCGTAGGCTTCCCGTAATTGGGCGACTAGTACTTCTTTTTCTGCTAAAATCTTCTCAGCGGCCTCTTTCTCTTGCTCGAGGGATCGTATTGCAAATGCCGCTCGATCATTGGATTTGCGGTCTTGGTCAATTTGTTCTCGTAGGGCTTGGGACCGATCTTCTAAAAATCGGAGGCGCTCATTCTTTATTTTCTTATCCGATTCAAAGGTTCGGATTTTATTGACCTGCTCGTTGAGGGCTTTTTGTCTTGAGGCGAGCAACTTTTCTTTGCCAATCAAATCCGCCTTAGCCGCACTCAATTGTGCTTCTAGGTCAGCAATTTGGGCCTGAATTTCCAGCTTACGATCAGATTCTTGTTGGATTTTGCTTTGTGAATCTACTAGGGCAAGCTGCAATTGCTCCAAAGACTTTTTGGCCAGGTTGATGCTAGCCACTCGGTACTCTGCCTTAATTTCGAAATACTTTGATGCCTGTTTGGCCTGCTTTTCTAAAGACTTGAGGTTTTTATCGATTTCAAAAAGCAAATCTTCTACTCGAGCCAGGTCGGCATCGGTGTCTTCAAGCTTTCGAAGGGTCTCGCGCTTCCGGTTTTTAAACTTGGAAATTCCAGCGGCTTCTTCAAAAAGTTCACGACGGGAATTGTTCTTGTCGTTTAGCAATTCATCGATCATTTTGAGTTCAATGATTGCGTAGGAATTGGAGTTGATCCCTGTATCTAAAAATAGATTGGTAATGTCCTTCAGTCGACAGGTTACCCCATTGATTTGGTACTCACTTTCCCCACTGCGGTAGTACCTCCTGGTGATGGTCACATGCGTATACTCCGTGGGGAGCAGGTTTTTGGTGTTTTCAAAGGTGAGGGACACCTCTGCTAAGTTGGTTGGCTTTCTATTCTTGGTACCGTTGAAAATCACGTTCTCCATTTTATCTGAGCGGAGTAATCGTGATTTCTGTTCACCCAGTACCCAACGGATTGCATCCACTACATTGGATTTACCACAACCATTGGGACCCACCACACCCGTAATGCCTTTGTCAAAATGGATCACCATTTTGTCTCCGAAACTTTTGAATCCTTTGATTTCCAGCTTACTAAGTAGCATTACTAATTTTTATGGGGAATAAGGCTTCAAAATAGCTCGATTCTAGGAATTTGGCAAAAAAAACCTGGGAATAGGTCCTATTTTAAAAAGAAATTTCAAAGAGTTCAATTAGAAAAAATTGAGGCAATTCGTATTTACAACTTTTTGGAGTACCTTAACTTCATGGAATTCGGACAAATCATCTATGTCGTAGCCATTGTGGCTTATTTTCTGTATCGGGCAAGTTCAAAAAAGAAGACTGAATCCCTTCCAGACGGAGATAATCCAACTCCTGAGGCTCCTCAAAAAGGGTTCACTTTTGAAGAGTTACTTCGCGAGATTCGCGAAAGCCAAGAGCCAAAAATTCCTGAGGTAGTAGTTGAAGCACCACCTATTCAAACGGAGGAGCCTGATTCTACTTCTTCAAATCACAAAAAAGCAAAGAAGCATTCAATACCACAACGGGAGATTGTTGTTGCTGAAGGGGTAGATGTTGAGGCGGAAAGTTCGAGACGAAATGCGAGGCAGCAATTTTATGAGCAAACCGAGTCTACCATTGAGCCTACACTCGCTGCACGGCCCAAGATTTATGAACTGCCCCAGGAAACACGAAATCCTTATGCGGAATTGTTGAAAAACCCCAAATCTTTTCGAGATGCTGTGGTGGTAAGCGAAATTCTCAAGCCCAAACATTTTTAAAGAATATTAGAACCTTTTCTTTTCAAAAGAGTTGGTTACTTGTGTGTTACAAGTACATCTAAATCAACTGGAAATGAAAAAAGATCAATTTTTACAATCGGGTAGTCTTTCTGAATCCAGAAGACAATTTTTGGAAAAGGCAGGTTTGGCCGCCGTTATGGGATCTTTCGGAATCGCCTTTTTTACTTCCTGTGTGAGTTCGGAGGAACCCGACGATACCACTACTCCTCCTAGTACCACTACTCCCAATGGAATTACGGTTTCAGGATCTACCATACAGGTTAACCTGACTATTCAAAATAAATTGGCCGCTTCAGGTGGCTGGTTATTGATTGAAACTGCCAAAACTTTGGTAGCCAATCTCAATGGTACTTATGTGGCTTTGACTTCGGTATGTACCCATTCCGGCTGCTTTGATAGTTGGTCATTTGCCAATAGTCGATTTACCTGTACCTGTCACAATTCCATTTTTGATACGGCAGGTAAAGTGCTGCAAGGCCCTGCAACCCAGCCTTTGCAGGTATATACTGCTTCCGTTTCGGGTACTACACTCACGATCAATAAGTAGCGATATTTCCTAGAAGGGTTTTTATTCCGGTCAACTTCATTTTTGGTCTCAATTCTTCAGAGAATTGAGACCTTTATTTTCCCCTCAAATAAATTGACAATTATTGTCAAAATTTAGTTTGATAATTTTTACAACTGTAATTTTGGACACTAATCGTCAAAAACACCATGGCACAATCTAGTCCTATTGAGCAGCAAAAGATTTTACGGGTATTTAAGTTAATCAACCTCTTGCAAGGTACCATTGGCAAGCCTGTCCACCGCCTTGCGGAATTGTTGCAAACTGACGAGCGGACCATTTACAGGTACTTCAAACTTTTGGAAGCCTTGGGATTTGTGGTGGTGAAGGAATTTAGCAAGTATAAAATCCAAGAGCGCCCGGAGTACCTCCCCAAACCTAGCAGCAACACCACTTTTTCCGCTGAGGAGAACCAATGGCTCAGCACGCTTTTGGAAACCCAGGGAAAAGGGAATGCACTAAAAGATGCGGTAGTTCAAAAGTTGAATCTCCAATCAGAAGTTCAACTGAGTACGGAAGACCTATTTAAGGCAAATCTTGGGCGCATGGTGGACCTAATAGCCCAAGGGATCACCCAGAAGAAGCAAGTTTGGATCAAGGATTACTATTCCTTGCGCAGTGATACGGTTTCAGATCGCCTGGTGGAGCCCGTTGGTTTTACTTCCGATTACGAGCACATTCATGCGTTTGAACTGGAGAGTCAAACCATGAAGATGTTTAAAGTAGAACGGATGGGTGAGGTGGTCATTGCTTCTGAAGGATGGAAGTTTGAATCCGCACATGAACTTCCTGAGCAAGCCTTGTTTGGGTTTACTGGAAAGGGAAAGATTCACATCAAACTCAAACTCAGCAAAAAGGCCTACCAGTTGATGGTAGAGGAGTATCCCACTGCCAGACCCTTTATTCAAATCAAAAATCGAAACCACTACTATTTTGAAGGGGAGATTCCGCACTTACCTGGCTTGGCTCGATTTATTCTGGGGCTCCCTGGAGAAATCAAGGTAGAAGAGGGGAATGAACTCAAAGCCTACCTAGCAGAGCAAATCCAAAAGGGTTTTTATTGACCCTGGTTTAAAAAAGAATCACTTAGGCTTGGTGTTCTTCCCGAAGCAGGTCGTTGATGGTTTTTACAGGGTTGAAAGTAAGTAGGGGCACTTCCACAAAAAGGGTGTTCCAGTTTGCCATAGCCCCATTCCACAATCCGGGTAGTTCCAAGGCTTTTAGCACCTTTCCACTTTTTGATTTTTCGGTGATAAACCCCGTATTCATGTCACGGTAGTGAAGCAAGTCAAAGGCTTGGCCTCGGTAATCGCGCGTTCCGCAAATCAAATCCACTGGATTGAAATGGGTAGATGCTTGAAAATGCTGTTTGGATCCGGAATCATTCAGATCAATTTGAGCGGTTTCTAGAATTTGAAGGGATTGGGTACCGTCTTTTTCATGGATCCAAAAAGGCCCTCCTCCTGGTTCACCGGTGTTTTTGACCATCCCACATACCCGAATTGGCCGATTGAGTTTGGCTTGAAAAAACGCCGCTTGCTCCGCTAGGCTAGCGTTTTGGATTCCCTCTGGAACTAATCCTCCCAAATCCGAGACATATACTTCTTGGGCTTTACTTACCGACTGGGGGGATACCTCTTCAAGCGCTTTCAAGGCTGCAAATACGCGAGATTGCACTTCAAGCAATAGGCCAGCAAGGGCCATTTTGTAGGATTTCGTCACTGGCTTTAGCCGATCAGGAACTACATTATCAATGTTTTTGATAAAAATCAGATCCGCGGCTACCTCATTTAGATTTTCAAGTAATGCGCCGTGACCTGCAGGTCGAAACAAGAGGCTTCCATCCTCTTCCAAGAAGGGTTCATTCGATTCGTCCACAGCGATGGTATCGGTGGTTTTTTTTTGATGGGAATAACTCACTCGAAACACCAATCCAGTTGATTCTTGAAGTCGAGGAAGGTGCTGATTTATTTCCTTGACAAAGCCTTCTTCGTGTTCAGGCGAAACGGTGAAATGGATGTGTACCTGTTTGTTTTTACCTACCCCGTACTGAATTCCTTCGATTAAATGTTCCTCCGCAGGGCAGCGGTTTGCATCTCCATAGGCGTGGAACTTTAACAGCCCTTTGGGGAGATTGCCGTAGTTCAAGCCAGTTTCTGTAAGCAAGGCCGCTACCAATTTCTTGTATTCCTTATTTTCCAGCAAAGCAGCAATGGATTCGCCTTCTTGTTGAAGCGCCACATCCAAGTCCTGGTAAAAGGCAAACTGGCTCAGGTTCCCTATAAATTTCTGGGTGAAGCCATTTTTTGATAAATCTCCATCTGTTTCTAAAAAGGAGAAAAGATCCTTAAACATGCGACTGGCAGCACCAGAGGCAGGAACAAATTTGACGATGTCCAATTCAGCAGCCTTATGGGCAAAATAACTTTGGTAATGCTGTACTTGATTTTCCTCCCAAACCTGGATTCCTCGAGCAGGAGTGGCTGGGCCTACCAAACGCAAAAAAGGGAAACCTTGCTTGAAACTTTCCAACTGCTGTTGAATGGCATCAACTTGCTTGCCTTGTGCAGTTATTTTTTGGGTAAGGGTAGCGTCCATGGCTTGGTATTTTGGGATAAACTGATGTGATTAAGGTAATTTACTTTCTGCAAAACCTCAACACTTTTTGGGCTTTTATTTGGTCGAATTAACCTGTAATCGTGTCAATAAGTTGAAAACGAATCGAATCGCCGACTCTTTTCTGTGCCAGTTTGGACTGTCCATCTTCCGTCAAGTGCAGTATTCGGGGATACCCACCCGTCACCCCTGCATCCCGCATCAAGACAATGATCTTACCTCCAGGGGTCAACTG
The DNA here is from genome assembly GCA_947458585.1 of Cyclobacteriaceae bacterium. GTDB lineage: Bacteria > Bacteroidota > Bacteroidia > Cytophagales > Cyclobacteriaceae > Algoriphagus. Next base: position 1,497 of record CANGYY010000053.1, on the reverse strand, counting down.
GACGGTACCTGGAAAAACAGGATTGGTGGGGAGATCCTCCAGTTGGTTGGGAACGAGTTCTTCCAACTGAATTCCCATTCGATTACTGAATTTGGAGACATGGAAGATGGAAGAGTGGATAAATTCTTGTTGCTCTGAAGACAAAAGTGCCCAATCTGTACCCCGATAGGCTTCGATTTCAGGAGATTCAAACCAAGAAGTTTCCCACTTGGGTTTGGCTCCAAGTGAATTGGATTGGGGAATTGGGATATAGGACAACACCTCCTGGGTACTTCTTTTCGAGGGGGAGGTAATTGATTCAAAATCGCTTCCAGAACCAAGATAGCGCTCCACCTGAAACCCACCTTGAATGCATAGGTACAAACGACTACCGGTTAGGAATGCACCAATTTCAAGGAGATCACCTGCTGCAATGGAAATTAAAGTGGAATTTGACAGTTGCGTTTGGTTAAGGCTAACCAGCACTTGTGCTCCCGCCAAAGCAATCTGGCAGGCTTGGTCAAATTGAATTCGTAAACCGGGTTGAGCCATTTCCAAGGCCACCGCATTGCTGGAGTTATGCAGGATATGGTTTGCCCAGCGGAAACTCTTTTGATCCATTGCCCCCGCGGTAGGAATGCCGAATTGGGCTCCCGCTAGACGACCCTTATCCTGCAAGGAAGTGCCTGCTGGGCAGCGCAGCAATGCCGCTTTTCCAAGGAGTTGACTCATTTCCGAAGGAGTTTAGGGTAAGGCTCATTCCAGTTCTGGAATTGGGCCGCACTGATGGGTACAAATTCAATTTGTTCCCCTGGCTTCGCCCAAACCGGGATAGGCTGCTTGGAATCAAAAAAGGTAAGTGGACTTCTCCCGATGATGTGCCATCCTCCAGGACTTTGCATGGGGTAGATGCCCGTTTGGCTGCCTCCAATAGCCACAGATCCTCGCGGCACAGCGAGTAGGGGTACACTTTTTCGAGGAGTATGGAGCAATGGGTGAAGGCCGTTCAGGTAAAAGAACCCTGGCAAAAATCCAAAGAAATGGATTCGGTACAGGGGTTCGGAATGGAGATGGATTAATTCGGAGAGGCTTAGATTTTTGGATTCCGCTACGGAGTTTAGATCTTGCCCATATTCGGGGTCATAACACACAGGAACCTGCCAGATTGCATTGGATAACTCCATTGGCGGCAGTTTGAGATCCTTTAACTGGGCTAAGAACTCCTGTTGGTTTTTGGGGTTTTTCCAAACCAAACTGATCCGTGTAAAACCCTGACGGGCTTCTGCTAAGGCATCCAAGAAATTAGATTGAATGTAAGTCAAATAGGCCAATTGGAATCCAAGCAGTTCATCGGTTGGGTGATGATCCCATACCAATTCCCCAAAGGTTGGGCTGAGGATTTGATAGTGTGGAATCATGTCCAGTACCGCTTTCTAAGGACGGGTAAAAAGTCTACAATGCCGGGATTATCGCCATGAAAGCATAGGGTGTCAGCCTGAATAGGCAATTGAACACCTT
>CANGYY010000052.1 GCA_947458585.1 Cyclobacteriaceae bacterium | reverse complement strand
GGCTCTTCCGAAAGTGCTTTAAAAATTCGCAAACCATAGTTTAAACTGATATTTTTGAGTCTCATTAGTAAGTTTTAACTTCTGGAACGAGGTGAAACGAAAATAATCGTGGAAATTGGCTTTAAATTTTCAAGAAGTCCAAGATCTGCATCGCTTTGAACCCAATATTCGTGAAAATAACCCATTTATACGCGCTTATTCTGTTATCGGGATTTTTTTTCTGCAGCCAAGATCTTGTGGCTCAAGATAAGCAAGAAAAAAAAGTCATTCAACTTTCTGGTATTGTCCTCAATGCGGATAGCACCGATGCCGTTCCTGGGGTGAATATTTATGTGCCCAAGAAGGGGAGAGGAACAGTTTCTGGACGATTTGGCTATTTTTCCATGCCGGTTTTGGAAGGAGATACCATTGTCTTCACCTTCATTGGATTGAAGAAGCAAAGTTTTACAGTTCCTGAAAAAATGGATAATGATCGAATCTCCTTGATCTTGACCATGGAAGTGGATGAAATTGCCTTGGCCGAGATTGAAGTTATGCCTTATCCCACAGAGGATGAGTTTAAGCAAGCGGTGATAGCCATGTCCGTTGTGGATCCGATGTCCATCAGCCGAACCAACATGCGACCGGAGATGCTCCTTCGCTGGGCGGAATCTATGCCGGCCTCAGGAGGAGAGAATTTCCGAGCCTTCCAGGAAGCGCAGATGCTCCAAAATCAAGATATCTATGGACCTAGACCCTTGCGTATTTTGGACCCATTTGCTTGGTCTCAATTCATCCGATCCATCAAACGAGGCGATTTTAAAAGCAAGTAAGGCGGATAGCCCCAGTTTTTCTGCGATTATTCAATAAATCCTTTCTAAACATTTGGTCGGATTTATTTAAAAGAATATCTTTGTGCCTCATTTCAGAAAAGCAACATTAAAACTAGCAATAGCATGAAAAGCGATATTCATCCAAACTACAGAGACGTGGTATTTTACGACACCTCTAGTGAGTTTAAGTTTTTGACGAAGTCTACCATCGAAACCAGCGAAACTATCGTGTGGACGGATGGCAACACCTACCCTGTGTACAAGATTGAAGTGAGCTCTGAGTCTCACCCTTTCTACACCGGTAAGAAAATGTTGTTGGATACCGCAGGTCGTGTGGAGAAATTCAACAAGCGTTACGCCAAGAAGTAATTTCGATTTTCGTTCTTCGAAAAAGTCTCCCGGAGCAAAGATTCCGGGAGACTTTTTTATTTTTGTTCTATGAAGCAACTTCTCCTGTTTGACGATCCTGCTATCCGCGGGTCTCTCCTTCCCTTTACCTTTACTCGGCCCATCGCCGACCTTCGGGTAGGGATTTTGAAAGTTTCAGAGAAATGGGAAAAATACACCGGAGCATCCATTTCTTTCTGGACGCAGGACTACCTTCAAAAATCTTTTCCACGAAGTGCAGCGCAAGGAATAGCCATCAATGGCTCCTGGTTGCCAGATTCGAATTCCTGGCCACAAATTTCTGCCTTGAAAGAGGATGAGGCTTTATTTTTTGGAAAAACCCTGTTGGCTACCGCTTGTGGACCGCAGGAGAAAAGTTTGGCTTTTGCCTCAGAAAAGAAAATCATTCAATTGGAGCAGGACCCTGTTCTCCTCCAGAAAACCTGGCATATTTTCCAATTCAATGCGGCGGAAATACGCAAGGATTTTACCCTAATCACTGCCGGAAGAATCTCCCAACCTATGCTGGATCCTCATACCCGTTGCTACGGGGAGCATCAGATTTTTATTGAGGAGGGCGCACAAGTACGTGCTGCGGTGCTCAATGCCGAAGCAGGGCCAATCTATTTGGGTAAAAATACAGAGGTTCAAGAAGGTGCCTTGATTCGAGGACCCTTTGCGCTTTGTGTAGGATCTACAGTCAATATGGGAGCAAAACTTCGAGGCGACACCACCATAGGACCCTTTTCCAAGGTGGGTGGAGAGGTGTCTAATTCGGTTATTTTGGGCTATTCCAACAAAGGCCACGATGGATTTTTGGGCAACTCCGTGATCGGGGAGTGGTGTAATCTGGGGGCAGATACGAATACCTCCAACCTCAAAAACAACTATGCGCCGGTCAAACTCTGGGATTACACCAAAGGAGGATTTGCCAACACAGGTCTTCAGTTTTGCGGCTTGATGATGGGTGACCACAGCAAGTGTGGCATCAATACCATGTTCAATACCGGTACCGTCATCGGTGTCGGAGCCAACGTGTTTGGAGATGGCTATCCACGCAATTTCATCCCTTCCTTTGCCTGGGGTGGAGCAGCTGGATTCTCTACCTTTACTCCTCCTAAGTTTCATGAAACAGCCGAGGCCGTGTATGCCCGAAGAGGGAAAGTATGGGGGGCAGATGAAAAAGAAATTTTGGATAAGGTTTTTGAATTGACCAAAAGCTACAGAATTTGGGATAAAACTTCCTGACCCACCGCACCATGCAGTTTGCAGCCATACCTGGACTTCCGGAAACCAAAGAAAAGCTTCTCAACGCAGTGAAGTTGAACCACCTTGCCCATGCACTTTTGTTTCATGGGCCAGAAGGTTCGGCCAACTTGACTCTGGCCTTGGCTTTAGCGAGTTACTTGTATTGCGAGGCAAAAACGGAGACGGATTCCTGTGGTACCTGTGGATCCTGCCAGCGGATGAATAAATTGATCCTTCCGGATTTGAATTTTGCTTTCCCAGTGGTAGCCTCTTCCAAAGAAGAGGAGGGGGACGAGGATGGAAAGGATGAGAAATCCGACCTGATGGGAAACTGGAGAAAATTTGTGTTGGGCCAGCCCTATGGCAATGTGCATGACTTCATTTACTTCAATGGCTTTGAAAAAAAACAGTTAAACATCACCAAAGCAGCGGCTCGAAAGATGATCCAGACGCTTTCGTTGATGTCTTTTGAGGGAGGGTACAAGATCATGTTGATCTGGGCACCGGAATATTTACACCCTTCAGCAGCCAATGCCTTGCTCAAGATTATTGAGGAGCCACCTGCCAAAACCCTTTTCCTGCTGGTCACTTCCCAGGCTGATCAATTGCTCACGACGATTTTATCTCGAACACAAAAGATCTTAGTTCGTGCCTTTACAGATGAAGAAGTAAGTGCCCATCTGGTGGAATCCGGCCAATGTGATGCCAAAGCAGCAGCGCAAATCGCCATGCTGGCAGATGGAAACCTACGTGCAGCTTATCGCTTGATTGATCAGGTGGAAGACCAGACAGTCCGCCAGCTGCGGGACTGGTTTCGACTTTGCGCCACTAAAAATCTAAAAGATTTATTCGCACTCTCCGACGATTTTCACAAAGCCGATAAGGAATCTCAAAAGTCCTTGATGCTAGCAGGATTGAATGTGACGCGAGAGATTTTGTTGAAAAATCTCGATATGGATCACCTCCTGCGTACCACTGACGAGGACCGGGCTTTTATCAATAACATCAGCAAAAAGGTATTGACCGAAGAGCATGCGCTCCAACTCTACCAAACGTTCAATACCGCGCATTACCATTTGGAACGGAATGGCAATGCGAAAATGATTTTCACCGACTTGTCCATGGAGATTCTCTTGATGATGTCCAAAAACTAGGGAGATGGAAAAGAAGGTTCTTGGGCGAAAAGAAAAAATCACACTTCCTGAACTTGGCTTAAATCTCGTAGCTGCCAAAATTGATACGGGAGCCTACACGAGTAGCTTGCATGCGGAGGAAATTCGGATTGAGGAGGTGGAAGGGCAAAAACTACTCCATTTCAAAATCTTGATGCCTGCCCACCGAAAGTACACGGGAAAGACCCTTGCTTTTGAATCCTTCCGGGAGAAGAAAGTAAAGAATTCCTTTGGTCAGGTAGAGGTTCGTTACCTCATTGAAACCAAATTGCAGCTGGCAGGAAAAACTTTCCGGGCTGAGTTTACGCTCACCGATCGCTCAAGCATGAAAAATTCCATTTTGCTTGGGAGAAAAATTCTACGGGGGAGATTTCTTGTAGATGTATCCAAGACCAACTTAGGTAAACCCTACCGCAAAAAGAAATGAAAATTGCCATCCTTTCGAGGAACCCCAAGTTATTCTCTACCCAACGCCTGATGGAAGAAATTCAAAAGGCGGGACATGAAGCGATGGTGGTAGATCATAGCCTTTGTGATCTGATTATTGAGCAGGAGGGGCCTTCGATCATCTACAAAGGGCAGCGGCTCGAAGGGGTGGATGCCATCATTCCTCGAATTGGGGCATCGGTGACCTTTTATGGTACGGCCGTGGTACGGCAATTTGAACTGATGGGGGCCTTCTCGGCGGTGACCTCACAGGCGATTGTACGGAGTAGGGATAAATTGAGAAGCTTGCAGATTCTCTCAAAAAATGGATTGGGCATGCCCAAGACGGCCTTTACCAATTTTTCCAAAGGAGGAGAAAAGCAATTGATTGAACAAGTGAGTGGGGCACCAGTCATCATCAAATTATTGGAAGGTACGCAAGGCTTGGGAGTAGTCTTGGCTGAAACCAAGAAAGCAGCCCAGTCTGTGGTTGAGGCATTTCACGGGCTGAAGGCCAGAATTATTGTTCAGGAATACATCAAAGAAGCAAAGGGTGCGGATATCCGTGCCTTTGTGGTCAATGGAAAGGTCGTGGGGGCAATGAAGCGGCAAGGTGCAGAAGGAGAGTTTCGGTCCAACCTTCATCGCGGAGGAGTGGCGACCGTTATCAAATTGAGCCGTGCAGAAAAGCAAGCCGCTCTTAATGCAGCCAAGGCCTTGGGCCTAGATGTAGCAGGCGTGGACATGCTTCAATCTGCACGAGGCCCTTTGATTTTGGAAGTCAATAGTTCTCCCGGCTTGGAGGGAATTGAGGGCGCTACCGGTGTGAATGTTGCTGCCGAAATCATCAAATTTGTGGTGGAAAGTGTAGTGAAGAAAACGTCAAAACGAGAAAAACAGTGAGTCATCAGCTTATAAAAATCGGAACTCGCGCCAGTAAACTTGCTCTTTGGCAAGCGTACCATGTGGCAGACTTGCTTCAAAAAGCGGGGCTCGCATCGGAAATTGTACCGATCGATACCAAAGGGGACCAGGTGTTGGATGTTTCCATTTCAAAGATTGGTTCCAAAGGGGTTTTTACCCAAGAATTGGAAGATCAACTCCTGGATGGAAGCATTTCGATTGCAGTTCACTCGGCAAAGGACATGCCCTCCAGTTTGGGAGATGGTTTGGAGTTGATTGCCTTTTCAACACGTGAGCAAGCCCAGGATGTGCTGCTTTCTACGAAGAAAGGAGTTTCCTTAGGTGATGCCCACTTGGTGGTAGGCACTTCTTCAACGCGAAGAATTGCGACACTCAAGCATTTTTATCCTCAGGTGAAAACCGTGGAGGTTCGCGGGAATCTTCAAACCCGAATTCGAAAGATGGAGGAAGGGCATTGTGATGCCCTGCTCTTGGCCTATGCAGGGGTTCATCGAATGGGTTACACGGACCTTTTGGTAGCGAATTTGGATTTGGATCAATTTATCCCTGCCGTGGGTCAAGGATCCATCGCTATTGAGGCTTCCACGAGTCTTGATCCCAAGATTCGCGAAGCCATCGTTGCCGCTTGCAACGATGCCACGACCCAAGTTTGCTTGCTTGCCGAGCGTGCCTACCTCCGAGTTTTGGAAGGAGGATGTAGCATTCCTGTTTTTGCTTTGGCCACACTTGCAGAAAATCAGGTCCAACTCAAAGGAGGGATTGTGAGTTTGGATGGACAGCAGCGCATCGTACTCGAAGTGAGTGGTCCGGCTAGTCAAGCGGTGCAGTTAGGTGAATCCTTGGCCAAACAAGTCCTCCAAGCGGGAGGAAAAACAATTTTAGAACAAATCAAACAGTCCCCTCATTGATATGAACCAGAAAATGCGGATTTTATTCTTTATCCTTTCTGTGCTAAGCTTCACTGCATGTGGCAAAGACAAGGATTATGTGGTCACCATTTCCACCCGACATGGAGAGATTAAGGCCATTCTTTTTGACGATACCCCGGTGCATAAGGAAAACTTTCTGGACTTAGCCGAAGCGGGACGATTTGATTCCACCCAGTTTCATCGGGTGATTCAGGGCTTCATGGTTCAAGGTGGAGATGTTTTTACTAAGGAAAGTCTTCCTTACCAAAATTGGCCAACACTTCCTGCTGAGATTCGTCGCAATCATGTACACACCAAGGGAATGCTTGCCGCTGCTCGTGAAGGAGATGATAGCAATCCTCAAAAACGGAGTAATGGTTCCCAGTTTTACATTGTACAAGGAAGGACCTACGCGGAGCAAGAGTTGACTACCGACTTTACAGCCTTGCAAAAGGCGGTCTTCCAGTACATGCAATTGGAAAGCCAAAAGCAGATGAAGGAAGAGTACACGCGGCTGTATCAGGAAGGGAAAATGGATAGTTTGACGCAGCTTTTGCTTTCCAAAAGAGATGATATCGCCAAAACCTTATCCTTGAAACTTACCAAAGATTACAGTTCCGAACAAATCAAGGCCTATTCCGAAGTGGGGGGTACTCCGCACTTGGATTTTGAGTATACCGTCTTTGGTCAGGTCATCCAAGGCTTGGAGGTGGTCGATAAAATTGCCGCTGAAAAGACTAATCGGGAGGTTCCCTTGGAGCCTGTAATCATGAAGGTGACCGTTGAAAAAATGTCACGAAAGAAAATTGAAAAAGACTTTGGCTATGTCTATCCTGTCGTCCAATAAACTAAAAATCCTGATCACAGGAGCCAATGGCTTGCTGGGTCAGAAGCTGGTAGAGCAGCTGGTAGCACAAGGGAATTTTGCCGTGATTGCTACGGGTAGAGGTGCCTGCAGACTCTCGGGTGCTGGGTTTACTTACCAGAGTTTGGACATTGAAAATGAGCAGGAGGTAGAAGAGAACTTAGCACGGCTTCGTCCAGATGTGCTGATTCATGGAGCAGCAATGACCCATGTGGATGACTGTGAAAAAAATCAGGAGGGATGTTACCGCGCCAATGTGCTGGCAACCGCCTACCTGCTACGAGCAGCAGAAAAGATTGGAAGCCACTTTATTTTTGTGTCTACAGATTTTATTTTTTCTGGGGAGGATGGACACAATCCCTACACCGAAGATGCGTTGCCAGATCCAGTCAATTACTATGGCCAAACCAAGTTGGAAGGGGAGGAGCTCATCAAAGGCTCTTCCTTGAAATGGGCGATTGCCCGGACCGTTTTGGTTTATGGCCTGGCCAATGACTTGAGCAGGTCCAACATCATTCTCTGGGTGAAGTCCTCTTTGGAAGCGGGCAAGCAGATTCAGGTGGTGGATGATCAGGAGCGGACCCCAACCTTAGCAGAGGATTTGGCTGCAGGATGTATTTTGATTGCAGAGCAAGGAGCCACGGGTGTATTCAACATTTCTGGATCTGAATTGCTGACTCCTTACGACATGGCCATGCAGACGGCTGATTTCTTCGGTTTAAACAAGGAGTTGATTGTTCGTACGGATTCTACCCGCTTTACGCAGCCCGCGCGAAGACCGATGAAGACAGGATTTGTGATCCAAAAGGCAATCGATGAATTGGGGTATCGCCCTAAAACTTTTATGGAAGGCATCGGTATTTTGGCAAAACAAATTGCCATTGCCTCTTCCTGATTGAGGATTTGCTTTGGATCATTAAATCCAGACTTTAGGATTTTTTTTCTGATTATCCACTTTTTAACCAGTACCAAAGGAAATTAAGTTTTGAAGTTCAAGTAACTGAGCTGTGGACCGTGGTCTGTCGACGATTATCCGCAGTAATTCAAAGAAATCTTAAGCTACTGGTGAAATTGCGGATAATCATATTCTATCCTTCTTGGCCTTATTTCAGGGCTGAGAAACTATTGATTTAAAAAAAACGTACACTAAAGTTCTTCTTGCTTCGTTTTGGCAGAAGAATTGTACGTGTGGTAGGACTTTAACTTTCCAACTAAATCTGAAGGACCATGAAAAAGCTAGCTTTAATTGTCTTAGTTACCCTGAGTTCACTCTCCCTGTATGCCCAAAAGAATGGGGTAGGCATCAAAGCGGGATTGAGTAGTACGCAAGTAGATTTTGAGGGAGAGCAACTTATTCCCAGCGATGCACAGATGGGGTATCATCTTGGGGTATTTGCACGATTTGGAGGGGTTGGTTTTTTTGTTCAGCCCGAGGTATTGTTTACCCAAACGAGCGGACAGTTTCTTGAAATATCTTCCTTAAGTAGTATTCCTCCCATTAACTATGAAGCCAAGTTTAATCGCTTGGATGTACCCGTAATGGCTGGATTTAGAATGCTGAAAGTAATTCGAATTATGGCAGGACCTATTGCAAGCTTTAACATTGACTCTTCTTTGAAGGATGCGGGTACTACTGTTCAAAACATCGACTTCAAAAAGGCTACACTCGGCTACCAAACGGGTGTTGGGGTTGATTTAGGTAACCTCTCCATTGAAGGAAAATACGAAGGAGGTCTGAGTAAATTCACGGAGAATGTGGGTTCCTACACCGCGGACAACCGACTCAACCAATGGGTACTTTCAGTAGGGTTTAAATTATTTTAATTGTCCGCAATCATGCCAGTGGCTTAATTGAAGCGCTAACCACTGCGGATAATCGACCACAGACAACAAACCACGGTCCAGAGCTCACTTAAACGAACTCCAAATCTTTGTTTAATTGGATACTTGGAAGAAAGCGGAGACTCCTATTTTTTGATCCATGCCCCTCTGGATTCAAGTAGTTAAATAAAAAAAGCCCTTCCAAATTCAATTTTGGAAGGGCTTTGCTGTTAAAAAGGATTCTTATTTGTTTTCCATCACCAAGGGAGCTGGTGTAGCCCACTTGTAGATTGGCTTCAAGTCTACTACATAGACGCTTCGGCCGTGCGTGCCCACGATGAGGTGGTTTTCACGCTCTTGGATGACCATGTCGTAGATGGCTACATTCGGGATTTGCCCTTGGAATAGGTTCCAATTTTTTCCTGTATCCAAACTTACATACAAGCCATGGTCAGTTCCCAAATAGAGTAAATTAGGCATCTTTGGATCCTCAATGATGATGTTTACCGACTCATTAGGGAGGTTGGATGCGATGGACGTCCAAGTTTTTCCATAGTCTTCACTTTTGTAGACATAAGTGGTAAACTCATCGTAGCGGTAGCCATTGAGTGTTATGTAAACTAGCCCCTCTTTGGCTGCCGAAGGAGAAATACTACTCACCCAGCGATCCTGAGGAAGGCCCGCATTCAAGCTAGTCCAGCTGCCGCCATTGTTGCGCGTTACCCAGACATTACCGTCATCCGAACCAGCATAGAGGGTTCCAAATTCAAGTGGTGACTCCTCCACTACGGATAGGGTAGCAAAAGGCACATTGCCACTTTTTTGATTTTTGGTTAGATCTGGAGAGATGGTTGTCCAGGTATTTCCTTGGTCTAGGGACTGGTATACGTACTGCGAGCCCATGTACACGATGTCTTGGTTGTGGTAGCTCAACTCCGCTGGGGTTCTCCAGTTCCAACGATTCGGAGCTTTTCCGATATCGTGGCCTGGGGTGATGCGCTTGCGCTCATTTGTCTTTTTATTGATGCGGACATAGTTTCCAAATTGGGATCCAGTGTAGACGATGTCATTGTTGCGCGTATCCACGGCTACCACCATGCCGTCACCTCCGTAAAGAGACTCCCAAGGATCTTCCGGTGCGTTAGTAGATTTGCCATACCAAACCCCATTGTCTTGCATGCCGCCATAAATGTTGTACGGTGTAGCATTGTCCACCATGATGGAATAAAACTGAGAAATCGGCATTTGGGTATTCAAGTGATCCCAACGAGATCCTCCGCCGTAACTTCTGTACAATCCACCATCGTTACCGAGTAGGATGTGCTTGGAATCTTTAGGATTGATCCACATGGCCTGGTGGTCGGAGTGAGGTCTACCGATGGAGTCGGTACGGGAAAAATTCTTTCCTCCATCTCGTGAAACCAATAGGGGTACACCGAGTACAAAAATTTCATTTTCATCGCTGGTGCTGACGCGAATTTCTCCAAACCAATAGCCGTAAGAATTGTACAATTGGCTGATATCTGATTCCGATACCAGGGACCAATTTTTTCCACTATCCGTGGATCGATATACCTCTGCACCTTTGATCGGAGCACCAAACATGGCTGCATTCGCATCTACTGCGCCGCCTAGGTAATTCGCAATTTGGGTGGTGGTGATTTTACCGGTTTTTAACTGTCGCTTTAGTTCTGTAGGAGTGTACTTGCTTGCAAACTGGTTTCTGCGTAGGAAAGACTCCAATTTCTTGTCTTCTAGGGCCAAAGCCTGGTCTAAGGTCATGCTGGAAAAATCTTCCAACTTGAGTGGATTTTCTTCTGGTTGAGCCCCAGGGCGTTGTCTTGGAGCAGGTGCTGGCTTGTCTGATTTACCTTGGTTGTCCAAAAGGGCGTAGACCACTTCCGGACTGGAAAGGCTGAAATCAAAGCCGATTCTGCCTACAAATTCATCCTGTGGAAATCCATTTACAGATTTTTTCCAGGTATCTCCTCCATCTTCTGATCTCCAGATGGTAGAGCCTTTGCCATTGCCAATGAAGTCATGCGCCTGACGGAATCGCTCCCAGCTTGCTGCAAGCAGTATGTTTGGGTTGGTCGGATGTACCTTGATGTCAATGACCCCGGTATTGTCGTCAATGTAGAGTACCTTCTTCCAGGTTTTGCCTCCATCTATGGTCTTGTAGAGACCTCTTTCCTTGTTTTTGGAATACAATGAACCCATGGAACCCACCCATACGATATCAGGATTAGTAGGGTGAATTTGAATTTGTCCAGTGTGCTGGGAGTGAAGCAAGCCCATCATTTGCCAGCTTTTACCGCCATCGACAGATTTGTAAAGGCCTGCACCTGCATAGGTGGATCTACTGGAGTTATTTTCTCCTGTCCCTACCCAGAGGATGTCATTGTTGGATTTGGATAGGGCCATGGCGCCAATGCCCAGTGCCGCTTGGTGGTCAAAGATTGGTGCAAAGGATTGCCCATTGTCGGTGGTTTTCCAAACCCCACCCGAAGCCGCAGCCACATAAAAGGTGTTTGGATTGGCCGCCACTTCAATGTCGATAATTCGACCTGACATATTGGTAGGTCCTACGTTCTTGGCCTTGAAAGAAGCCAGAGGAGAGGAGGAAAGTAAGGCGCTATGCTTGTTTATGGACTCCTGAAGTGCCTTTTCTGAAGTTGGGGAGATGGTCTGTGCGCCAACTTCAAGGGATAGGAGCCCGCCAAAAAGCAGGAGAGCAAGGATTGATTTTTTCATAGTGAATGGAATAAGTACTTCAAGTTAGGAATTCAAGATGGATTCGGATGGAAAATTAGATAAACCGAATTTTTACGCGTGTAAAAGGTAACGAAGGTTAGTCCGAACAAAAATAAGCAGACTAGTTCCTTCATTGAAAACAGAATTTATCAGCCAATCAAGTTGCCAGCTTCATCCCAAACGGCCACTTTACTTCGGTCATCTGGTTTGAGGTATACGCCAGCATATTTTTCAGGATTGGATAGGCCATGCTTGGCAAGTACCGCAGCAGGAACTCCATCCCAGGCGTTAGGCACGTTGCCTTGGTAGCCCATGTAGTTCCATCCTTCTTGGGTAGAAAAATACCCGGAACAAGTAAGGTTGCGAAGCATGTTGAACCAGCGTACTCCACCTTGGTATTCGTCGGTGGCTTTATCTGGCCAGGCGACCAAATCGATGATTGTTTGCACTTGGGTGGCGTCCAATTCATTGAAAACTTTCCCAAACAATTCTTGAGCCTCAAAGTCCAGCCACATCAGTCCACCTCGCATGGGTGTTTGCATGCTGGGCTGGTCCTTCATCATGAATTCGATAAAGTCAGGCACCCCAAGAGCAGTGGCAGCAGGAGATTGATCGTCAGCCGGTAGAATGAGGTCGACCAGTGTCGTGATTTTCTTCAGTTCGTCTTCCGTGAAAAATTTTTCAGCAAGTAGTTTCGCATCTCGGGCTTTTTCCTCTTCGGTCCGACCTCCAGGGGTTCCGATTACTTCCCCCTGCAATTTGACTTGCTCTGGCTCGCAGCCCAGCAACAAGCCTGCCCCAATAGAACCCGCAAAGAGCAGTTTTAAATTTTCTCTTCTATTCATGGCCTAGATGTTTTTTTGTTTCAACTGTTCGATGATGTAATCGGAAGTTCTCCAAGACAAGGCCAAGATGGTCCAGGTTGGATTTTTGTCTGCCTGGGATACAAATGGTCCTGCATCTACCACAAAAAGGTTTTTGCAGCTATGCAATTGGCAGTTGGAATTGACTACGGAAGATTTGGGATCGTTGCCCATACGGGTAGTCCCTACTTCGTGGATGATGCGTCCTGGTGCTGCAAGTCCATACATGCTCTCCGGACCAGGTTTGGTGCCTAAGAGGGTTGCCCCTGCATTGGTCAAGATCTCTTCAAAGGTATCTTGCATGTGTTTGGCCTGCTTGATTTCCTGGTCGGTCCATTTGTAATGGAATCTCAACACCGGAATCCCAAAGGAATCCACCACGTTGGGATCGATCTCGCAGTAATTGCTGTACTGGGGAATACTTTCCCCGCGGCCAGACATGCCTAGGGTGGATCCATAGATTCGGCGGATATCTTTTTTGAGGCCGGTACCATAGCCTCCATTCGGGCTAGGATTGCCAAATTCATCTTTGAGGTACTTCCGCATACTATCCATGCTACCTCCTGCTCCATAGGCAGGCTGTCCCATCCCTCCCCAATACTCAATGTGGTAGCCACGGGCAAAGTCCAATTGCTTGTTGTCCTTCCACCAAGGGGTGTACATGTGCATGCCACCGACGCCATCTTCGTTGTAGCGATCTCGGTCGATCAAGTCGGGGAGAATCCCCATCCGATCTGCGCCCGTGGAGTCGTGGAGGTACCTGCCCAATACTCCTGAATCAGAGCCTATGCCATCGGGATGAGCTTTGGATTTGGAATTCATTAGGATACGGGCAGACTCACAGGCAGAGGCGCCGAGGACCACTACTCTTGACTTTAACTTGTATTCCTTTCGGTCTATCTTGGAGACAAAGGATACGCCATTGGCTTTGCCGGTATCATCTGTAGTCACTTTACGAACCATGGAATAGGTGAATAAATCCACCTTTCCTTTTTTCATGGCAGGATGGATCAAGCAGGTTCCTGAGGAAAAATCCGCATAGGCCTGACAGGCACGGTTGCATTGGTTACAGAAAAAACAAACTCCGCGCTCCGCATTGATCGGACGGGTAAGCATGGAGAGTCTTCCTGGGATCATCGGGATGCCTGCCTTATCTGCCCCTCTTTTGATGAAAAGTTCATGCAATCTGGGCTTGGGAGGTGGGAGAAAAAATCCGTCTGGCTCATTGTATATCCCTTCTTTGGAACCAAAAACACCAATAAGTTTGTCGACCTTGTCATAATAAGGTTTCAGGACCTCGTAGCCTATCGGCCAATCGTGACCCATGCCATCGATGCTGGCGCGCTTGAAGTCATTGGGTCCAAAACGAAGGGAAATTCTACCCCAGTGGTTGGTACGTCCACCTACCATTCGGGATCGAAACCAGTCAAATTGCGTTCCATCCTTGCGTGTGTAGGGTTCGCCATCAATTTCCCATCCTCCGATGGCTTGATCAAAATCGCCAAAGGGACGGATTTTGGTGCCCGCACCTCTTCTTGGGGACTCCCAAGGTGGGCGAAGCTGGGTCCGATCTTCTTCTTTGGCGGGATCGAAATCTCCACCGGCTTCCACCACGGCAACGGAAAGACCTGCTTCGGAAAGAATTTTGGAGGCCATGCCTCCGCCAGCTCCCGAACCAACAATGATGACGTCGTAACTATCTTGGGTTTCTTTGATTTGTAAGGCCATAAACGGATAGGGTTGAATCGAACTAAACTAGCAATAACTGGTCAACTTAGAAAGTTGAAAACTTACAGTGCTTTTGAAATGAAGGGCCACAAGGTTTCCATCACGATGCGATGACCTTCTGGGGTAGGATGGATTCCGTCAGGAAGATTTAAGTCCGGATTGCCTGCCACACCTTCCAGCAGAAAAGGAATCAATTCAATGTTTTTTTCCTTAGCCACGGCAGGGTAAATGGCTTTGAACTCTTCGGTATAATCCCTACCCATGTTGGGTGGTATCTGCATGCCCGCTAGGATGATCTTCGTGTTGGGGTATTTTGCCTTTACCTTATCGACAATTGCCAATAGGTTTTTCTTGGTTTCGGTGAGTGGAATGCCGCGCAAGCCGTCATTTCCTCCCAATTCAAGCACAAATAAGTAGGGCTCCTCTTCCAGAAACCAGTCCAGGCGACTCAAGCCGCCCGCGGTAGTTTCTCCACTCAATCCTCCATTGATCACGCGATACTCTTTTTTCAAGCTGTCCAATCGGCTTTGGATTCTACCCGCAAAGGATTCTTCCGGGTCAATGCCATAGCCTGCGGTGAGGCTATTTCCAAAGAATAGGATTGTTTTTTTTGCGGTAGATTCCGCCGCTTGATCTCCATTCTCTGCCTGTGTTTTTTCTGGATTTGAGCCACAGGAACTGAGGAAGGAGATTATTCCTAGTAGGATGACCAAGGCGACTCCATTAAATCTTGATTTCATAGTAACTGGGTTAACTTTTCCTTATTCGAAGGAAATTTTTGTTTTTTACACAATTGAGGACCCATTGGTCGACCAAATGCTGCCATCTGTCGAACCTAGGATCCTAGGATGCTGTAATTTTGTTTTCTTTGTTCGAATTCCAAAGTAATTTGTGCAATTGCCAACAAATTAGTCAAAAATAGCGTTTTCCTAATTCAACTTCTTTACCTTCTACATGTCCATTTTAGCCCTTCAACACGTCAGTAAAACCTACCAAAGTGGAAGCCGCAAGCTCACGGTTTTAGATCAGGTCACTTTTTCCATTCAAGCCGGAGAAACCATTGCCATTGTCGGCCCTTCAGGTAGTGGTAAAACTACCCTTTTGGGTTTGTGTGCAGGTCTAGATTCCAGTTCCACCGGATCTGTAGTCCTGAATGGAGAAGCCTTGGAGCGCTTGAATGAAGACCAGCGTGCAGCGGTACGGAGTCGGGATGTTGGATTTATATTCCAAAATTTTCAACTGCTTCCCACCCTCACCGCACTGGAAAATGTGATGGTGCCACTGGAGTTGAAAAAAAGACCGAATGCCAAAGAAAAGGCTATGGAATTACTCGATAAAGTAGGGTTGAAAGATCGAGCGACGCATTACCCAACCCAACTTTCAGGTGGGGAACAGCAGCGTGTGTCCATTGCTAGAGCCTTTGCGAATGCGCCCAAAATACTTTTTGCTGATGAGCCTACAGGCAACCTGGATACAGAAACAGGTACCATGATTGAAAATTTGATTTTCGATTTGAATAAAGAACAGGGAACTACGCTCGTGTTGGTGACGCATGACTTGGAATTGGCGGCCAAAACCCAGCGCATCATTCACATCAAGGGCGGGAAAATTCAGGAGGAGACTCATGCCTGATTTTGCCTGGATTTTAAAAATGGCAGGGCGGGATTTTAGAAAAAATCTCTCCCGATTGCTGCTCTTCGTTTCTTCCATTGTCGTGGGCATTGCTGCCTTGGTGGCAATCAGCAGTTTTGGAGAAAACCTAGTCAAAGACATTGACAACCAGGCCAAGGAACTTCTCGGAGCAGATTTGGTTTTGGAAAACAGCAAGCCTCTTGGCGAGTTGGGTCTGGATTCTCTTGCCTTAGAAACCGCCTCCGAGGTCAATTTTGCTTCCATGGTTGCCTTTCCCAAGCGGGATGCCAGCCGACTGACGCAAGTGCGTGCTTTGGAAGGGAATTTCCCTTTTTATGGAAAACTGGAAACGCTACCTGCGGATGGGGAGGCTAATTTTAGAAGTGGAGGCAAGAAGGCGCTGGTAGAAAAAGCGCTGATGGCGCAGTTTGATGCCCGAGTGGGGGATTCCATCAAAGTGGGTAACCTTAATTTTGAGATTGTAGGGGAACTTCAAAAGGTGCCTGGACAAACAGGCATTACAGCAAGTGTGGCTCCTGCAGTGTACATTCCTTTGGGATATTTGCAAGAAACCGGTTTGGTGCAGTACGGAAGCCGAGTGGAATACAATCGCTATTTGCAATTTTCCCCAGGAACTGATGTAGCCAAACTGATCAAGCCATACGAAGCCCGGTGGGAACTCGACCGCATCGATGCAGATACGGTTGAAGACCGCAAAGAAAGTACCGGTCGCTCCTTTGGTAATTTATCCAACTTTTTGAGTTTGGTAGCCTTTATCGCGTTACTTCTGGGTTGTGTGGGTGTGGCATCTGCAGTCAACGTATTTGTGAAAGAAAAACTAGCCTCGGTGGCGGTGCTTCGCTGCTTGGGTGTGGCTTCTTTGGATGTGCTGTTGATCTACCTCGTGGAGATTGTGGCCATGGGAGGTATTGGAGCCTTCATTGGCTCGGTGCTGGGTACCGTACTTCAGTTTGTACTTCCCGTAGTGTTTGCAGATTTCCTCCCTGTGGAGGTGACGGTTGGAATTTCTTGGAAATCCATAGGCTTCGGCATGGTGACGGGACTTCTGGTGTCCGTATTGTTTGCCTTATTGCCCTTGCTCAAGGTGCGCAAAGTGTCTCCGATGGCCACCTTGCGTCCCGAAACTGCCGACAGCACCTTACTTAAGGATCCTGCTCGTTGGGCAGTACTGGTGGGGATCTTGCTATTTATTTTTGGTTTTAGTTTTTACCTCCTCACCAAGGTGATTTGGGCCTTGGGCTTCACTGCATTTGTGCTGATTGCCTTTGGCATACTCTGGGGAGTAGGTACTGCGCTGATGTGGGCTGTGCGGAAATTTTTACCGCTTTCCTTGAGTTATCCTTGGCGTCAGGCACTTTCGAATTTGTACCGACCCAACAACCAGACCATTTCCCTGATTGCGACCATAGGCCTGGGTACGGCGATGATCAGCACCTTGTTTTTCTTGCAAAACCAATTGCTCGAGGAAGCCAAGTTTGCAGATAAGAAGGACCAGCCCAACATGCTTTTGTTTGATATTCAGACCGCGCAGTTAGAGCAAGTGAGGGCAAAAGTAACCGGACAGAAGATGCCCATTTTGCAGGAGGTGCCGATTGTCACCATGCAGTTGAATACCATCAATGGCATTACCAAAAAAGCGAATGAAGAGTTGCCGGAAGAGGAGAACTACAGTCGATGGCTGTATAACCGGGAGTTTCGGGTGACCTATCGGGATTCGTTAATTTCTTCGGAGCAATTGACGGATGGAGCCTTGATTCCCAAGGGGACAAGAGGGGATAGCATCTTTGTTTCCTTTGAAAAAGGATTTGCTGAGGGCAATGGATTTAAGATCGGCGATGAGGTGGAATTCAACGTGCAGGGACGTCCGATTAAAACCTATATCGGAAGTTTCCGAGAGGTGAAATTCAACCAGGTGTCCACCAATTTCTTGGTACTCTTTCCAGAAGGAATTTTGGAAGAAGCGCCTAAATTTCACGTGATCATCACCAAGACCAGTACAGATAAGCAGGCCGCTGAAATGCAATCGGACATGGTACGGGAGTTTCCGAATATCTCCATCATCAATTTGGGTACGATTGTAGAGACGCTTGAGGAGATTTTGGGTAAGATCAGTTTTGTGATTCAGTTCATGGCCTTTTTCTCCATTGCCACGGGTATTTTGGTATTAATCAGTTCCCTGATCATCAGCAAATACCAACGCATGCGGGAGAGCATTTTGCTACGCACCTTAGGGGCCAGTTCCGCTTTAGTGCGGCAGATCAATACCTTGGAATACTTCTTTTTGGGGAGTTTGGCTTCCTTGTCTGGAATTTTACTTTCCTTCTTTGCGACGTTTTTGTTGGGGAAATTTGTCTTTCAGATGAACTTTAGTTTGGCCTGGAAGGAGGGATTGGTGATCTATTTGGCCATTACGGTACTGACGATTGTATTGGGTTGGCTGAATGGGCGAAAGATTATCAATCAGCCACCAATGGAGATTTTGCGAGGGAATGGGTAATCGCCCACAGTCTGCAGGCAGTCGATGGACCACGGACCACAGTTCACCTAATTGAACTGCAAAACTTAGTTACTTATTAAAAAGCGGAAACCCTAAAAAACAAAAAAGGCCTGCATCACTGCAAGCCTTTGTACCCAGAGCCGGAGTCGAACCGGCACGAGTGTAACCTCATTGGTGTTTGAGACCAACGCGTCTACCAATTCCGCCATCTGGGCAAGTACTCAATCCATTCCGTTCTGAATGGGGATGC
>CANGYY010000051.1 GCA_947458585.1 Cyclobacteriaceae bacterium | reverse complement strand
GGTTTTTTTAGTTTCCTTCATTTTATTTCTAGGAATGAATTTTCAAAAGGATAAGGAATTAATAGTGGCACTTAGCACACTCTAGACCACCGATGTCTTTCACTTTCAAAGCATCTTTGGAAGTGGAGTGAAGTTGAACCAGTTTGTCGTAGTAGACATTGCCTTCTGTAGCAATCTCAGTTTGTCTGTGGCAATCAATACACCAGCCCATGGTTAAAGAACTATGCTGCCCTACGACTTCCATTTCCTGAATAGGACCATGGCAAGTTTGACATTCTACACCGCCCACTGCTACGTGTTGGGCATGGTTGAAATAAGCCAAATCCGGCAAGTTGTGCACGCGAACCCATTCGATAGGTTGGTTATTATCTACCGCATTGTATATTTTCTGAATCTCCGGAGAAATTCCTTCTTTGCCTCCTACATTTTGAATGTGGGTGTGGCAGTTCATACAAATGTTGGCTGATGGAATGTTGGCGGATTTACCAATTTCTACTCCTGTATGGCAGTACTGGCAAGCAATTTCATATTGTCCAGCGTGAAGTGCGTGAGAAAATGCAATTGGCTGTGCTGGAGCATATCCCTGCTGCACCCCTACGGAATACAAACCATCAATTGCTGTTTTGGCTGTAAAAGCAACTACTAAAGCGGTAACCAGGATGATTACTGCATCACTCTTTAGAATCTTACCGAAATCGGTCTTCTGAGAAACAAATTCTTTATCCTCTTCTGGCAGGTCCTGCTTGTTGATGTATTTGGTCAAGACCGTAACAATCAATCCAAGAACTATCAGAATAAGTACTAGCACAAAAACCAAAACACCTAGAATGATGCTTAGGTATTCATTAGGTATTCCTGAACCTGCTGCTGCAGCACCGTCTCCGGCTGAAGCGGTAGCATCAGCAGCAGCAGCTGCCGTAGGATCTACCTTATCGCCATGCTCGATGTAGGATAACAAATTATCTAAATCTCCATCGCTCAAAAACTCATGAGAAGGCATCACAGTATTGCTGTACTCCTTGTACAAGGCATTAGCATACGCATCACCGGAAGCAATTACAGCTTGTGAATTTTTGATGAAGCTCTTTGCCCAGGCTATGGATTGCCGATCAGTGACGCCTCTAAGTGCAGGCCCTACATTTTTCTGATCTAGCTTGTGGCATTGCTTACAATTGGCATTAAATACAGTTTTACCAGCTGCAATTGCTTCATCACTGCTTGCCACGGCTGGGTCAGCTGCATAAGCTGAAACACCCAACATCATGAAAAACAGCACTGCCAGTGTCTGGAAATTCAATCGAATCCCTACTAACGAGCGTTTGGATAACATATTATTGCTATTAAATAGTTTAAACGGTTCTCAGTAACCCCCGCAAAGGTACTATGGAGGCTTAATTTTTCAAACAAGAAATTGGGATTCTAGTACAAAAAAAGGTTTTCAAAAAGTAGAAACTACCATGCTGTATCTCAGCGAATTACGAGATGATTTTGCAATCATTTTTATTTAGAATGATTATAAATAATCATTTTTTTGATACCTACCTCATGGCTTCCACAAATTTTAGATTTAAACCCCATCACTCTCATTCTAGGGAGAAGCGCCAACCACCTAAAAATTCCTTTGGAATACCTTAGAAAAGTCTCTAATCTCGTTTGTAGAAGCCAAGATTATCCCTAAATTTGCATTCCAATTATTGGTCGCGTGGCCGAGTGGCTAGGCAGAGGTCTGCAAAACCTCGTACAGCGGTTCGAATCCGCTCGCGACCTCTACAAAAAACACCCTTAAAGGGTGTTTTTTTTTTGCCCTCTAAATCCTTTGCTCCCTTCGTAAGTGTAGACTTTTAAGTTGGAGTAGGGTACAAAAAAAACGCCAGCAAGCTGGCGTTTTTTAGTATAAAGCGTTAGGCTAGTTTATTTCTTGCCTTCCATCTTTTCTTTCAATTCAGCAAGGGCATCGATGTCGCCAAAGGTCGACTTTTCAGCCTGTGCAGGAAGCTCAGCAGCCTCTTCTTTCTTCTTTGCAGGAGCTGCAGCAGCCTTCTTAGGTGCTTTTGCTTCTTCTTTGAACATTGCAGTGTGAGAAAGTACAATTCGCTTATCGTCCTTAGAAAACTCAGCCACTTTAAAGTCCACTGATTCTCCAACTTCAACTTGAGAACCGTCTTCTTTCTCTAAGTTTTTCACTGTTGCAAAGCCTTCAAGTCCGTAAGGAAGCTCAAGAACTGCACCCTTATCGTTTTTAGAGTTTACAATGCACTTATGCACAGATCCGATAGGGAACAAGGTTTCGAAAGTATCCCATGGATTCTCTTCCAATTGCTTGTGACCCAATGCCAATCTTCTGTTTTCTACATCAAGTTCAAGTACAGCTACAGCTAGCTCGTCTCCAACTTTTACAAATTCAGATGGATGCTTGATCTTCTTGGTCCAAGACAAGTCAGATACGTGAACCAAACCATCGATTCCCTCTTCCAATTCAAGGAATAGGCCGAAGTTAGTCAAGTTACGTACCACACCTTTGTGCTTGGTACCTACTGCATACTTGGCAGACATATCTCCTTTAGTCCAAGGATCTTCAGTCAATTGCTTGATGCCCAAAGACATTTTGCGCTCGTCCTTATCCAAAGTCAATACCACCGCTTCGATTTCAACACCTACTTTTACAAAATCAGCAGGGTTTCTCAAGTGCTGAGACCAGCTCATTTCAGATACGTGGATCAAACCTTCCACACCAGGAGCCAACTCCAAGAATGCACCGTAATCTGCTACGTTGACAATCTTTCCTTTTACTCGAGAACCAACCTCTAGGCTTGAAGCCAAAGAATCCCAAGGATGAGCGCTCAATTGCTTCATACCCAAAGAAATTCTTCGCTTGTCGTCATCGAAGTCAAGTACCACGACCTGAACCTTCTGGTCAAGCTGCAATACTTCTTCTGGATGATTGATACGACCCCAAGAAATATCGGTGATGTGAAGTAGACCATCTACACCTCCCAAATCGATGAATACACCGAAGTTGGTCATGTTTTTGATCACCCCTTCCAATACCTGACCTTTCTCTAGGTTGTTTAAGATCTCTGCTTTTTGCTTCTCTAGATCTTTCTCGATCAATACTTTATGAGAAACAACTACGTTATCGTTGGTGTGGTTGATTTTAACCACCTTTACTTCCATTTTCTTACCTACATAGATATCGAAATCACGGATAGGCTTCACGTCGATTTGAGAACCTGGCAAGAAGGCTTCTACACCGTAGATATCTACGATCAAACCACCTTTGGTTCTTCTCTTCACTAGACCTTCGATTACGCTATCATTTTCCAAGGCAGCCTCAATGTCATGCCATGCACGAACAATCTTGGCCTTCTTACGGGAAAGGATCAACTGACCCAAAGCGTTTTCTTGCTCTTCGATGAATACATCTACCTCGTCGCCAACTTTAATACCGGCTACGTCACGGAATTCAGAAAGTGGCACTAGACCATCTGACTTGAAACCGATGTTGATGATCACATCCTTGTCATTCACTCCTACTACAACTCCTTTGATCACTTCTTTTTCAGTGATCTCACTCAAGGTACCTGCATACATGGCTTCCATTTGAGCGCGTTGCTCCTTAGAATAGCCATCTCCGAACCCTTTGGTGCTGAAATCGTCCCAGTTAAATTCTTTTGTACTAGACATAATAATACGACTCTGATTGACCCGCTTCCCTAGAGTCATAAGGAAGCAGTTTTTGGGTTAAAACTTAGCGATTGGAACTTCCAAAACGCCCCATTCACTCGAATGGACTGCAAAGGTAAGGGTTTTCTTGAATTGGAAATAAATCCAAGAGAAAATTAGTACAGGCCCGAAGCCAGGTGTATCTTGGAATTTAATGCGATACCGCCTAAAATTGAGTTCAAAAAATAAGCCCCGATACGAAATCGGGGCTTGCAAGCAAAGAGTGAAAGATTTTTTACGAACCCAAATCTAACAAAGAAATTCGAATGCTCAAGTTTTTTCAATGGATCTATACCGCCTACGCAGCAGTCCTTTTTTTCGTGCTCATGCTACTTGTTGGCCTTTTTGTCCTTATCCCCTTGCTGATTCATCCGCGCGGAGATAGTATTTCCTTTGTATTTATTCGTTTCTGGATAGGCGCCTGGTCTTTTTTGACAGGGGTTCGTTACAAAGTGCATGGACGGGAGCACATTGACCTGAAGCAGTCCTACATCTACATCTTTAACCATCGGTCCAACCTCGATGCACCCTTAATCCCAATGGTAATCCCTCACCGGGTACGTGCCATCGGCAAAAAGGAACTTTCTAAAGTTCCTATTTTTGCAACTGTAGTCAGCAAATTGGCCATATGGGTGGATCGAAGCAATCCCGTATCGCGGCATAAAGGTTTGGAGAAATTAATCGTTCTGCTCAAAAAAGGTATTTCCGTAGTAGTCGCACCGGAAGGTACTCGGAATAATACAGATCAAACTCTCCTTCCCTTCCAGAAAGGGGCCTTTCGATTGGCAATTGAAACCCAAACACCCATCCTCATGATGGCCGTAATCGGTGCGGATCAATTGATGAAAAGGGGATCTTGGCTACTCAAACCAGGAATAATCAGGGTGTATTATTCCAAGCCTATCCTGCCTCCTACTGATTTATCCAAGGAGGAAGTCGATCAATTTGCCGAAAAATGCAGAAACCGTCTGGAAGCCATGATCCTCACGCATGAGTAGTCGAAGGCTCTTCCTCCGAAAACACTTCACGAGTGATCTCTTCAAACACCGCGTAGAGAACCAAAAATGTAAAGGGAATGGTAAACAGCAAACCAATACCTGCCAGCAAGAACCCAACAAGGTTGAGCAACCCCAAAACTAGCAGCAACCCGAAAAATCGCCACCAATTTCGTGTGATCAATTTTCTGCTCCACTCCATGGCAGACCAAGGATCGAGGCCCCCAAAAATCCCCATTTGAATTGCAAATAAGTAACTGACTGCCAAATAAATTCCAGGCACAATCAGCACAATCAAGCCCAAGGCAATCAGGGTCTGGGTAAGTAAAGAGATTATTGATGTAGAAATCCAAAATCGAAATCCCGCAAAAAAATCAGGATAGACTACCTCTTCTCCACGACTGAGTTTATTCGCCACTAGGTAAAAGCCTGCATACAAAGGTGGAGCCAGCAGGGTACTGTAGACAATCATGTAGGCCTGCACATAAATGACCACCATGCCTTGAATCGAAACGATCAAGAGCATAAACAGGGAAAAGAAAAAAGGATGTGCCTTGTACAATTCCCAGGCCCGCGCAAAAGAGGCCTTGATGTCTACCTGAACAGGTACCGTAAGCAGGCGATCTACTTTCATTTATTTACTAAAAGCCTCCAAAATATCGTGCTTGGTGATAATATGAATGTTGTCTAGCGTATCGCGCACCAAAACAGCCTTTTCTTTTTCAACCATCGAAGAAAGTACGTCCAAGGTGGAATCCAAGGCTACAAACTTCATGGATCCTTCCATTACTTCAGCCACGGTTGCGTCTTTCAATAGCGGGTTGTCAATAATCTTGGCAAGAAGTTTATTGTCTGTCAAGCTACCCACTACCTCTTCTCCATCCAATACCGGGATTTGAGAGATACTTTTCCCGTTCATCAAGGCAATCGCATCTTTGACAGCATCACTTTTCTTCACCGAAAGTAACTGGTAGGTTCCACTTCGTTGCCCAATGATATCACGAGCAGTGGAATAGGTTTTGTCTTCCAAAAATCCATGGTTACGCATCCACTCATCATTGTACACTTTACCCAAGTAACGGGTACCATGGTCT
Source organism: Cyclobacteriaceae bacterium (assembly GCA_947458585.1). Lineage (GTDB taxonomy): Bacteria > Bacteroidota > Bacteroidia > Cytophagales > Cyclobacteriaceae > Algoriphagus. Next base: position 12,896 of record CANGYY010000051.1, on the reverse strand, counting down.
GGAAGAATGATGACCATTACATCTCCTTCTTTCAGGTGCTCCTTGGCATACTCCAAAGCCCCATGCACTGCAGATCCGCAAGACCAACCCACAAAAAGACCTTCCTCACGAGCCAAGCGACGCGTCATCACGGCGGCATCCTTGTCAGTTACTTTGATGAATTGATCAATCAAAGAAAAGTCCACATTCTTGGGTAGAATATCCTCTCCAATTCCTTCAGTCAGGTAAGGGTAAATTTCCTTTTCGTCAAAAATGCCAGTTTCCTTATACTTCTTGAATACGGAACCGTAGGTATCCAAACCCACGGTAACCAGGTTGGGATTCTGCTCCTTCAAATACTTGGCCGTACCACACATGGATCCTCCAGTGCCTACTCCTGCCGCATAGTGCGTAATTCTCCCCTCGGTATCTTTCCAGATCTCCGGACCTGTGGTCTCGTAGTGCGCTTGCGCATTGGACAAGTTGTCGTACTGGTTGGGGTAGAATGAATTCGGGATTTCCTTATTTAATCTTCGTGCTACAGAATAGTAGGAACGTGGATCTTCAGGGGTCACATTGGTAGGACAGACCACTACTTCTGCACCTACTGCACGAAGGATATCAATCTTTTCTTTGGATTGCTTATCCGCCATGGTAAAAATACACTTGTAGCCTTTGGCAACTGCCGCCAACGCCAAGCCCATGCCGGTATTCCCGGATGTACCTTCAATCAAGGTTCCTCCAGGCTTCAAAATCCCTGCTTTCTCCGCATCCTCCACCATCTTGATCGCCATACGATCCTTCATCGAATTGCCTGGATTAAAGTATTCTACCTTAACCAATACCTCCCCTTTAATGCCTTGGGAAAGTTTATTGAGGCGGATCATCGGGGTATTCCCGATCGTTTCGATAATGGAGTTGTAAATCATGGGAGGTTATATTTGGATGCCCAAAAATAAATGAAATTCTTGGGCCATTCCTATCCTATTCTCCCTTCGGAAAAATAATTTCTTAGAGGCGCAGTGTAAACCAACACTTTACCTTGGATGCTGTCTTTACTGAAACCTTAGAGTTCCTTGAACTCCAAACGCTTCAATATATCCAAGGTCACGTGCGTCAAAATGGAAGCCACAAGACCTAATCCCAAAATAGCCACCCCAAATCCATAACTGAAGTTTCCAGTGATCCCCATAACTAGCCCTGTAAAAAACAGGGTAGGTACGATTCCAAAAACGATAATTCCTCCAATCATCAAGGGCTTGATCAGAATCCGATCCCAGCCCTCATCCAGGCCTACTTGAGGAATCATGTTGACCCCGAGACCAATGATGTAGGAAAAAATCAAACCCAGCGGGAAAAACAAAACCAACCACCAACTGTAATCACCCAGTGCCACCGAAGGGGCGATCAGCATCAAGCCAAAAAGTAGGATTTGGATGAGATCCAACTTGATCATGTTCCAGAACTTCGAAGCCCAACTTGCAGGAATTAGGATGAACCAAGGCTTTTTGAGGTCCCCAATATTGGCTCTTCCTATGCCGGCCATGAAGTAGAAGAAAAGTAAAAAGAAGAGGTAGAAGTAGAGTACCTGTGGTGAAAACCAGTCAAAACGACCCAAAAAGGAACAAATAATACCCAATAGGGCCATGATCATCGTGTAAAGACCAACCAATGGATGAAGATCCTGACGGCTACTTTGCACGTAATTCCGCCAATAAATAGCCTTTGCACCCAATCCAAATTCCGGTAGTGCCAATTGCTTTTTGGAATTCAGGCTGTACGCATCTTCGGACACTTCACGCTTTCCCTTCGCTTTTTCAAGACGATCCTCATTGGTCTGCGTGGCATCCAACACATCTTCGTAGTAATGTCCTGAAAACTGGATAACCAATTTGACCACAGCAAAATAGGTAAGCCCATACAGCAGTAAGTAGGTGGAGGACAATACCCAGTTGCCATTCAGAAAATAGGCCATCATCCCCCTGCTCCAGCCGACCACGGGAAACAGATCAAACCAAGGAGAGGTAATCCAGGAAAACATCCCCTTCCAAAACACCGGGGCCATAAACCCAGGAATCACAATCACCAGAGCCAGGAGCAGCCCGAGTACCAAAACACCCACCCGCAACTGCCCTAAAATCCCAAATCGGGTATGCAGGGTGTAGATCAAAAATCGAAGAGGGAAAATAAGAAAGAAGTACAAGGCAAAGCCCAACAACAAAAATATCCCTCCCAGAAAATTCAAATCAAATTCACTGGCCAACTGACCTCCACTGTACGCCAGAAAGATAAATGATCCACCCAAGGCAGGCAAAATGGAGCGTGCCATGTAATACATCAATAAATTTTCTGGTTTCACTGGGGCAGTAAACAGCAGGTTTACGTCTGCCATTTTGAAAAAGGTAATGTTGTTTTTGGTGGCCCGGTACAACTGAAAAATAAAGAAGGCCAAGGCCAGGACCGTTAGCGCACCAATAATATTTTGTTGGGTCACATCGACTTCTCCAGCCGCATCCAAATCCACTTGAGAGGTCACCTTTTCACTTCCCGCAATCCCTTGAGAATACATGAATACAAAGTAACCCGCACCCAGCCCATAAGGAATCAAGCGAAGCGGATTCCGAAAGATCAATAGGAGGTTATTGACTAAAATTAATAAGTCCTTTTTCAGGAGCAGGCGAACCTCATGCATCTTTGGTCAATTCTAAAAACAAATCTTCTAAACTTAAACCTGATCCAGTCTCTGCTTGTAGCCTCAAATTTGCAATGGTATCATTGCCAATAATTTCACCATCCTTCATGATCAAAATCCGATCGGCTATCGATTCAATCCCTTCGATTAAGTGAGTGGAAACCAAGATGGTTTTTCCCTGCTCTTTCAAGGTTTTGAATAGGTTTTTAGTGTTTTTGATCGCCTTAGGATCCAAGCCAATCATCGGCTCATCAAAAAATAAAAGTTGTGGGTTTGGAAGCAAGGCACAGCAGATCGAAACTTTCTGACGCATCCCTTTGGATAAGTCTCTCCCCAATTTCTTTTGCTTGTCCTCCAATTCATACAACTCCAATAGTTCGAGCGCTCTTGCCTTCCAATCCCGCACCCCATAGGCCTGAGCAATGAATTGCATGTGCTCCCAGATGGTCAATAAATCGTAGACATAGGGTGTTTCAGGGATGTAACTGAAAAGACGTTTGGCTTCCACCGATAAGTGGTCGTGACCACCAATTTGAATTTCTCCTTCGGTTTTGCGCAGCAGGCCCACGATGCATTTCATGGTCGTACTTTTCCCTGCTCCGTTGGGTCCGAGCAAACCGACCACTTCTCCCCCATCGAGGTGGAAACTGACATCTTTGACAGCCGCTTGCTTGCTGTATACTTTGGTAAGTTGCGTGACGGTTAACATATTCGAATTAAAAATGAAGGAAAACCCTGCTATTGGATCTTATACAAAACTAAAGTACGACAAAATTTGACTGGCAATGCCTTTAAGTCGTCCCCAAAATTAGATGCAACTTCTCATTGAAGCCAAAATTCCTTCATTTTTTAAATTTATTTTTTTGGAACCTTTTTTGTATGAATTTGATCATTCCTACGTTAGAGAAATACTAAACCACTTAAACTACCAAAAAAACCCATGAAAAAAATCACTTTACTCCTCATTCTACTTTTTCTGGTTCAATTAAGTTATGCCCAACAAAAGGGGCGTTTCCGATTTTCTACAGATTTCGGAGTAGCTATTCCAAAAGATGGGGGCATTGGAGCATTAGTAAATTTTGAACCCCAATTCCTGCTTCGAGACAACTTGGTTTTTGGAATGCGCTTGGGAGTAGCTGGACTTGCCAAAGATGTTACCTATTTTAACATGCAAAAACAATACCGAGGTGAGGTGGCAGGAAATGTGTCGGTCGCTGGTACGCTCACCCATTTTTTTAATACTGGTAAATCCAATGTAGCTCCCTATTTGGGCGCTGGGCTTGGCTATTACGCATTGAGTGCCGTTGAAATTGATCAGTCCTATACACCTCCAACAGAGATTGGCAACTTGGAAGCGAATTTTGCTTGGGCACCGCTAGTGCGAGCTGGAGTAGAGTTACGAAAGTTTAGGATGGGTGTAGAATACAATTTTGTACCCAATCGGAACCTTCAAAATCTGAGTGGTGGATTTATTGGTGAGACTGTAAACCATTATGCAGGCTTCACCTTTGGATTCACCCTAGGTGGTGGAAGATGGCAGCAGCGCAACTTTTAATTCAAATCAGCCCTACCAATTGCTTTTGGGGAATTCACCTGTTTATATCTGATTACCCCTTAGCTCCAGCTAGGAGGTATAGGACTGCCATGCGGACGGCCACGCCATTTTCTACTTGATCCAAGATGATGGAATGTGCAGAATCAGCCGCATCCGAACTCAATTCCACCCCTCGATTGATGGGACCTGGGTGCATGACTACAATTTCCTTGTTTAGCCCATCCAGCATCTTTTTATTGATCCCATAGTACAAGGAGTATTCCCGAAGGCTTGGGAAATACTTGATTTGCTGGCGCTCCAACTGAATTCGGAGCACATTGGCCACATCACACCAGTCCAAGATTTTGTGAAGGTCTAATTCCACCTTCACCCCTAGGCTTTCGATGTACTTGGGAATCAAGGTCACTGGCCCGCAGACGCGTACCTCTGCCCCCAACTTTTGCAAACAAAAAATATTGGAGAGCGCAACTCTCGAGTGGAGAATATCTCCAATGATGGCTATTTTTTTACCTGTCAAATCCCCCAATTTCTCCTGCATGGAAAAGGCATCCAAGAGTGCCTGAGTAGGATGCTCATGCGTACCATCTCCAGCGTTGACCACATTGGCAGGTACATTTTTAGAGAGAAAATGAGGTGCTCCAGGACTAGCATGGCGCATGACCACCATATCCACTTTCATGGCTAAAATATTGTTGACGGTGTCCACTAGGGTTTCCCCTTTTTTCACCGAACTGTTGGAGGAAGAGAAATTCACCACATCGGCACTCAGACGCTTTTCGGCCAATTCAAAGGATAGGCGGGTGCGGGTAGAGTTTTCAAAAAAGATATTGGCAATGGTGATGTCTCGCAAGGAAGGAACTTTCTTGATGGGACGGTTGATGATTTCTTTGAAATTGACTGCCGTTTCCAGCACAAGACGGATGTCCGCTTCGTTGAGTTCTTTGATACCTAAGAGGTGCCTGGTGCTGAGTTGAGACATTGTTAGCTAGTTACTTTCTCTGTAATCCAAATGGCATCTGCGGGATTTCCCTGAGCCACCCACTCTACCACTACATACTGGCTATCCAGCGTATTTACTTTTACTCCATAATAATCCGGTAGGATCGGATAATCTCGGGTGAGTCTTCGATCTACCAGTACCATCAATTCTACTTTCTGAGGTCTGCCAAATGCGATCATCGCATCCATTGCCGCTCGAACGGATCTACCCTTGTAGAGTACATCGTCAATAAGGACTACTTTTTTGCCCTCCACCAAAAAATCGATCTTGGTCTCGTTGGCCTTGAGCGGAAAATCTCGCCGTCGAAAATCATCGCGATGGAAAGTGGCATCCAGGTAGCCGGAAGGAACTGTAATCCCAGAAATCTCCTTTACTAGAGCCACAATCTTATCGAGCAACAGGGTCCCTCGTGGCTGTAATCCCAAAAAAACGGTATTTTCGAAATCGTCATGATTTTCAATGAGTTGGTAGCAGAACCGCTTCAAGATGATGTCAATCTGCTGCTGATCAAGGACGAGCCGTTTTTGCATGGGTCAAATTTGCGGTAAATATAGAAAATAATCTAGTCAGCGTCTTCATTTGGCAGGTACAAATCCCCGTCCAGCAAAAGTTTGTGGATAAAAAACACTTCTCGCACTCCTTCTTTACCCTCGGCATCGGTAGATCGGATTTTTTGAATCCCTGAAACTAAAAAATAGGGGCCATACCAATGAAGCAGCCGCAAGGATTCCAAGTCTGTGTATTGGATCTCTCCTTTTGTCGGATCCAGTTCCAGTTGAATCGGCTCGTTTTCCAAAAGTTTCTCCCCTTTTCTAAAGTAGTTGAGTTTGATCTGGTCATTGATTAAGAAAAGGTGGAAGACATCATCCCCTTGCACAGACACTTCCGCAAATGCCTCCGGGTAACTGGTCGTCACATCCTCGTATCGCGAAGCATTGTCCCAAATCACCTGACCTGTTTTGGCCACTTCAATAAAGTGTGCCGATTTATAGGTGTATTCGGTCACCAAGGTATAGGTTTGCATGGGTCCCGCAAGTGGATTGTAGGGGTCCATGTAAAAGGGGATGTAACCCATGCGACTGGCTCGATCGTAGCGGTAGCGCTGCGAGGCCAAAGGTGGTGCTATTGTCCCTGGACCCCGAGTACTGCTGACTGAGAATTGATCAAAATAGACCAAATACCGGTCCTCCATTTCTTTTACATCTCGAATGGCATAGGCATTTCGAATGGAAGGCACCTTCCCTTTTTCGAGTTGTTCGAATAGGGCTGCTTGCTGCTTATCCCGTTGTTTTTCAGGTAGGAAATTGAAAAAGTTAGGAAAGTCCTCTAGGGTATACAACGCAGTGTTTTGCTCACCAAACTCATTGATCTGCGTCAAATACATCCCTTTGTAGTAGTTACGCACCTCTTTGCCATAGGCTCCGATGAGCGTTTGACCATAGTTGGCTCCAGTGAGAAGCAGGCCGTCCAGCGGCTCCTCATCCGGATCACTCAAAGGATCTAATTTGAGTTCACGAAGCAGGGTGCCTTGCAAGTCAAAGGTGAGGACCAGCGTCTCCTGAGATTTGAAGGGTCCTCTACGCCGAATCACCACCTCTAGAGCCTGAATTTCGGGCAACTTCAACATCTGAACCACATGAGTTTCGTTCCCATAGATGCCTTGTACTGTTTGAACGGTTTTGTCTTCCAAAGAAAAAATCTGTACTGCAGGCCGGGTGTCTGAAACCCCCATAAATATTGCTTTCTGGTCCAGGACCAAAAACTCCACCAAGTCCATGGGGAGCAGATTGGCAGCATCGTATTCTACTCCTACTTGAGTGATCAGATCTAGGTGCAACACGTATTTTTCGGCGGAGGCAGTTTCTCCTTTGGCAAACAAGACATACAGATTATCCCCATCCGTATCGTACCCAATTAGGTCAAAGCCCTTCCTCATCTTGACCTCCACCAGACCTTGGGATTGGAGTTGGTCTGAGGTAAGGTAATATTCAAAAACACGGTCTGCATCCAAGCTACGAGGCTGAAAAGTTCGAAAAGCCACGAGTCCAGATGGAATTCGCATCAATTCAAAGACCGGATCAAAAGTCTGTGTAGGCACTTCTAGCCGCTCTTTGAACTGCAATTGGGCCACGGAGGGCAAGGCAACAAGGGCCAGAAACAAAAAGAGCAGGATTCGCATCAGGAACTTAATTTACAAATCAAGGCGAAAGCTTCCTCGCTGAGCGCATGAACCGATAGACGCGACTGTTTCAATAAAGAAATTCCAGCCAAGTCGGGTTCCGCTTGCATGTGGTGCAAGGTCATTGGCGTCACCAAGGTACGAACCGCTTTCAGTTTTACCGCCACCCAGGCTGTGTCCTGAGGATCCGGAAAGGCCTCCTGGCTCACTTGGGCAAGTCCTACTACTGCTTTTTCGGAACCAGAATGGTAGAGTAGCACCAAATCACCCTGCTTCATTTGATTCAGGTTATTTCTTGCTTGAAAATTGCGCACTCCATCCCAGGTATCTTCCCCTTTGGCTTCCAAATCTTTCCAAGAATAGGTGCTCGGCTCAGTTTTTACGATCCAATAGGACATGCTCATTCTTTTTCCGGTTTAAACTTTGGAATTAAACTGCTTGAAATTAGTACGTCTTTCAGGGAAGTTAGTTCTCATGCGTTTAAATTGAAACTATATTTGGCAACAATTGTGTTGGAAACCTGCAAAAACTAAAACTTTGGACCACAAGGCTATTTTAAACCGACTGAAGCTGTGCATTCAGCTCCTCGAACTTCACGATGAAAACCCCTTCAAAATCAGAAGTTACCAGGGGGGATTGAATGCCTTGGAGCGATTGGACCAAGACCTGATGAACCTCAGTTTGCAGGACTTGGCAGCAATACCAGGTATCGGAAAAAGCATCCTTGAAGCCATCCAATCCCTTAAAGAAACCGGTTCATTCCCTGCCTTGGATGCCCTGATTGGACAAACCCCAGCAGGAGTTTTGGAGATTCTCCAAGTGAAGGGCTTGGGACCCAAAAAAGTACAGGTCTTGTGGAAGGAGCTTGGGCTTACCTCCACGCATGAACTCATGGAGGCCTGCCAAAGTGGAAAGGTGGCCCAAACCAAGGGCTTCGGGGAAAAAACACAAGAAACCATCATTCAAAGCCTACTTTTCAAGGCTTCCACTTCCGGTAAATGGCTGTATGCCGATATCGAAGAAACCATCGATTCCTTGGCAAATCAATGGCAACAGCAACTTGCACCTGCTCAGGTGCGAATTGTTGGGGATTTTGCAAGGCGCCTAGAAATCATTTCTGAAGGAGAATATTTAATTGCTTCCGCGGATCTCCATGCAATCAAATCCAGTTTGACTCAACTGGCAGGCATCTCCTGGAACAAAGCGCTTTCTGGCCCCATGACCTGGAGAGGGAAATTGGAGGAACCTGAATTACAGTTGCTTATTCACTTTTGTAGTCCGGAAGAATTGGCTTCCAAGGAATTGCTTTTTGTGGCCTCCAAAGCTCACCTGAGCAGCTATGTCAACGAGCAGGAAACGGTGGGTGAACTGCTCCGAAAATCCAAATTTGAAAGTGAAGCGGAATTTTTTCAACAAAACAACCTGCAGTTTATCCCTCGGGAAATGCGTGAAGGCATGGGCGAAGTAGAGCAGGCCAAAGCAGGCACAGTCCCTGTCCTAATTGAGAATAGCGACCTGAAGGGAATTTTACACAACCACTCCACCTACAGCGACGGCAAGCACAGTTTGCGGCAGATGGCCGAACATTGCAAAGCCTTGGGCTACGAATACCTAGGCATTTCGGATCACAGCCGCACCGCAAGCTATGCAGGAGGCTTGGAAATTGAAAAGGTAGCCAAGCAGCATGCCGAAATCGATGCGCTCAATCAAGAATTGGCGCCTTTCCGCATCTTCAAAGGCATCGAATCGGATATCCTTCCCGACGGAAGTTTGGACTACCCGACTGAAGTCTTGCGGAGCTTTGATTTCATCGTTTCTTCCGTGCACTCGGTACTCAATATGGACCTCAAGCGTGCCACAGACCGCTTGCTTACTGCCATTCATAATCCCTACACCACGATTTTGGGACATCCCACGGGAAGGCTTTTGCTCCGAAGAGAAGGCTATCCCATTGACCACAAGGCCATCATCGATGCTTGCGCTGACAAGCAGGTGGTGATTGAAATCAACGCCAATCCCTGGAGACTGGACCTGGACTGGAGATGGGTTCGCTATGCGATGGAACAAGGAGTTATGCTCGCCATCAACCCCGATGCGCATGAGATGGATGGCTATGCAGACATGAACTATGGTGTTTGGATGGGCAGAAAGGGTGGATTAACCAAAGAAATGACACTAAATGCGCTTTCTGGAAAAGAGATTGCCGTGTATTTTGAAACTCGAAAAGCAAAAATCTAAGCGAATTGCCCGAATGAACTTCGATTGATTTCGTTTGGGGATCTTTCTCTACCTTTGCCCAATACTCCTAGCCTATGAAGTGGTCCTCACTACCCGAACCCGTTCTGTTGCAGCGTGCATTCCTTTTTGGAATTACGGGAATTTTACTGGGTACGCTTTCCCTACTCAATACCAAACTTCAACTTCTTGATGCCCCTATGGGTCCCCTGAATGGAGTGAGCTTGCTGCTTCAATTTTTTGGATTGGGATTAGCGGTGATTGTTTTGAGACGTCCTAAGGTCCCCGTAGAGTTCAAAGAAAAGTCACAATTGATGATTCTTATCCTCGCTGTAGCCCTCCTGTTTTTTATTTTTTCACTCTAATTCATTCAACCTCAGCCCTTTTTCTTTCGTATCCTTTGGTGAGGGAAAAGAAAATTGGAAAATTTTCCTTACCCCCTGCAACCTTTCCTTTGCTTCGTGCATCTACCTTTTTGAAAGTTAAACCAAATGCAATTACCTCCCCATTTCTCCGCTGAGGAAGAACTGATCGCGGGATGTCTATCTGGGAACAGGCAGGCCCAGCGACAGCTCTACGAGACCTACTCCCGGAGATTATTGGCGATATGCATGCGGTACCTCAAAGATCAAGAACAAGCAGAGGATGTGATGATCCAAAGCTTTATGAAAATCTTTGAAAAACTTTCCCAATTCCAAGGAAAAGGGAGTTTTGAGGGATGGATGAAGCGGATCGTGGTCACTCAAGCACTGATGACTATTCGAAGCAACCGCAACCTCGCACTTTCGGTTTCTTTGGAAGAAGCAACGAACAACTTGGAGTCCACGGCCGAACTTACCCAGCTGGAGGCAGCAGAATTGATGGATTTGGTGCAAAGTTTACCCTTGGGTTACCGAACCGTCTTCAACTTATTTGCGATTGAAGGGTATTCGCATCAAGAAATCGGAGAGCTCCTCGGAATCACGGAAAGCACCTCCAAGTCACAACTCAACCGCGCTCGAAGCGTGTTAAAAGAAAAAATTACGAGTCTTCAACTCCAACCCAAAATTACGCATGGCTAAATCAGACGAAGAATTGGATCGGGTTTTTAGAGAAAAACTCGAAAATCACCAGGAGTCCCCTAGCCTAGCAGCCTGGGACAAGTTGGAGGCCCAATTGGATGCGGCGAAGCAACCGAAGAAAAGTTCCTGGTGGGCGATAGCCGCTGCAATGCCCTTGCTGCTAGGACTTGGGTACTTGATCTGGTCTCAAGCACCTCAACCCGAACAAGAAAATTCGGTTGCAGCTATTGAAGAGGTACTGGAAGTCCCCCTTGCACCGGAATCAACTCCAAAAGTAGAAACGGAGGTGTCCGAAGAAGAGCAATACCAAAACCCCTTATTTGAGACAGATACCCCTAGTTCAAGTAAGCCGGTTCTGAAGTCAAGTCTTCCTCAGGAAAACTCGAAAGTGGTCAATTTGGAAAATGTGGTCGCTGAGGCAGTTACTTTCCCTAGTCCACAAACAGCAGCAGAGCAGGAAGTAAATTTACCTACCGAGACCAAGACCTTGCTAAACTCAGAAACTACTGAACCATCCTCTTCACCGACTATCCTAAAACCCAGTTTGGCAGAAGAGGAAGAGGTAGACGGCTACCGCATTCGGATTTTCTCCGATGGGTTAAAAAAAGAAGCCGCTCCCAACAAAAACTTAGTTACTGAACTTGGAAAAACAGTAGGTCAACTAGAGAAAACTATCTCTAATCTGGACAACGAATATTTAAAGATTCAGGATAAAAAAGAATGGATCATTTCTTCCTTAACCAGCAGAAAAGAATTCACAACAGGAAAACAGTAAACACTAAACCAATCACTACATAACACCAAAAAAATGAAAAAATTAGTTGTCCTACTCCTCTTTTTAGGATTTGCCACGCTGGCCCAGGCCAAGACCAATCCTGAAACAACCCTGAAAACGGTGATCCCTACCCTCAAAGACTCCGTTGTTATTGAATTTGGTAAAGCAGGCAGAATCGTAATTATGGTGGAATCTCTAGCTGATTTCGAAAAACTGAAAGGGATGAATATCAACCAAATCATCGCTGAACTTGGTGTCCAAGAGAACAAAGGCACTGGAGAAGTAACCCTCATTGAACTTCAGAAAAAGGATGGCTCTGTCAAGGAGGTCGTTCGTGTTCTTGAAAATGGTGCAGAAACAGAAGTGCGCGTCGGAAGAATGCGAATCTTCGTAGATGAATCCGGTCAAGACACTAGGGTAAAAATAGGAACTGATTCGAATACGAAAGAAATAATTGAATTTAACCTAGATGATAAATCAAGTCCGGATACTACGGTGAAAGTAGAAGCGGATTCGAAAAAAATAGAGAATTTTAAAGATGACCTCTTTATCGATTTAGGGATCAACAATTTCCTTCAGGATGGCAGTTTTCCTTCATCTGATCAGCCTTATGCCACCAAAGGTTGGGGCAGCTGGAACGTAGGAATTAATTGGGTTGGTTCTCAGCGTCTGAGCGAAAGTTGGAGATGGAATTTCGGTTTGGGCTTTCAATGGTACAATTTCAAGTTTGAAAACCGCGATATCCAAGCCATACGTGGTAGAGATCAGATTGCCTTTCTAGAGCGTACCGACGTTACAGGTACCAAAAGTAAAATGTCCGCATCCTACCTAACTGCCATGACCCTACTTGAAGTAAATCTAGGTAAAAGAAAGGATAAGGGCCTCGTCCTAGCAGCAGGGCCCTATGTAGGCTATCGGCTAGGGGGTAGATCCAAATTTTTATACGAAGAAACAGCAACTTCAAGGGAAGGAATCGAAAGGATAAATACCGGCAAATACTTAGAAAACCTACGTTATGGTATTCGTGGTGAATTCGGTGTGGGCAAAGAGATTAGATTCTACAGCACTTACGATTTGTCCAGCCTCTTCAAGGAAGGAAAAGGCCCAGTTTTGAATCCGATTACGTTTGGTATCAATATTCTATTGGATTAAAAACATGATTATGAAAAATTATACACGTTTAGGTCTAGTTGCCTTTCTCCTTCTCGTCTCTAATTTTCACAAGAAAAGTCGCTTCAAAGACTTGAGTAGCTTGTTTTTAAAATAATTTTTTAATTTAAAATAATGTTATATAAATGTATGATTATATAATTTAATTATAAATTTTCAATAATAAATAATACTATAATAAATGAAAAATATATTCATATTTCTATCATTTTTCTTTTTACCTATTATAAGTAATGCGCAATGCAACTGC
>CANGYY010000050.1 GCA_947458585.1 Cyclobacteriaceae bacterium | reverse complement strand
TGTTTTCCCTGGGCTTGCCGAATTTCATGCGCATTTGCCGGTAGCTGCCGATGGGAATACCCAACTCCAGGAGGAATCCATGTGGCTCTACCTAGCCAATGGGGTGGTACGTATCCGAAGTATGCTGGGGCACCCTAGCCACATTGCCCTTCGTGACAAATTGAATGCAGGGCAGTTGATGGGGCCGAGAACCTACATTTCTGGTCCCTCCTTCAATGCCAATTCCGTGACAGATCCCGCGCAGGGCGCCGCGATGGTCAAATCCCAAAAGCAAGAAGGCTACGATCACTTGAAGATTCATCCTGGAGTGCTTTCGGATGAAATGAAAGCAATTGCAACTGCAGCTAAGGCAGAAAACATTCCCTTTGGAGGACACGTGCCTTTGGCTGTTGGGATTCATCAAGCCCTAGAAGATGGTTTTAAATCCATCGAACACATGGATGGGTACATGGAGGGCTTACTTCCCAGTACGGTTACCATTGACCCCGCTACCTCTGGCCCATTTAACCTGAATTTATCTTCCCAAGTGGACTGGAGCAAACTCCCCGAACTCATCCAAAAGACCTTGGATCAAGGAACTTACCTGGCGCCAACACTCACGCTTTTTGACCGGTATTTTGGATACATTCCAGCAGACACTTTTCGTCTGGCTCCAGAAATGAAATACCTTCCAGGCATGCAGATTCAGCAGTGGGTAAATACCAAAAAGCAATTGGAACGAGCAGGCATGCTGAACAAAGAAGTAGTGGCTCCTTACCTTGCTTTTCGCCGAAAATTATTTCTTGAAATGCACCGTGCTGGAGTGCCCATGATCATGGCCTCCGATTCCCCGCAGGTATTCAATGTTCCAGGATTTTCGATCCACCACGAGATTGCCCTGATGGCTGAAGCAGGAATGTCCAACCTGGAAATCCTAAAAACAGGAGCGCTCGTACCTGCCCAGTACATGGGGGCAACAAACAGTTGGGGACAAGTCAAAGAAGGCTTTGAGGCAGATTTTGTCCTCGTAGAACAAAACCCGCTCCTAGATCTCAAAACCCTGCAAAAGCCTGTGGGTGTAGTGATCCGAGGAAAGTGGATCGGAAGAGAAGAACTTCAAAGTAATTTGGATCGTATCGAAAAAAATCACCTCAGAAACTGAACTGTTTATGAAAAAGCACTCTATTCCTAATTTAAATCTCCGGTTAGGCCAACTCCTACTTTTAATTACTTTAGCGATTAGTAGCTGTACCGCTCCTCCAAAACAAAACCCCAAATCAGAAACCACCACCTTTATGATTCAATCCGAACAACTGACCGAGGTACAGGGACAGCCCGTTTACCGCTATGTGTTAGACAACGGCACCGTACAAATAGAACTCTCCAATTACGGAGGGATGGTTTACAAAATTCTAGCGCCTGACCGAAACGGGAAGAAGGAAAATGTGGCCTTGACCTTGGAGGGAGTAGAGGATTTTTTGACCACGGAACATCCTTTTTTTGGTGTAACCGCAGGGAGAGTGGCCAACCGAATTGCGAATGCTAAATTCAGTTTGGATGGCAAGACTTATGACCTGGCGAAAACCAATGGAGACAACCACCTGCATGGAGGAAAGGTAGGATTTGACAAGAAGGTGTGGACACCCGAAACCTACTCCACAGACTCCACGGTAGGCGTTAAGATGACTTACCTCAGCCCAGATGGGGAGGAGGGCTATCCTGGCAACCTGCAGACCACCCTCTGGATGGAATTACATGCCGATAATACGCTCCGAATTCGATTTGCATCGACCTCGGATCAAGCCACCTTGGTCAACTTGACCAACCATACTTACTTCAATTTGGGAGGCATGAAGCGCGATGCCTTGGATCATGAAATTCAGTTTTGGGCTGACGCCTACACCCCTATCGACGAGGAGCTGATTCCTACTGGAGAGGTGAAGGACGTAGCGAGTACTCCATTTGATTTCCGTTCGCCAAAAATCTTGGGAGACCAAATTGCTGCCAATGGAGGGGGCTTTGATCACAACTTCGTGATCAAAAGGGAGAAATCAAGCGAAATGAAGCAAGTGGCTCGCGTGCGTCATCCGGAAAGTGGTCGAGTGATGGACATGTTTTCGGACAATGTGGGCGTTCAATTCTACACGGGCAATTTTCTAAGCAAGTTTCCCGGTGCAGGGGGTCAGACCTACGATACCCATTGGGGCTTTTGTTTAGAATCTCAAAATTGGCCTGATGCCATCAATCATTCCAATTTTCCAAGCCCTATACTTCGGCCTGGGCAAACCTACACGCATACCATCGATTACCGTTTTTCGGTAGAAGATTGAGCATGCTCTCTTTTCTCGAGGGATACAAAATGAACATTTGGGTTATATCTTTGGTCTTCATGCACAGCAAGCTAATTCCGCTTGGATATGGATTTAATTAGTCATTCATCTTAAAACAACAACAATGGGATTATTTTCAGCACTATTGGGGAATGCGGGGGCGGTAAGTCAAGAAGAACTTCAAAAGAAATATGGGGAGTTGCTTACTACCGGAGAGGAGATTGAGCTTGGTTTCAAGCTTGTCCGAGACACCTTTATTTTTACTAACAAGCGACTTATTTTGGTCGATATCCAAGGAATAACGGGGAGCAAAACCGAATATACCTCGATCGCTTACAAGAGTATTTCTAGGTTTAGTATAGAGACTGCAGGCACCTTTGATTTGGATGCGGAGCTAAAGATTTGGGTGTCCAGTGAGGTGCATCCTAGCATCAAAAAGCAGTTCAACAAGTCCGTGAACGTCTACGAAGTACAGCGCGTCTTGGCGCATCATGTGTTGAAGTAAGTTGAATTTAGTTAAAAGGAGACAAACTAGGCAAGCCATTCACCTTGGTGGATACTGGTTATTCATTTGGCAATCGGCAAGTTGAACTAAGCCTGATTGGTAAAATCAACGCAATACTTTAATTTTTTTGATTACTTATTTTTAAACCATTTCACATTTAAATAGTCAAAATTGTCATTTAGTTTAAAATGGTGAATTGATAGAATTCAATATGAGAGTACATATTATTCTTCTTGCAATTTCCACTTTGATGTGTTCTTGTATAAAAGAAGATGCACTGTTATCAAGGGGGGATAAACCAGGTGAACAGAAAACGATAAACTTGACTATTGATGGAATCGATAGAAGTTTTATTATTTATTTACCAGAAGGGTTCAACAATGCGGATAAAATGCCTTTGATTTTTGCCATTCATGGCGGAAGCGGAACACCTGACGGCATGATAACCATTGCCAATTTCAAGCCAATCGCTGATAGAGATAAGGTGCTCTTGGTTTATCCAGCTGGAATTCAAAAGAACTGGAATGATGGTCGACCCACTACGCCCAATCAATTGGGGATTAATGATGTAAGTTTTTTTAATAAGCTTTCCGATTATTTGATTGAGAACTATCCAGTAGATGAAGCAAAAATATATGTTACAGGCATTTCAAATGGAGGTTTTATGTCTTCACGCTTAGCGTGCGAATTAAGTAACAGAATTGCAGCCATTGCAGTAGTAGCAGCTACTATGGAAGCTACTACCATAGCGCCCAATTGCAATCCTAGTCTTCCAGTTCCAACCTTATATATTCACGGCACTGCCGATCCTCTTGTACCATTTACTGGAGGACAAATGACCGCAGGCGGTACTGCAGGTGGAATGATATTATCTCATTTTCAAGTAATAGACAAATGGATAACAATCAATGGGTGTAATTCTACACCGACCATTACAGATTTACCAGATTTTTCAAACGATGGAACTACCATAAAACGAAGAGTTTATTCCGGTGGAACCAATGGTAGCGAAGTAGTAAGTTATGTGGTTTTAAATGGTGGTCATACTTGGCCTCAAGGATATCAGTATTTAAGCGAAGCAATAATTGGCAAAACAAGTCAGGATATGAATGCCTGTGAAATCGCTTGGGCCTTTTTTAAAAAATTCAAAAGATAAATTCAACGCTTCAATTTCCTGATGGTTACCTAATCCATCATGATATTGTATTTTCACCTTTTGTCAACAAAGGCCGTCATAACGAAAAGCAATCCTTAGCACGGTGAAGGGCTTTTTCTTTTTCTCTAGATTAATAAAATAGCTTTAAGAACTGCTTTACCTTCCTTTAAGAACTACTGCAGCCTGAACTTGGGCCTCAATAAACCCTTGGTAGGCACAGATCACTGCATCAAAATCGGACAGCTCGCCCAGATGTTTGAGTGCCAAGGGATTGCCAAAATGGACCAGGATGCAAGGCTTGGTTTTCGCTAATTCTTGGATTTTATCCAAGACGATTTGCTCCATGCCAAATTGATTTAAGGGCTTGTGACTAGGAACAAATACGGCCAAAAATCACTTTCTCTTCCCCTTCAATTGAGGAGAAAGGAAGTCCCAATTGTTGCGAAAAGAAGAATAGTAACCAATTTCGCTTTGCCTGTCTTCCTCACACCAAAAATTTGAACGAATAATAAAACATACACTAACTAGGTTTTTTTAAAAATTATAGATTTAAATATTAATTTTTCGTAGAATTACGAAAAAATCGTAGGAAGTCTAAAAACTTAACTTTACCTTTAGCTCATGGAAGAATTGACACAACATGAAGAGCGTATTATGCGGATTTTTTGGAGGAATGAGCGCGCCTTGATAAGAGATGTATTGGCAGAGTTACCCGAGCCCAAACCTCCCTACACCACACTTGCTTCGTCCATTAAATTATTGGAAAGAAAAGGTTTTCTTGGACACAAGCCATACGGCACGACCCATGAGTATTTTCCTTTGATCACTCAGGGAGAATATAGCAAAAAAAGTATCTCTAGAATGGTGAACCACTTCTTTGAAGGCTCGGTGGGTAATTTACTTTCTTTCATGGTCAAAGAAAAAGACCTTTCTAAAAAGGAAATCGAAGAAATTCAAAAGCTAATTGACACCTATGAAAGTTCAAAAAAATGATAAATGACATACTAATATATCTCTGGGAAGTAAGTGTTTGTCTTGCTTTGTCAACCGTGTTTTTTAAAGTTTTCTTCGAAAAATTGAGCTTTTTTTATTGGAACAGAATCTTACTCCTTGGTTTATTGGTATTGGCTGCTCTGATTCCTTTGCTGTCTTTTGAGATGTGGCCAAGTGAGGCAGGTTTAACAGAAATTTTCTTACCTGAATTTTTGGTTGGAGGACAAATTGAGCAAGAATTCACGGTAAGTTCCCCAGATTTTTCTTGGTTTGAGATTTTGTTTTTTGCTTATGCAATTGGGGTGTTTATTACTATCATAAGGGTTATTTGGGGATTACGGAATCTTTTGATTCGAATCAAAACTTCTACTCTTAAAGTTTTCGAAGGGCATCAATTATTGATTCATCCAAGTTTTGAGCCGGCTTCATTCTTTAATTACATTATGCTTTCAAGTTTTGATTCAACCGACTTAGATAATCAGTTGATTCTCCTGCATGAATCCGTTCATTGTCGTCAAAAACACACTTGGGACCTAATCTTGGTTCAGTTGCTCAAAATTCTTCTTTGGTTTAATCCCTTCATTTTTATTTATGAGCGATTGGTTAAGGAGGTTCATGAGTTTGAGGCAGATCATTTTGTGACCAGATTTCATTCCGAATTGACCTATTCCAAACTTTTGCTTCGCTTGGTAACCAAAAATAATACCAATGATTTAGTCCATAGTTTCAATCAATTTCAAACAAAAAAACGAATCCTTATGATGACCCAAACCAACACAAAACCAATTCAAAAAGTAAGATTTATTTTGACTCTGCCTCTTTTGATTTTATTTATTTCGGCCTTTTCTTACCCGAATACCAAGAACTTGGAAAGTGAATTTCTTGATAATCTTGTTATTCCTAATCCTACTGAATCAGCAAGTGATACGACTAGCATGATCATAAACAAAGCAACGGGAAAAGATGGAAAGGAAGTATATGATCTAACAGAAATTCAACCCAGTCCAGCAGGGGGAATGGACGGATGGATAAAGTATTTATCTGAATCGCTTCAATATCCTGAAGAAGCCAAAAAACAAGGAATCGAAGGAACTGTTGTTTTAGCATTTATCATCAATTCAGACGGCACAATTTCAGATATAGAAATACTCAGAGGTAAAGGAGGAGGATGTGATGAGGAAGCCAAAAGAGTGATTCAAAACGCTCCTAAATGGACACCAGCTCAACAAGGTGGAAAAACTGTCAATTTTAGGATGAGGTTACCGATTAGGTTTAAAATGAGTTAATATCTGAACCAACTAAACAAAAAAGCCGCTTGAGGAATAACTTCAAACGGCTTTTTTGTTTTAAAATGAATACCTACTCAAATATCCCTAAAAAATCATTTACCCTCGATCGCAGCAAAAAGTTCCCTTAGTTTCCGTTTAGGATTGCTCCGGCTACAACCTGGGTCTCAGTAAATCCTTGGTAGGCACAGATTACTGCCTCAAAATCGGACAGCTCGCCCAGGTGTTTGAGTGCCAAAGGATTCCCAAAATGGACCAGGATGCAGGGCTTGGTTTTCGCCAATTCTTGGATTTCATCCAAGACGATTTGCTCCATGCCAAATTGATTCAAGGGCTTGTGACTAGGCACAAATACCGCCAAAATCACTTTTTCTGCTTCTTTACTTGAGGAGAATGGAAGATCCAACTGCTGAGAAAAGATACTTGGACTAGGCGTAAATAATTCCCGGTAACCCAGTTTTCCTGCTTTTGCCAGCTCCAGGAGGGCAGCCGAATCAATTGCCCCACACATCACCGACACATAGTTTTCTGCCAAGGATTTTTGGAGTTGGGAATGGCTTTCCCAATCAAACCTAGGGACAGCAATGGGCTGGGTTTCTAGGATACCCAAGCGGGTTTTTAGCCCCATCACTTTTTCAAAAACAACCTGTATCTCTGAATCTGAGGCATTCTGGGCAATTTTCTCGATGCCTTCGCTTACGTGGTCCGAAAAGCATAGGATGTCATTGCCCGCATGGAAAGCCTGCCATTCGAGTTCCCCTGGCTCGGGATACAGATTGGCCACAGCCTTCATATTCAGCGCATCGGAGATTACCAGGCCTTTGAATCCCATTTCTCCCTTCAGCAAGTCGGTAATCAGTTCGCGGCTGATGCTGGCTGGAATGTTTTTTCCCCCAGTTAGGGCGGGCACCGCCAAGTGTCCCACCATGATCATTTCTACGCCCTGATCGATGCCCACTTGAAAGGGAAGTAATTCCTCCGCTTCCAGTTCCGCTTTGCTTTTATGCAAAATTGGCAAGCCCAGATGCGAGTCTGTTGCCGTGTCCCCATGTCCTGGAAAGTGCTTCAAGCAGGCTCCGATACCCGCCTTTTTCATTCCTGAATAAGCAGCAAAAGCCAGTTGGGATACCTTATCCGACTGATTCCCAAAAGAGCGGTAGCCAATCACCGGATTGTCGGGATTGGTATTCACGTCGGCACAAGGGGCGAGGTTGAGATGAATGCCGGAGCGCTTCATGTCCAAGCCCATGCAGTAGCCCACTTTTTCCACCCATGTTGCAGCATCGTTTTTCAAGGCACCTAGGGTAATGGCAAAAGGGTATTGGGGTGTATTTTCCACACGCATCGCAAGACCATATTCTCCATCGATGCTAATGAGCAAGGGAATTTTGGAGACCTGCTGGTAGCGGTTGATCAAGCCAATCAGTTTCTCAAAGGTGCCGCTCACATCCAGCACTTCTGCCCGCTTTTCAAAGTTGGCCGCAGCCGAATGCCTGCTGTGAAAAAAAGTCAGTCCTCCGATTTCCTGTTCGCGAATGAGGGTTTCGATGGCTTGGTAATTCTCTTCCGTATCGTGAATAAACGCCGCAGGAGAAAACAACTGGGCAATTTTTTGATTTTTATTCATGTTCGTGTCGTTGTAGATTCTTCTAAATTCTTCATTCTTCTCTCGACATTCGTCATTAGTTAAATGATGAATGCTGAGCAGCGAATGTCGAAGTACTCGCTATCCGAAATTCAGCGTTGGACATTCGACATTTGAATATAAATCAATAATGAATATCGAATGTTGAGTAGCGAATGATGAATCTTAGCCTTCCAGTTTCCTCCCAAACTCCCTCGGGTACTTCACCGTATACGCCATCACAAATCCTGGAATCGTGGCAACCACTACCCAAACGAAAAACCAGGGATAGCCGAGCCACTGCTGCACGTAGCCGCTGAGCATGCCGGGAAGCATCATGCCCATGGCCATAAATCCGGTGGCGAGGGCATAATGTGCCGTTTTGAAAATTCCTTCTGCCAGAAACAGCAAAAACACCATGAAGGCAGCAAAGCCAAAACCATAGCCTAGCTGCTCAATCACGACCACAAAGGCTGCAAAGTAGACGTTGTCGGGTTGAAGCCATGCCAAAAACACGTAGCCGATATTTGGTGCGTTGATCGCAAAGGCCATGGGCATCATCCATTTGCCCAGTCCATCGCGGGAGATCACTATTCCTCCCAAAATCCCGCCAACCAGTAAAGCAATCACACCTAGCGTACCGTAAATAAATCCCACCTCGGTGGTACTTAATTCCAGTCCCCCGGCTGCGCGCTTATCCAAAAAGAAGGGCGAGGCCATCTTCACGAGTTGGGATTCTCCCAAGCGGTAGAGAAGGACAAAGCCCAGGGAAAGCCCTATATTTTTCTTCGTAAAAAAGGTGGAAAATACCTTTCCAAAACTGGGTTGATCTTCCTTGGCGATGCGCTCCTCTAGCACTTTTGGTGTAGCCAGGTAATTGATCCCTGTCAGTACCAGCATCAAGCCGCCTACGCCCAACATGGTCCAAGACCAGGCTTGGGCAGGATCAGCAAACTTCTCTTCTAAAAAGCCGGCAACAATCACGATCAAACCCTGACCTGTAATCATACCTACCCGGTAAAAGGTGCTGCGCATGCCTACAAAAAAGCTTTGCTGCTCGGGTTTTAAGGCAATTAAATACAGGCCATCCGAGGCGATGTCATTGGTGGCTGAGGCAAAAGCACCCATCCAAAAAAAGGCGAGCGTAAGCGTGAAAAAATGGGAACTACCGGTAGTCAATCCTACTCCCAAAAACACCAGAGACAGGATCAATTGCATGCTCAAAAACCATTGTTTTTTATGACCAAAGAGTTCCAGAATTGGGCTCCAAATGGGTTTGATCACCCAAGGCAAGTAGAGAAAGGAAGTGTACAGTCCAATGTCCGCATTGGAGATGCCCAGGTTTTTGTACATCACGACCGACACCGTAATGATCAGCACATAAGGTACCGATTCGGTGAGGTAGAGCGTGGGGACCCACAGCCAAGGGTTTTTGGAGGAGCTTTGGGTCATGGTTTGCGAAGTAAGTGTTGGTAGATGCTGATTTCTGAGCCTTCGATGATTTTGGCGCCAACGGCCTTTTCATAGAATTCCGCTGGACCTACGCCACCGATAATGGCGTAAGCATAGCCCATTTCACGCATGGATTCTAGGGATTTGAGGAGCAGGAGTTTGCCAATGCCTTTTCCTCGCTCAGACTCTAAGGTGCCCGTAGGACCAAAAAAATTCCGAGCCGTACTTTCGTAACAGGCAAAACCCAAAATGGCATTGCCCCGCTGCGCAATCCAACAGGATACGGGTTGCCGCGAAAATGCCACTTCCACCTCCGAATGCCAATAGGCCCCAAAGGCCTGCATGACCCAGTCACACACCAAATGTTTTTCTGGTGCAATCGCTCTGCGTACCACTATTTTTTCCTTCTCTAACAGTCGCTGCTCCAGTGCTGCGCCTGAAGGAAGTTCCAGGAGTCGAACGAGCATGTCTTTCATGGCCGTGAAGGTTTGGTGAGTTGGAGCACTTGACTTTGGATCACTCTGCCATAGCTATCCACCCAGCGGATGGCCAGGTAGTTGCTGTTCAGTTGCGGGATGTCTAGGTTGGATTTTTGGTTGCTTCCTACCCATACCTTGTGCAGGGGTGCCTGATGGATGCTGTTCAGGTCATTACCGCCTTGAACGAGGGCATAGCGGATGGAAGGGTCCAACTGCTTTTCGAGTTGAAGTTGGATTTTTGAAGCGGAAATACTGAGATCCAAGACCTGTGGAGCGCTGATGCGCACTGAAGATTTGGGTTCAAAAGCAGGAGGCAATACCGGACGATCGTACACCTCGGTTTTCAGGAGTTGAGCGATGTCCTGATTCTTTTGGTACATGGATTTGGCCGAGAAAAAGGCATTGCCTTGAATTTGAGGTAGGGTTCTTCCGTAATGTACTTGCGTGATGAGTTCCTTGGGCTCTTTCCAAGCTGCATCCGAATCGTCCCGGATCTTGTAGGGTCCGTTACCTAGGTAAATGGGGACACCATAGCTGGTATTGGACCACCAGTCGGCCAAAATACGGTGTGAAGCCAGGCGGTGCTCCATGCTCCAGTAGAGTTGAGGGATCAGGTAATCAATCCAACCATTTTTCATCCAAAGCAGCACATCTGCAAACAGGTCATCGTAGTTGGTTTGTCCTGCTTGGGTGGGGGAGCCTTTCGGGTCTTTACTCTTGTTGCGCCACACCCCAAATGGAGATATGCCAAACTGAACCCAGGGCTTTTTGCTTTTGATGGTTTGGCTGAGGGCTAGAATTAGTTCATCCACATTTTGCCTTCTCCAATCGTCTTTGGATTGCCCGGGCTTTTTGTACGCTGCATAAGAAGCCTGGTCGGGAAACTCCAAGTTGGGCTCTCGGTAGGGGTAAAAATAGTCGTCGAAATGGATGGCGTCAATGTCGTAGTTTTCGACTACTTCGTCGATGATTTGAAGCAAATGGGCTTTTACCTCGGGTAGACCTGGATCGTAGTACCACTTCGTGCTGTATTTGAGCATCCACTTCCGATGCTTGTTGAAGTCATGTTCAGGACTGAGCGCGGCGGTATTGAGGTCCATGGTGGCACGGTAGGGGTTGAGCCAGGCATGAAATTCCAGACCACGCTGGTGAGCGGCATCAATCATCCAAGTCAAAGGATCCTCTTGGGTTTTAGGTGCTGTCCCCTGTTGGCCAGTCAGGTACTTGGACCAAGGGGCTAGGTCGGTGGGGTAAAAAGAATCCCCTGCCGTACGAATTTGGACGATTACGGCATTGAAATGCAGCCCTTTGTAGTAATCCAAAAGCGCGAGGTAGTCCTTTTTTTGTTTTTCCCAGGGGTCAGTGGAGGATAGGGGCCAGTCAATATTGGCTACGGTGGCGATCCACACCCCTCTGAATTCTCGTGGAATCTCGGGGAGCGAATGGGGAATGGTCACAAAGGAAGCCTCGCTGCTTTCTAGGGCATTGCTTTTGGGTTCTGTAGCGCTAGTTTTTGGAGCCAGTGGACCCAATTCTTGGGCAGAGCTGCCTATCCATACGAAAAGTAAAAAAAGAAAAGGTGCGGTAAACTTGAGGGCCAGATGCATACTTCAATCAAAGCGGAGGAAGCGGTTTTAAGTTCAGGTCAGTTAAATTTTTCCGCAAGCGAATCATAAATGAATCTCCTGGATCTGACTTTACGGTACGGTAGTTGGGATCTGTCTCTTTCCAAAGATCTGTTTTTTGGAAGCGCTGGTACTCGTGATGCCCAATGACATAGTCGATAGGGTATTTTCGTTTCAAGTAACGAATCAGTTTCTCGTTAGCATCCAGTTGGGCCTTGGTCAGGGGCATGTCGTCGCTTCCAATATTTTCGATGCCGATAGCCAAGTAATTTAGACCGATCACGTGCCGGGCAAAGGTGGTTTCTGGCAATAAGCGAAAAATGGTGCCGTCCCGGTCGATCAAAAATTGACTGGAAACATTCAAGTTGCTTGCACCGGTGAGGTCTGCACGTCCTCCCAGCGTAATCGGATTGAAGACGTCAAAGGTTACTTCTATAGTTGGAATGGCCGTCCAGTGAACTACCACCATTTGTGGATTGATGGTCGCGGTGGTTTGGGTGAGTCCGTGACGTTCTTTGAGGTAGTTCAGCGAGAGCTGCTCCCGTTCGGCATTCCAAGTGATGGGTTTGTCAAAAATGCGTAAAGTAGCCTTTTGGCTGCATGCAGTGAAGCTAATGCAGGTCAAAAGCCATCCTAGGATAAGCTTTAATCGGTTCATGGTTAAGGGATAAAAAGGACCTAAAGACTAAGTTAGGCAGAAAAATGGAGGAATTCACCCCGATTTATTCAGAAACAGAAAAACTGTTTCCTCAAAATACTTTCCTTTGGAGGTTTAGGCCCTTTTTGGTAGGTCTTTAGAAGTTTACCCCAAACTTTTTACCCAGCTCCGTTAAATCTTGCACTACTGGATCGAGTAATGGAATTCCTTCTTTTCTTCGGATGATTTCGAGTTCCCGCTCCGGATCTCCTGGGATCAAGACTTTTTCATTTCCAGCGGTAGGTTCAGCAGATCGAAATCTACGGATCCACTGGTCCATGTGCCCTTTAAACTCTTCTGCTGGACGGAAGGCGTCTACGCGTAGGGCACCAAAAAAGTGACCCATTCCTTCCCCAACAAGATTTGGAAGCGGATCCAAAAAAGCAACAAAAGGAGGAACCCAGGGCCCATAATTGGCTCCTGAAAGTACACCAGATAAAATATCTACTACAGCCCCGAGGGCATATCCTTTGTGCGAACCATGTTCCCGATCACCTCCAAGAGGTAGCAAAGCGCCCCCTTCCTTTACTCCACTGGAAGAAATGGTTGCGTTGCCATCTTTATCTTGTACCCAGCCGGTGGGAGTTTCCAAGCCCTTACGCTGAAGGATTTCTAGTTTGCCATTGGCAGCAGTGGTAGTCGCCATGTCTAGCACGAAGGCAGGCTCTTCCTTGGCAGGAATAGCTACTGAAATGGGATTGGTACCCAAAAGACGTTCTTTAGAAAAGGTAGGAGCCACCAAGGGACTGGCATTAGTCAAGGAGATGCCAATCATGTCTTGATCCAAGGCCAACATAGCATGGTATCCTGCGATGCCATAGTGGTTCGAATTTTTGACAGAAACCCATCCTGTACCCACATTTTTGGCTTTTTCAATAGCTACCTTCATGGCAAAAGGCGCCACTACTTGACCGAGACCTGCGTCTCCGTCTACCACGGCTGTAGAAGGGGTTTCGTGGGTTATGCGAATTTTGGGGTTGGGGTTGATTCTGCCCTTTTCCCAGAGGCGAACGTAGCCGCTTAGTCGCGCCACTCCATGACTATCCACTCCCCGTAAATCTGCCGAAAGCAACACCTTGGCTGCGAGCTGGGCATCTTCATCTGGACAGCCAATTTTTTTGAGTATGTCTTTGGTGAATCGAGACAGGTGATCGTAAGAGAACTGATGCATGACTGTTGGGAAAAATGAGGTTGGGGTTCTTCAAAGGTAATGGAATTCAGGTGGTACCGGATATTCCCTCATCCTTTATATTATAGAATTAATATATGCATCTCATAAGAAATGGAAACGATTTTCGACCTACAGATTTATTTCACCAGAAATCATTCTGGATACTGCTCCCTCTTTCAAAGAGTAGTGCGAGCAGCGGAGACTTTCCACGGAAACATGCTGCAAAATAAAATCGATAAGGCAGCTTGCGACCACAATCATATCCACCCGCATGGCAATCATGCCGGGGATGAGCAATCGCTCTGCTCTGTTTTTGGTAACCAGCAACTGAAAAAGTTGGTAAAAATCGTTCACTGGCAATTCAAATACGTGCTGCCCGGTAAGTTTGCATTGCAGCATGGTCGCGTAATACATGTCAATCAGTGTATCAAAGGTACCTGAGGCCCCCACAAATCCACTGGGCTTGTAGGTAGCAATGGCTTCAAGTAAGGGCTGAAGTTTTTCTCCACAATACTGCTCTAGCTTTTCTACCTCTTCGGGCAAAATGGGATCATGGTAATGGAATGCATCCAAAAGACGCTGTCCGCCTATTTCAAAACTTTTTTTCCAAAACACCTCTTGTGCATTGCCGATGATAAATTCGACCGAGCCCCCGCCGATATCCATCATCAGAGAGGTACGCTGGTCCAGGGCATCTGAAAAATGAATGCCTTCGTAAATCAATTGTGCTTCTTCTTCCCCAGAAATCACATGGATTTGAATCCCAAGTTGCTCCTTTACTTTTTGGACAAAGTCGGGACCATTGGTTGCATTGCGGACCGCAGAGGTGGCAAAGGCAAATACCTGGGTGATCGATTCCCCGTCAATCAAATTTTTGAAATGTTCTAGGGTGTGCAGCGCTCTTTTTTCGGCATCGGGAGCAATCTGATTTTGGGTGATGCCACCTTGACCTAGTTTCACAGCAATTTTCTCCTTGTAAATGGTCTTAAATTCTTTCCCATGCAGTTCCACCAACAACAGATGAAACGTGTTGGTCCCCATATCGATTACCGCTGCCTTCTTGGGATGTACCATTGTCCTTTTTTTTGGATGGGCGAATATAGAAAGTTTTTTAAAAGTTCTATTTTAAGTTTTTATACATCGTATAAACCCCAGGCTAGCAGCAGCTTGGATGCAACTTTGAACTTGATTTGGGCTGCGAAGGCTTTTTCTATCCGCTTGAGCGTTTATATTTGGTAGAAGAAATAATTCCCAAAGATGACTGAACCAAAGAACCCAAATTACAGCCCTCCAGGCCACCTTGAGAAAACAGCCCTTTTGGCACAAAAAAATGCAGAAGCAGAACAAGGGGGTGGGGCAGCACGAATTGATGCCCAACACAAAAAAGGGAAACTTACCGCTCGAGAGCGGATTGCCTTGCTCTTGGATGAGGGGACCTTTGAAGAATTAGACAAGTTTGTCATGCATCGATCCAAAGACTTTGGTTTGGACAAGGAGCATTACCTTGGTGATGGTGTAGTGACCGGATATGGGGAAGTGAATGGACGCTTGGTTTATGTTTACTCCCAGGACTTTACTGTTTTTGGAGGTTCCCTTTCAGAGACCCATGCCGAAAAAATTTGTAAGGTGATGGATTTGGCGCTCAAAAATGGCGCCCCAATTATTGGAATGAATGATTCGGGCGGGGCTCGAATACAAGAAGGGGTCAATTCCCTTGGCGGTTATGCGGATATCTTTTACCGCAACACCCTTGCTTCAGGGGTGGTGCCTCAGATTTCTGCCATTATGGGTCCTTGTGCAGGTGGAGCAGTGTACTCTCCTGCGATTACGGACTTTATCTTGATGGTAGAAAATACCTCCTACATGTTTGTGACGGGACCGAATGTGGTCAAGACCGTCACTCAGGAAACAGTCACCGCGGAGGAATTGGGCGGGGCTTCCACCCACAGCACCAAGTCAGGAGTTACCCATTTTGCCTGCGCCAATGAGGTGGAGGCGTTGAAACGGATCAAATCTCTGCTGAGCTATCTCCCGCAAAATTGTGAGGACAGAGCACCTGTTTACCCTTACGAACCCAAGAAAGATGAGTCGAGGGCAATTTTGGACACCATGATTCCAGAAAACCCAAACCATCCCTACGACATGCGGGAAGTGATTGGCGGGATTGTGGATGAAGGCTTGTTTTTAGAAGTACACGAAAGCTATGCGGATAATATTGTAGTTGGTTTTGCACGAATTGCCGGAAGGAGTATAGGCATTGTAGGCAATCAGCCCCAATCCATGGCGGGGGTTTTGGACAATCATGCATCGATCAAGGCAGCACGCTTTGTGCGCTTCTGTGATAGTTTCAATGTGCCGCTATTGGTATTGGTGGATGTCCCAGGGTTTTTGCCAGGCACCGATCAGGAATGGAATGGAATCATTACCAATGGGGCGAAGTTGCTCTATGCCTTCTCCGAAGCGACGGTCCCTCGGATCACCGTCATAACCCGAAAGGCCTATGGGGGAGCCTACGATGTGATGAACTCCAAGCACATTGGAGCAGATTTGAATTATGCTTGGCCCATGGCTGAAATCGCCGTGATGGGGGCAAAGGGGGCGGCAGAAATTATCTTCAAAAAAGAGATTGCTGAAGCGGAAGATTCAGAGGCCAAACTTCAAGAGAAGGTGGACGAGTATACCGCCAAGTTTGCCAACCCGTATCGTGCTGCCCACCGAGGCTACATTGACGAGGTGATTCTCCCTTCTGATACACGAACCAAATTGATCAAGGCATTTAAAATGCTCGAAAATAAGGTGGATAAATTGCCTCGAAAGAAGCACGGCAACATTCCACTCTAAGAAGTATTCAGGTGTAAGTTTTCACCTATTTAAAATTTCCACTTATCCAAAACCATTGTGCTTTTCAAGCATGCTGTATGAATTACAAAGCGATGAATGAGACTCAATTTTTGAAAACCTATTTAAACAATGCTTCACCGACTGGGCATGAGGCTTCTGGACAACAGATTTGGCTGGATTACATCAAACCCTATGTCGACAGCTACTTTACCGACTCCTATGGTACCGCGGTGGCAGTGATCGAGCCTGATGCGCCCTTTCGCGTGGTGATTGAAGCACATGCGGACGAGATCAGCTGGTTTGTCAACTACATCAAAGACGATGGGTACATCTATGTGCGCCGGAATGGAGGATCCGATCACATGATCGCTCCTTCCATGCGGGTCAATATTCATACGGATAAAGGGGTCGTGCCTGGAGTTTTTGGCTGGCCAGCCATTCACGTGCGTAAAGAAGGAAAAGAGGATGCACCTACCTTGGACAATATCTTTATCGATGTGGGCGCGCAATCCAAAGCTGAGGTGGAGCAACTGGGGATCCATGTGGGTTGTGTGATTACCTTTCAGGACGAGCTCACTGAATTAAATGGAAAATATTGGTCAGGCAGAGCCTTGGACAACCGAATTGGAGGATACATGATTGCGCAGGTGGCTCGTAAAATCAAGGAGTCAGGGAAGAAACTACCATTCGGGCTATATATAGTGAATGCGGTTCAGGAAGAGATTGGACTTCGAGGGGCTGAAATGATTGCGCAACGAATCAAGCCTGATGTGGCGATCATTACAGATGTGTGTCACGATACTACAGCGCCCTTGTACAGCAAAATCAGCAGTGGTGATCAGGCCGCGGGCAAAGGTCCCGTGCTCACCTATGGAGCATCGGTTCACAAAAAATTACTGGACCTCATCATTGCCGCTGCGCGAAAGCAGGAGATTCCTTTTCAGCGAGCAGCTGCATCACGGACGACCGGCACGGATACCGATGCCTTTGCCTATTCCAATGGAGGGGTGCCTTCTGCGTTGATCTCACTTCCCCTGAAGTACATGCATACCACGGTAGAAACAGCCAGCAAAAGTGACATTGAGCAGGTCATCGAACTGATGTATGCATTCTTGGTGGACTTTGATCCCAGTTTTGATTTCCGATACATCAGTTAAGGAGGGGTCGTCTCCATTTGTATAAATTATAGAAATGGGGTTGGGACTTTTTTTTTAACTTGTTGCTACAATCCTGAATCTGTAAAAAATCAGGTTCGCAGGAAGAATTTAAAAGTGAAAAACACGAGTCTGAATTAGTGCAAAAACTAACTGAAAAATGAAAAAAATTGCTGTTATACTAGCGCTTATGGTAGGGCTTGGATTTGGGTGCAGTCCCAAGTCTCAAGAATCTGCCACGGGATTGGATTCCCTGGGAACTGGGGCTCAGGCCGAAAATGCATTGACTCCTGAGGAGCAAGCCGAAGGTTGGATCTTGTTGTTTGATGGGAATAGTATGCAGGGCTGGCGTGCCTTCAATGGGGACACGACTCCTGCCAACTGGGTGATTGAAGAGGGTGCGATGAAGGGATTGGGTGCTACGGGCGGAGCCGATTTTGGTGGAGATGTGGTGTATGGGGGGCAGGAGTTCGAAGAGTTTGAATTGAAGTTTTCTTGGAAAATCTCCGCAGGGGGTAATTCAGGGGTATTCTACCATGTGGTGGAGGGTCCAGCCTACAAGGCTCCTTATTATACAGGCCCGGAATACCAGGTGATCGATCAGTTGGGCTTTGCACAGCCTCTTGAAAAGTGGCAATCACTTGCAGGAGATTATGCGATGTATGAGCCGGATTATGCTGGAGTGGTAAAGCCTGCTGGGGAGTGGAATGAATCCAAGATTGTTTTTTCTGAAGCAGGTGCCAGCTATTGGCTCAATGGAAAGCAGACGGTTGCTTTTGTGCCTTATTCTGAAGACTGGAACACGAGACGTAATTCAGGGAAGTGGAATGATTTTCCCGATTACAAAATTGCCCGCAAGGGGTTAATTGCATTGCAGGATCATGGGGATCCTGTCTGGTATAAAAACATTAAAATTCGACCCTTATGAAAAAAGTGATTTTGGTAGCCTTGCTACTGGTTGGGATGCAGACGGTGTACGCCCAGAAAAAAGAAAAACTGTTTAACGGAAAAGACCTGACGGGATGGACCGTGTATGGAACAGAGAAATGGTATGTAGAGAAGGGTTTGTTGGTGTCTGAGAGTGGACCTGACAAGGGCTATGGCTATTTGGGCACAACAGCCGAGTATGGTGACTTTGAGGTGGAGTTGGAGTTTAAGCAAGAAGCCAATGGAAATTCTGGGGTGTTTATCCGTTCTACGGTAGACGGTACCAAGGTATCTGGCTGGCAGGTGGAGGTAGCTCCTCCGGGCAACGATACCGGAGGGATTTACGAATCCTATGGTCGGGGCTGGTTGATCAAGCCTGATCCAGAGAAAGACAAAGCCTTGAAATTTGGCGAATGGAACACCATGCGGATTGTGGTGCAGGGGGATCGGGTGATTTCCTATGTGAATGGGGTGGAGATGGTCAACTATGCGGACGAGAAGATTGGAGCAGGAAAAGGCGGTGTTTTACTTCAAATCCACGATGGGGGAGGAATAAAGGTCTATTGGAGAAATATAGTTTTGAAAAAATTATAGTTTACCAAATTTTAAATAAGTTGATGCCCTGTAAATTCCGATTTACAGGGCATTTTTTCTGTAAATTTTTCTTGTTCAGGCTCAAGCACTTGTGCAATTCCCGGGTAGAATCTTGATTTATTCTTGTCAATTGGATTCTTTTTACGATCTTTGCACTCCCAAAAGGCGGGTAAGCGGTCTTAGTGGGGATTCATGAGGGTTAGATTTTTAAAATTTATTTTCTTGAATTAGTTGTGGTGAAGTAGAGTTTGATTACCTTTGCAACCCTGTTCGGAAGGAATGGGCGAAAAATTGGATGTTTTTAGGGGGTTAAGCTCTAAAAATGTACGTGTTCCAAGA
>CANGYY010000049.1 GCA_947458585.1 Cyclobacteriaceae bacterium | reverse complement strand
CGAGGCATCATCTATGCTTCCAAGGAAAAGGATTTTGCGAAAGTAGCGCGTAGAGAAGCCCAAAAACTTCAGGAAGAAATGCGCGAACTCCTCGATCGCTATTTGAAGTAAGCCACTCCTAGTTTCAGATTTCAATTTTTTAAAGTAGCCCCTAACCCCTTGCATTCGAGCGAGTTGTTGGCTATATTCCGATTACTTTTTAACCTTTTTTTTATGGACTTTAAAGAAGACTTTTTACAGTTGGTATGGAAATACCAGTATTTTGACCGCAAAAATCTAACGACCACCGATGGGCAAGCCCTTGAAATTCTTCAAGCCGGCCACTCCAATGCGTTAGAAGGTCCTGATTTTCGAAATGCATCGGTAGTCATTGGAGGTCTCACCTTTCACGGCCATGTAGAAGTGCATCGGCAGGCTTCTGAATGGAAGCAGCATGCCCACGATGCCGATCCCGCTTACAATCCCGTCGTCCTGCACTTGGTTTGGGAAAACGACCGGCAAGTGTACCGGCAGGACGGTACCCCCATGCCTACGGTGGAGTTGAAAGGAAAGATCTACCTGGACATTTGGCGCAACTACCAGCAACTGCTCGATTTTCAAATTGACCTTCCCTGTGCCCATGCCCTCGCCACTGTTCCGGAAATTCTTCGCTTTTCCGCCTCCGAAAAGGCCTTGGTCGAACGCCTCCACGAAAAATCCCAAGGGGTACTAGCAGTGCTTCGGGCCACGCAAGGGGACTGGGAAGAAACGGCCTATCGCTGGCTTTTTCGCTGCTTTGGCTACCATACCAACCGCCTGCCCATGGAAGAACTGGGCCAATTGCTTCCCTACACATTACTCAAAAGACACCGAGAGCAGCTGCAGCACCTGGAGGCCATGCTCTTGGGTCAGGCAGGCTTGCTTCCTGAGGACTCGGAGGATTCCTATGTGCAGCAACTCAAAAAAGATCATGATTTTTATCAGAAAAAATACGGCTGGTCTACGCGGCTTTCGCGGCAGCATTGGACTTTTCTGGGTGCTCGGCCAGCCAACTTTCCTACCCTACGGCTTGCACAACTCGCAACCGTCTTGGCAAAAGCCCCGCATTTGCTTTCCACAATTTTGGACGAATCTGGCGACTTGAGCACGTTCCGGAAAATCTTCCAAAGCCCGCCCTCCCCCTATTGGCGTCAGCACTATACCTTTGGAAAGCCAAGTAGCAAGCCCACTTCAAATGGGCTCTCTGAGCAAAGTGTGCAACTTTTACTGATCAATTTTGTGCTCCCCATCTGGTTTGCCTATGGGGAATTCCACGACCAGGAGGAGTGGAAAGAGCGTTGCTTTTCCCTACTTCAAAGCCTCCCAGCCGAGCAAAATTACATCCTCCGGAAGTTTGTGCACCATGCCTGGAGTCCGAGTACGGCCTTTGATTCCCAAGGCATGCTCGAATTGTACCGGAGGTATTGCAGTGCCCAAAAATGCTTGTCCTGCAAAATCGGCCAAAGCCTGCTTCGAAGCGCTTCCAAATGAACCGTTGGACAAACCCCACAATTCCTGTATTTTTGCATCGATTACTTCAAAATACCCATGGACAAACCTGTCATCATCCTCGGCGCCAAAGGCATCGCCCATCCCGCGCTTGAAATTTTCAACAGCAATCAAGTGATTGTGTATGGATTGTTAGATGAGGACAGCAGCCTTCATGGCACCGAAATCAATAACGTCCCTGTGCTCGGCGGCACCGAAGACGAGGGATTCTTGAAGTTGATCGGTAAAAAAACGGAGGCATTTGTCGCTGTAGACGATACCAAATACCGCAAATTTCTGGTGGAGTTGCTCCTCGAAGACCGAAAGATGCAACCCATCAACGCCATCCATGAGCGTGCTTACATTTCCACAGATGCAGCATTAGGACATGGCAACTTTATCAATGCACAGGTGACTGTAGGGGCGGGAGCGAAGGTTGGAAGTCACTGCATCTTCCATACCGGAGCGATTATCGAACACAAAGTGACTGTAGAAGACTATGTTCAGGTGGGTGCAGGCTCGATCGTCAATGCCGATGTGGTCTTGGAAGAAGGGGCGTTTATCGGTTCGGGCGTGACCATCGTCTCCGGCGTACGCATTGGCAAAGGGGCCCGTGTAGGTGCTGGATCCGTAGTGATCTCCTCGGTCGGAAAAAACGAAACCGTATTCGGGAATCCAGCGGGGAAAGTGAAATAGAAATACGAAGTACGAAATATGAAGTACGGCATTTTTACTAATGTCGAATATCGAACGCTGAATGTTGAATGAAGAAGTGATTTCGTGAATCATAAGAATCTCGTATCACCACGAATAAAGTCTCGTTTCTTGGCTCTTGTTTCTTGCTTCTAGAAGCGTCTTGATACTTGATACTAACTACTTGATACTGCCTTAGTCTAATCTCTTGGTTCTTGCCTGCCTGCCGCAGGCAGGATACCAGCGACTTGATACTCAAAAAACACCCTGCCGAAACAGGGCGATAGTTATGGAAAACACAAACAACAAACCCTACAGCATCCTGCTGTACTACTGCTACGCAGACATCTGCAATCCTGAAGAATACCGGGAGCAGCACCACCTCTTCTGTGTGGAAAACAACATTCGCGGCCGCATCATCATTTCCGACGAAGGGCTGAACGGAACAGTATCTGGATTGGCTGCCGACTGCGAGAAGTACATGGCCTACATTCAAGCCGATCCACGATTTGCGAAGACAGAGTTCAAAATCGATACCCACGAAACGCATGCTTTCGCCAAAATTCACGTGCGCTACAAGCCTGAAATCGTGCATTCTTCCCTGCGACACCTCGACCCCAATGTAAAAACAGGCAAGCACCTGGAACCGGAGGAATTCAAGCAGCTGAAAGACCAAGAAGATGTAGTCATCCTTGACGTTCGCTCCAACTACGAGCACGAACTCGGTCGATTCAAAAATGCGATTACTTTAGACATCGACAACTTCCGGGATTTTCCCGAAAAGGTGAAGGAACTCGAACACCTCAAAAACAAAAAAGTACTCACCTACTGCACCGGAGGCATCAAGTGTGAAAAAGCCTCAGCCTACCTTTTGGAACAAGGATTTGAAGATGTGTATCAACTTCACGGAGGCATCATCAAGTACGGCATGGAAGCAGGCGGCGAAGACTTCGAGGGCAAATGCTACGTCTTTGACAACCGCATCGCCGTGGAGGTAAATACGGTCAATCCCACGATCGTCTCTTGCTGCCATGTCTGTGGAACTGCTTCGGACCGCATGGTCAACTGTGCCAATCCAACTTGCAACGAGCACCTCGCCATCTGTGAATCCTGTGGATGGGAACTGGAAGGTACTTGTTCCACTACCTGCAAGGAAAATCCTGATAAGCGCCCTTACGACGGCACAGGGTATTACCAAAAACACTCCAACGGCTACAATCCTTACAAGGGCATTTACCGCAGCCCCTCCAAACAGACTACATCGCATGGAGAGCCGGCAAATTCCTGAGACGGAACTGATTCTTAATCCCGACGGGAGTGTTTACCACCTGCGCTTGAAGCCCGAGCATCTGGGAACGACAATTTTTACCGTAGGGGATCCTGACCGCGTGGCCACCGTATCGCAGCACTTGGATCAGGTAGACTTTCAAATCCAAAACCGAGAGTTTATCACGCATACAGGTTGGAAAAGTGGGCATCGGGTGTCTGTTATCAGCACCGGTATGGGCACGGATAATATTGAAATTTTGATGACGGAACTGGATGCCTTGGTCAATGTGGACCTGCAAACTCGCCAAATCAAACCCAAAAAAACGAGTTTACACATCATTCGCATCGGCACTTCGGGTAGCCTGCAAGAAGACATCCCAACGGGCACCTTGCTGGCCTCAGAGATCGCAATCGGCATGGACACCCTGATGGCTTATTACCCAGAATTGAGGGGGCCACAGGACTTTGGGCAGGCCATTCAAACGGAGCTGGGACTTCCCTTCAGACCCTACCAGGCCGCTGCTTCCTCCAAGTTATTGGGAATGCTAGACGCTTCCATCCCACGAGGGATTACGCTTACCTGCCCTGGATTTTATGCCCCGCAGGGAAGAGAGGTACGACTAAAACCTCGTTTTGATCAGCTCATTGAGCGCCTTGCTGCCCTTCAAATCAAAGGCCGTTCCTTAACCAACTTTGAGATGGAGACGGCCGGTTACTATGCCCTCGGGGAACTTCTCGGGCATGAAGTACTCAGCCTCAATGCCATCCTCGCCAATCGCCCTTTGAAAAAATTTGATTCAGCAGGTGAAGTAACTGTTGCCAAAGCCATCCAACTTGCTTTAGGTACATTTTGTCCATGAGCCCAGAAGCAGAAGCTGTGTTTTTATGGCTGAAAGATGCTGGAAACCCTGAAAAAGCGGCATTCCTACAAGGCTTCTTTAAAACAGGACCAGGAGAATATGGGGAAGGGGATTTGTTTTTAGGAGTAACGGTTCCCCAGCAGCGACTAATCGCCAAAACACTTGCACCCCAAGCGCCACTACCGCTACTATCCGAATTGATCCAGCATCCCTACCATGAAATGCGATTGACGGGCCTTTTGGCATTCGTGTATCGATTTGAAAAAACGAAGCAGGAAGCAGATCGGCAGGTATTGGTTGATTTCTACCTGGAGCACTTGGATTTCATCAACAACTGGGATTTGGTAGATACTTCGTGTTCCCAAGTCCTGGGGGCATACTACTGGAAGAAGGAAAAGTCCCTCTTTTTCTCCCTAGCCGAATCTCCTGTGCTTTGGAGGCAGCGCGTCGCCATGATTAGTGCATTTTATTGGATTCGGAAAGGTGAGTTTACAGATGCTCTGGCACTTGCAGAAAAACTCAAAAACCATCCCCATGACTTGATGCACAAGGCCGTAGGCTGGATGGTGAGAGAGGTTGGAAACCGAAATTTTGAGGTTGCAAACGAGTTTTTAAAAAAACACTACCGCTCACTCCCTCGAACCCTACTCCGATACGCCATCGAAAGATTCCCAGAAGAATTGAGGCAAGACTATTTGAAAGGCAGGATTTGAAATACCGATAAAAGGCCTAAATTCAAGAATAGTTATATTTTTTTAATCATTCATTTTTTTAAACTATGGAAAATTACCTCGCTAAGGTGATCGTAGACGCCTGCTATCACATTCATGTTAAACTTGGGCCTGGGTTATTTGAATCCCTATATGAAGAAGTTCTGCATTATGAATTATGTAAGGAAGGGTTTCTGGTAAAGCGTCAACATCCAATTCCTGTCTTTTGGGACAATATTGAAATGGATCTAGGCTTCCGAGCAGATTTGATCGTGGAAGACCTTGTATTAATTGAGCTTAAGTCGGTGAAGGCACTTGAACCTGTTCATAAAAAACAGGTATTGACCTATTTGAAGTTAACTGGGTTCAAATTAGGGCTTCTCATTAATTTCAACGAGGCGCTAATCAAAAACGGAATTGCTCGTATAGTGAATGATTTATAAGCACTCTCCAAAAAAATGATTCTCCCCGTCCGCCGCGGCGGACTGGACAGGCAGCAAAGAAAATACCCCTTTGCGCCTTTGCGTGAAGAAAAAAAAGAATCTCTCGCAAAGAAGAGGAGACGCAAAGATCAAGACCCCTTTGCGGCCTGCCTACCGCAGGCAGGCTTTGCTCCTCTGCGCCTTTGCGCGAAGAAAAAAAAAGAATGTCTCGCAAAGAAGGGGAGCCGCAAAGATTAAGCCCCCCCTTTGCGGCTTGGCGCCTTTGCGAGAGATTAATAAAAAAACTCTAGCAAATAAAGTAG
Source organism: Cyclobacteriaceae bacterium (assembly GCA_947458585.1). Lineage (GTDB taxonomy): Bacteria > Bacteroidota > Bacteroidia > Cytophagales > Cyclobacteriaceae > Algoriphagus. The sequence continues at coordinate 13,448 of CANGYY010000049.1, read as the reverse complement.
CCTGCCGTGGGCGGGCGGGCACTGCGCCTTTGCGTGAACCCTTAAATCAATCGGAAATACCGTCGAGTTCGCTTAGTTCCAACCAGGACAATTCCAGTTCTTCCAATTCTCCATCAATGGCCTGAAGCCTTGTGGTCCAGGTGAGCAACAGATTTACATCCAGAGTACCTACAGTGATCTGCTCCGTGAGGGTTGCCTTTTCGGTTTCCAGTTGGGCGATGGTTTCGTTGACTTTTTTAAACTCCTGCTTTTGCTTGTAACTCGCTTTAAGTTTGGGTGAAGCCGCTTCCTGGATTACAGGAGCTTCTACCTGCACTGGTTTAGATTCAACTTTTGGTTGAGTGCTCGGATTAGCCTTCTGATCTGCATTTTCCTCTTCCCACTCGCGGAAGTCCGTATAGTTTCCTGGGAAATCACGGATCGCTCCTTCTCCTTCAAACACAAACAAGTGCTCGACCAGTCGATCCATAAAGTAACGGTCGTGGGAAACAATGATCAAGCAACCTGGGAAAGTATCCAAAAACTCCTCCAGGATATTCAAGGTCATCAAATCCAGGTCGTTTGTGGGTTCGTCGAGGATGAGGAAGTTCGGGTTTTTGATCAGCACCAGAAGCAGTTGCAGACGTCTGCGCTCGCCTCCACTCATCTTCCCAATGGGTGTAAACTGCTGCTTGGGAGGGAATCCAAACTGGGTTAAAAATTGGCTCACCGTAATCGTCTGTCCCTTGTCCAACACCACCACTTCCGCAATTTCTTTGACCACATCGATTAGGCGCTTTTCCTCGTCAAAGCGATCCTCTTCTTGGCGGTAGTAGCCAAATGCTGTGGTTTGTCCTGCGGTCACCTTGCCCTGATCGGGATCAAGAAGACCCGTAATCATTTTCAAGAAGGTCGTTTTTCCTGCCCCATTGGGTCCAATGATACCGATGCGGTCCTTCTTTTTGAAAATGTAGGAGAAGTCTTTGACCAAGGTTTTGTCGTCAAACGCCTTGGAGATTTTTTCGATTTCCAGGATTTTGTTCCCCAGACGTTGGGTGGAAACTGTCAATTCAATGTCGCGTTCCTCCCGTTTGGTAAAGGCTTTTTCCTTGGTTTCTTCAAAGGCATCTACGCGATACTTGGCTTTGGTTCCTCGTGCTTTGGGCTGTCGACGGATCCAATCCAGTTCCTTTTTGTAAAGGCTTTTGGCTTTCTCGATCTCGATGTCCTCGATCTGCATGCGTTCCGCTTTTTTATCGAGGAAGTAGCCGTAGTTGCCTTGATATCGGTGGATTTTGCCTTGGTCCAATTCCAGGATTTCGTTGGTGACCTTTTCCAAGAAATAGCGGTCGTGTGTCACCATAAAGAGGGCCAGGTTGGCCTTGGAAAGGTAGTCTTCCAGCCACTCGATAGTCTCTAGATCCAGGTGGTTGGTCGGTTCGTCAAGGAGGAGCAGGTCTGGCTTTTCGAGGATCGCTTTGGCGAGGGCAACGCGCTTGCGCTGTCCTCCGGAGAGGTTGCCGACGGCAAGTTCGGTATCGTGAAGGCCGAGTTTGCCCAGCACTTCCTTGACCTGGTATTCAAAGTCCCAGGCCTGGAGGGCGTCCATTTTTTCGAAGAGGGTAGACATCTCGTTCGAGTTGTCCACACCACGTTCGGCATCGAGCATGGCCTTGTGGTAGGCTTCGATGACTTGGAGGATTTCCGAATTACTCTGGTCGAAGATCGTTTGGTAGATGCTCAGGTTGCTTTCGAACACCGGGTTTTGGTGCACATAAGCAATTTTGACCGACTGGTTGAGGGCCACTTGGCCCGTATCGGGGATCTCGAGGCCCATGATGATCTTCATCAAGGTGGACTTCCCAGCCCCGTTGATGCCCACAAGGGCTATTTTTTGTCCTTGGGCGATGCCAAAGGAGATATTGGAAAAAAGTTTGCGCTCCCCAAAGGCTTTGCTGAGGTTCTCAACGGATAAGTAATTCATGCCGCAAAAGTACGGGAAAAAAGGGGCTTCCGGAGTATAGTCTCAAGTAAAAAAGCCCTGAAAGAGATGGATTAAGAATGATTTAAATTTATAGATATTAAGTTTGGCTTCAAGCTCCAATTCTCACATTTCCTTCGCCATAAAATCTTAGTATGTACACACAGTTTGAATTAGGGTTTGGCCAGAAAATCCTGCTCCTGATCCCCCAAAAAATATGGATTCAACATCCATTGGCGGACAAGAGGCTTGAACAAGCAATTTCTCTGAAGTGCCTGCTCCTGTCCCTCCATAAAATATAGCTTCCACGGCAAGTGGTGGACAAGAAATTTGAACAATTGACTTCTCCGAAGTGCCAGACCCAGCTCCCCCAAAAAAAATGGACTCAACTTCCAGTGGTGTACAGGTATTTTGATTAAAATTCCTAGCACTCCAACCACTTCCCAAACCTCCAGAATACATTGTAGATGGAATCGATGGTATATTGATTACACCTCGCATAGGAGTCATAACAATCTGGCTATTCGCTATATTGCAATAGTACAAGTAGAAACTTACTAAAAATATGAGCTTGAAAAATCTCATCTATCTCTTATTAATAAGATCTAACTCCCCTTCCAGAAATTGCATTGCCGTAACTATTATCATTTCCCCACCATCTTTCAGAGAGTTTACTACTTTCACTTCTTTGTAATGATGCACCTCTATTAAAAAAACTCATTGCATTCCAGACTGTCATATCTGTATTACCAAAGCTCGTTAAATCTCCATCTCCATTTGCAGTTGTAAACGTGGAATAGTCATATCCACCACCTCCCACACATCTTTCAATCATTCCTCCCGTCATATTTAAAATGCCATAATAAGTTGCACCCGCATGGACGCGATCGGAAGTTGCAGTAGCTTCCATACCGGCTCGATGTACTCTTCCAGTAACGTAATTACTAAGTCCTAATCGAAAATTTTGAGGGATCTCGTTATTACATTTCCAATTCAATTCATTGTAGTCATTACTAAGGTCTGTAGTACCCCAAGCAAATTCATTTTGAACAGGCTGCAAAGGACCTCTGCATGCCTTTTCATATTCAAATTCTGTCATAGGTCGGAGGGCTGACCAATCTAAATAGGCTAACCAATGGTCTAACCCTAAGGAAACTGGAAAAGATAGCCCATCACAATCTTCATCAAATACACCATTTGCATTCGCATCACAGGCGTATACTGCCGGAGTAAGAGAAGTTGTTGATATCCCTGGAGTTTTTATTACAATCTTATATCCCCAATTTTCCATAAAAGATGTTCCGCTATTCGAAGTTGGAGGGGTTATATTCCAATCATTATTTTGCTGACGGTGAAGTTGCTGATTGTAAGTAAGTGTATTTAAAAACCCCACATATTGCGCAGTACTAATCTCATACTTCATGCAATAAAATCTTTTAAACCCTAATGGAAAAGTATTTGGTAATGAAATGGTACTTCCATTCCCATTTCTAACATATGCTGAATTAGGGCCAATACCTGCATTATCAATAGCTTGAGTAATGAGTTTTGGATTTGTAGTGTTTCCGTCCGAAAACGTAGATTCCCAACCATTCCTACCATTGGCACTGGAGGTTACCCCATCCCCTATATAAAATTGTCCTTCTGGCACGTTAACCATTTCTATTCCATAAACACCAATATTATCGCTATTTATTGCTGCTGCTAATGTCAACGTAACAGTGACTTGGGTAATATTTCCTAATCCAGCACTACTTCTACGAATAAATACACCTTTATTATCAGAAGCCAAATCAACTTGTAATTGAGAACCTGATACAGAGTGACCATTTGCGGCTAAATTGGCGTGGATCCAAGGATTTTGGTTAGGCTGATCACAGTTCTGTCTTTTAATAAAAACCCACACAGCATCCCAATTCGATGGGCCTGTGGTTACGTACCAGCTGTTGTCCCATTTTATGGTGAAAGAAACTGTACTCCCACTTACAGTAGGGGTTCCCATTACGAGGTTATTTGCAAATGAAGTACTTGTCATGAAAATAAAAACAACAACAAGGATAAATTGATTTTTCATATATTTTATTTTTTAATTTTTATTTACTGCATATCACCTGCAGTTACAATTAGATTATTTCCGATGTGAACAACTGTAGCCAATGCATATTGCCCAGCAGTGGCAGTATAGTTATTGCGATTATTTAATGTTACACTGCTTCCGGCAGCAAAATTAATTTTGTTTGCATTGGCACTTTTTTGTAAAATCATACAATTGAATCCAGAAGGTAATCCACTTTCAAAAGTGATAGTGATAGCACCGCTAGTAGGATTACAAATTAATATTTTAGAATTATAGTCCTCCGCATTACTTGAGTTAATGGTCAGATTGGCAGTAACTTCAGATGAAAGAGAAACCTTACCTCTTATCGCTCCGGTAAATGTTTTGTCACCAGCAATTGTCTGCGCACCTGTGGTAACTATTCCACCATTTGTTCCATCAGCAGGAGCAAGATTCAATTCGCCTGAGGTAATAGTAGCGCCGTTGGCTGCGGACGAACCAGAAATTGATCCAACAGATGAAACTCCGGCAGCGGGTGTTGCCCAGCTTGCAGTTCCAGTGTTATTAATTGTTAGGACTTGTCCTGTAGTTGAATTATGGGCATTTGGATAAGTTACTGTTCCAGCAGTCAGCGTGCCAGAGGTTTTAACATTTGAAATAGATGTATTTCCTAATGTTACGGTATTAGATCCGTTGCCAATAGCACTCGTGCCGATAACAATTTCATTTGAACCATTATTTGCTGAGGGTCGGGTATCGTATCCGATCAAAATACTACTAGTCATGCCCGTATTATTATTCGACGTTCCTGTTCCAAAGTATCGGCCAGCAAAACCTCCTAAAGCGACATTATTGCTTCCTGATGTCATTCGATCAATAGCAGCAGCCCCAATGGCAGTATTTGAGTTGCCTGCTGTATTTTGATATTGAGATTCATGACCTATTGATGTATTGTATCTACCTGTTGTGTTGGAAACAAGTGCAAATTCCCCAACGGCGGTATTTACATCTCCTGAAGTATTATTAAGCATCGCGCCTCTTCCGACGGCAGTATTGTTTCCACCTGTTGTAGTATTTTTTAAAGCTTCAAATCCAATGCCCACGTTATAACCGGCAGTTGAATTTTTCTCAAGCGCAGAAGTACCCAAAGCAGTATTGGAAACGCCCGTAGTGTTAGTTTTCAATGCGTCACGTCCGACAGCTGTATTCGTTGAAACATTTCCTGCGCCCGTACCAATTTTCACTCCGTTTGCATTTATATCGCTGCTAAAAGTTTTGACTCCCGCTACTGTTTGACTTGTAGTTAAATCAACAAAGGTACCACTAGTAGCTGTGCTTACTGCATTGGTAACAAATGCTGTTGTGGCTACCTGTGTTGTGCTGGTTCCTGCTGTAGCCGTAGGTGCTGCAGGGGTGCCCGTAAATGTTGGAGATGCCAGTGGGGCTGCACCCAAAACATCTGAAACAGGGATCGATGCACTCGCCGTCATGGCTGTGGTTCCAGTTCCTTTGATGTAACCGGTCAATGTAGCTGCGCCGGTCCCTCCATTTGCTACAGGTAAAGTACCACTGTAGGCAGTAGCAGTTGTAGAAGGTGTAGTCCAGGTAAGCGTTCCACTTCCAGTAGTGCTTAATACTTGCCCATTGGTACCATGTGCTTTTGGATAGGTTACCGCATCAGCAGTAAGGGTTCCAGAAGTTTTTACATTGGTAACGGATGTATTTCCCAATTGTATTTGATTACTTGTGGCTACTGTAGCCCCATTTCCAATGGCAGTACCATTGGTGACGCCCACTGAAAGATTAGTCTGGTAACCAATTAAGGTATTATTGGTTTCTGTCGTTATTGAAGACCCCGAATAATGTCCCAAAACCACATTTCTTGAAGCGGTGGTTGCAAGTCTCACATTTTGTTTTCCCACAACAACGTTATCTGCAGCTCCGTCGGTACTCGTATCCAAGGCTTGGGTACCAAGGACAATGTTGTTTGATGAATTTTGACTTAAATACATCGCATTAAACCCAATGGCAATGTTGTCGCTTCCTATATTTTTTTGCAAGGCTTGGTATCCAAGTGCCGTATTTCCAGATCCAGTCGTGTTTGCAATTAAGGCGGCGAATCCCAAAGAGGAATTACCACCACCTGTTGTTCCCTTCCACTGTCCTTGAAATCCAAAAGCAGTATTTCCAGCACCAGTGGTATTACTGGTAAGAGATGAATAACCTACGGCTGTATTTTGTACATTATCCCCTAACCCTCTACCAAAACGAATTTGGTTAACAACCAGGTCTGAATTAAATGTTTTCGCTCCTGCTATCGTTTGAGCCCCTGTTGTCACAATGCCCCCATTGCTTCCATCAGCTGGAGCTAAATTCAACACCCCAGAAGTGATGCTTGCACCATTGGTTGTAGAGGTGCCACTTATTGATCCAATGGATGCGATTCCAATTAAGGATACTCCGCTAGGCCATACCCCTGAGGCTTTTGGACCAAAAATCGTGTTGGTTGTAGTATTGATGTAAAAATCACCATCAACGCCTTGGCTGGTAGGATTTGTTGTTCCATTGAGAATCGTCTTACCATTCTGGCCATTTGTACCGTTAGTACCATTAGTACCAGCCAATCCATCAACACCATTAGTGCCAGGTGCTCCTTGGACACCTTGAATACCTTGTATTCCTGTCGCACCTGTCGGACCCACTAGCGAAACCCCACTAGGCCATACCCCTGATGCCTTTGGACCAAAAATCGTGTTGCTAGTAGTATTGATGTAAAAATCACCATCAACGCCTTGGCTGGTAGGATTTGTTGTTCCATTGAGAATCGTCTTACCGTCCAGTCCATTTGTACCGTTAGTTCCATTTGTTCCTGCAGGTCCTGCTGCTCCAGCAGCACCTGTTAGGCCCTGTATACCTTGAGCGCCTGTGGGACCAGTTTCCCCTCTAAGCCCTTGTGGACCTGTAGCACCAGCGGGACCAGTCGCGCCAGCAGGGCCAGTTGCTCCCGTAAGTCCTCTTTCTCCTTGTGGGCCTGTAGCACCTGTGGGGCCAGTTTCCCCTCGAAGACCTTGTGGACCTATTGCACCAGCGGGACCAGTCGCGCCAGCAGGGCCAGTTGCTCCGGTAGCTCCCGTAAGTCCTCTTTCTCCTTGTGGGCCTGTAGCACCTGTGGGACCAGTTTCCCCTCTAAGCCCTTGCGGACCTATTGCACCAACGGGACCAGTTGCGCCAGTAGCACCCGTAAGTCCTCTTTCTCCTTGTGGGCCTATAGCACCTGTGGGACCAGTTTCCCCTCTAAGCCCTTGCGGACCTATTGCACCAACGGGACCAGTTGCGCCAGTAGCTCCCGTGTCACCTTTATCGCCCTTTGGACCAGGAGTGCCGTTGGCAGAGTAGAGCGCATAGGGCACACTATTCAAGGGGGCTATGCCAGGAATGCTGTAATTGGTCCCTCCCGTAGGATCAGTTTCTGTTTTGATTAGATAAGGTCCATTGGACCAGTCGATCCCTGCAAAAGTTCCCAAAAGAGCTGTTCCTTCTCCAATTTCCAGACTCACCAGTCCGTTGGCATTGGTCGTTTTGCGGTGAGTCTCTACATAGACTGCAGTACCAGTAGCCGTACCTCTTACCACAGAAATTTTGATTCCCACTGGAGTGGAGGCCACCACCACATTGCTCCCATCTCGGATGATGGATTGGTAGCTCATTCGTTGAGGTGCTTGGGCCCAAAGCGCTGTTGTCGCAGTCAGCAAGAAAAGAAGGGAGAAAAGTAATTTCTTCATAGTTGTACTAGTTATCATCAAGTGTGTTGAAATACAGTAGAAATACCATAGAAATAACCCGAGCCTGAGGCTCGGAGAAATAATAAATGCTGCTGCTATTTCAACCTATTTCACGGAGCCTTCCGCAGGCAGGCGCAGCGCAGTCTATTTCTATTGTATTTCTACCTTATTTCTAATTCCTACTTCATTTTTTAATCAAATTCAGCACTCCTCGTCTCATTTCACCGGTCTCCATAACCTCGATTGTCCAGTAATAGGTGCCTACAGGCAATTCTTTCCCATTATGGGTACCATCCCATCGGATGTCTGGATTTTCGGTATAGAAAATTCGTAGTCCACCTCGGTCATAAATTTGGATGCGTACTTTTTCGAAGAACCGAAGTTCTGGTACTCCCCAAGATTCGTTGACCTCATCTCCATTTGGGGTAAAGGTGTTGGAAATAGACAATGCAGAAAAGGCTGCCCTTGTTCTACGTATCTCAAAGAATTTGTCCAGGGTATTGCCATCTCGATCTGTTACTCGAATGATGAGGGTAAAGCTCTCTTTACCTGCGGCAGGGTCAGCACTGCTCCAGAATAATATGTTGTTCTTGATCTCAAAGTATTGGTTGTCATAACCAGGACCATTGAGACTGACCACGTGAATCTTGTCTACTGGATCAGTGACTACAAAGTCCCCTACCGGGATAAAAAAGTTGTTTTTGTTAGCTTCAAAGCTATTGTTATTCAACGTCACGTCTAGAGGAGCCGGTTTAGGAAGGACCTGTACCCGAATCTGGGCACGAACCTGCGCGGCATTATCGATGTAGTTGGGTAGTGTGAGATCTCCCTGAAGAGTGTAGGTTCCTCTGGCAAAGATGTTCAAAGTAGACTTATTCCAAGTCACGCTCACTTGAACGGCCTGACCCTCCGAGAGAAGCACATTAACCTTGCTAGGAAGGATGGGATCCGTACCCCAGTTGGTTTGTACGAGCGCCAACTCGAAAACTGATTTCACTTTGACCAGATCGTAGCGTTGCTGCACTCCTTGTGCCTCGCTTCCTAATCCAGTACTGTGTGTGGTGTAAACTACTTGTCCAATACTAAAAGCCACCGAACCTGTACTCGATGCACCATCTCCCCCTGCTGTATGTGAAGATTCTTGTGCTACGGAAGAAAATGAAACCAATAATCCCAAAAAAGTTAAATAAACTTTCCATTTATGATTCGAATTTCTTTCTAAACCCATACTACAATATTTGAAAAAGTCAATTTTTTATCAATTTAAGCATCAATTATAATTTCCCAAGGATTCCTATATTATTTTTCCATGAAACAGGCTGAAAGGATACATTTGAATTGAATAATTTAAAGAAATACAATGGAAATAAACCGAGCAGGCACGGTGAAATAGTTTCAACGGAGCTCGCCCGCCTGCCTACGGTAGATAGGCCGTGGCGGGTATTCCTACCTATTTCACGGAGCCTGCCTTCTGCAGGTAGGCGAAGCGGAGTCTATTTCTACCCTATTTCCACTATATTTCTACTTCATTTAATAACTCATGAAAACCATCCACGATATCCTCAAACTCGGCGATCCTAGACTCTATGAAGTATGTGCCCCTGTGCTTCGGGAGGAACTGTCCGAAGTCCCAGGCTGGATACAGCAGCTCCACGAAGCCATGGAGGATGTACGCCGGGTGTATGGCTTTGGTAGAGGCATCGCCGCTCCTCAGCTAGGAATCATGAAGCGCCTGTTCTACCTTCAGCTCGACCGTCCCTTTGTGGTGATCAACCCAGAGTTGAAGGGGTTAAGCGAAGAAGGGTTTGAATTATGGGACGACTGCATGAGTTTCCCCAACCTACTCGTTCGGGTGAAGCGCCACCAGTCCCTCAGCCTCCACTATTTGGACGAGTACTGGCAACCGCAAGTATGGAAAGTGGAAGGAGCGATATCCGAACTCATCCAACACGAATACGACCACCTGGACGGGGTGCTCTGCACCATGCGAGCGGTGGATGAAAAATCGTTTCAGTGGAAGGGGTGAAGGGAGAGACAAGAGACAAGAGGCAAGAAACAAGAGATTAGACTTTAGTATCAAGTAGCAAGATGCATCGAGAAGCAAGATGCCTGCCTGCGGTAGGCAGGCAAGAAACAAGAGATTAGACTAAGGCAGAGTAGCAAGTAGCAAGACTTTTGCAGACACGGTTAGTAGTTCAATTCAATGATTCCCCACTTCGAAATTCTTCAATCAGCGTTCGGTGTTTGACATTAGTTCCCCTTCTCGTATTTCGTAGCTCGTACTTCCAATTTCCATCCTTCCCCTATCTTTACCTCATGAACTTTCCTAGCCTTTCCGATATCCGAGCGGCGCATGCCCGCATCCAGCCTTTTATCCACCGCACGCCTATCCTCACCTCGGAGGCCATCGATGCGATTGCAGGATGCAGCATCTACTTTAAGTGCGAAAACTTTCAGAAAGTCGGCGCATTCAAGGCTCGAGGCGCGGCCAATGCGGTCATGAAACTTACCCCCAGCGAACGCGAAAAAGGTGTGGCAACGCACAGTTCGGGCAACCATGCCGCTGCCCTTGCTCGGGCCGCCACAGTAGCAGGAATTCCTTCCTACATCGTCATGCCTTCCAATGCTCCCGAAATCAAGAAGAAGGCCGTCAAAGGCTATGGAGGAGAAATCATCGAGTGCGAACCCAATCTGAAAGCCCGAGAAAGCACCTTGGAAGCGGTAGTTGCCCGCACCGGAGCCGCTTTTATTCCTCCCTACGACTTCCTGGACGTGATCGAGGGGCAGGCAACTTGCGCGCTCGAATTCTTAGAGGACCAATCAGATCTAGATATCCTAATGGCACCTGTTGGCGGGGGAGGATTGTTGGGCGGCACAGCCCTCACAGCTCATTACCTGAATCCCCAGATTGAAGTTATCGCCGGGGAACCTACAGGGGCAGACGATGCCTACCGCTCTTTTCATGCAGGATACATCATTCCACAAACGGGCCCAACTACCATCGCAGACGGACTCTTAACCTCTTTGGGTACAAGCAACTTTGCGGTAATCCAAGCCCATGTCCGGGATATCTTACTCGCTACAGATCCGCAAATCATCGAAGCCATGCGCCTCGTCTATGAGCGCGTGAAAATCATCATCGAGCCCTCCTGTGCTGTTCCACTAGCAGCCTTACTGGCCAACAAGGAGCGCTTTGCCGGAAAAAAAGTCGGTATCATCCTCTCCGGTGGAAATGTGGACTTGGGGAAATTGCCTTTTTAAGCCCCATCAACTAATACGCACAAAAAAAACCGAATCAGTCCTGATTCGGTTTTTTTTTGGGGTCTATCCTCCTTACTTCTTCTTGCTCTCCGCCACGGCATGGTGTGCAGCTCGGGCTGCAAAAGCCATGTAGGTCAGCGAAGGATTTTGGGTAGAGGTCGAGGTCATGGATGATCCGTCGGTCACGTACACGTTAGGCACGGCGTGCAACTGATGGTTGGCATTCAACATGGAGGTCTTGGGATCCTTACCCATCCGCACTCCGCCCATCTCGTGGATATCCAAGCCTGGCGCCTGCTTGCTGTCGGAAGTTTGGATGTTGGTAAAGCCTGCCTTCGTAAACATCTCCGTCATCTGCTCGAGGTAGTCTTTCACCATCTTCTCGTCGTTGTCATCGTAGTCCATGCTCACCTTGAGTTGGGGAATGCCCCACTCGTCCTTCAGGCTGCTATCTAGCGCCACGTAATTGCTTTCCTTTGGCAGTGTCTCGCCCATCATGTGCGATCCTACATGCCAAGGTCCATACTGCCCTGGATTCAGGAGGTTATTTTTCAGTTCCATCCCGATGCCACTGGTATCCGGACCCACTCCACGGCCGGCCGAGAAGCCTGCCGCATAGCCCCGTAGAAAGTCGGTTTCCTGCTTGTACACATTTCGGAATCGTGGGAAATACCCACTGGTAGGTCTACCTCCTGAGGTGGTGTACTCGGCATGACCCTCGTACTCTCCCGACACGCGAGCGCGGTAGTTGTGGAAGGCCACATACTTGCCCAATACCCCACTGTCATTGCCCAGACCATTCGGGAAGCGGGTGGATGTGGAATTGAGTAGGATGGCGTTGGTATTCAAAGCAGCTGCATTGATAAAGAGCACGTCTGCATAAAATTCTTCCACTTCTTTGGTCAAGCGATCGATGATGCGGACACCTGTAGCCTTGCCTTTTGCCTCGTCGTAGATCACGGAATGCACCACCGCATCCGGTCGGATGGTGAGGTTTCCGGTCTTCAATGCCCAAGGAATGGTGGACGAGTTGGAACTAAAGTAGCCTCCAAAAGGACAGCCACGCTGGCACAGGTTACGGTTTTGACAGGACCCTCTGCCTTGTGCAGCAAAGGCATCTGCATTGCCATGAATGTGGGCGCAGCGTGCCGAAATCACATGACGCTCTCCTCCATACTCCTTCTTCATCGTCTCGGCGAAGTACTTCTCCACTACATTGAGATCGTAGCCGGGAAGAAATTCTCCATCAGGTAGTTGGGCGATGCCATCCTTGAATCCAGATACGCCGGCAAACTTTTCCACATGGCTGTACCATTTTTCGATGTCCCTGTAGCGAATAGGCCAATCTACGGCAAAGCCATCGCGAGCAGGTCCCTCAAAGTCAAAGTCGGACCAGCGCTGTACTTGACGTGCCCAAAGCAGGGATTTGCCTCCCACTTGGTAGCCCCGAATCCAATCAAATGGCTTTTCTTGTACATAAGGATGTTCGGCGTCCTTCACAAAGAAGTGCATGGCATCCTCTCGAAAGGCATAGCACTTGCTGATCACGGGATTTTCTTCCTTGATCTTCTCAGTCAATTGCCCCCGATGGGGAAATTCATGCGGAAGCATGTTGGTGGTTGGGTAATCCTTGATATGGGTTACGTCTGGACCTCGCTCAATCATCAGGGTTTTCACACCCAAGTCACAGAGTTCTTTTGCTGCCCAGGCACCGCTGATGCCAGAGCCGACCACAATGGCCTGATAAGTACGCTCCTGCGTACTGCGTAAATTAAGATTAGCCATTTACTCGTGTTTTTTGAAGGTCTGAAATCAAGACTGCCCCATTGTATTCTCCTGGAATCAGGGAGTAGGGAATGATTTCGGTTTGAATGTATTCGGAGGCCATGTAGCCTTGGATGGTAAAGCGCTTCACGCTGCTCAGGAAATAGCCAATGCCCGCAAGACGCTTGCCTTCGGTGGTATCGTCCCCGGTGAGTGCTCCTGCTTCCAAGAGGAAGGCTTCTTTTTCTTTGGTGGAAAGTGCCTCAAATTTCTTTCCGGTAGTTTTTTCTGCATAATCTGGAAATGCCTCCAATCCTGCAGTGAAATTTTCACGGTTTTCTTGGGTATAGCAGTCGTTGACCATCACAAGGATAAAGTCAACTACTTCCAAGTCCAAGGCTCCTTTGATCTCCCCAGCAGGAATGATGCTGTCGGAAATGGCTGCAAGAAGTGCCTTCTGTGTAGCGGTGATTTTGAGGTTTTCGTAAGCGGCAAGGATGTCTTCCTTGCTAAAATCACAGGAGGGAATCAGCGCAAGCCCTCCAGAAATCAGGGCGATATGCCGCAACGCATGACGTCTGTTCATACTAAAAGATTATTTGGGTTGGTTGGTAATTGAAAAATT